>NZ_JBITEN010000006.1:0-376064 GCF_044455165.1 Streptomyces sp. NPDC051315
CGTCGCGCGTTGGGCGTACGGCTGCCTGTCGGTAGCAGTGGAACGTGGCTGTGCAGCGCTGAGCGACGGGCTGCGCCGCACCGCCACGACCCGCTCCCGCCGTCTCGCGGGTGCGGCGGGTCGGCAGCGCACACGTCCGCTCCCGCCTGTACGCGCTCCCGCCGTCTCGCGGGTGCGGTGGTCCGGTGCACACACACCCGCGCCCGCCGTCGGGCTGGGGCGGCTGACCGGTTGACGGTCCGCTCCCGCCGTCGGGCGGGTGCGGGTGTCCGTGGTGAGTACGTCGGGGTGGGGGTTATTCCTCGGTCACTTCTGTGGACGGGGGTTCCGTCGTTCCGGGGCGGGAGCGGACCTCGTCCGTGCACTCGTAGCGGCGTGGGGGGTCGGTGTCGGGGCCGCCCAGGACCACCGAGCCGTCGCCCTCGGCCGCTGCCGAGTCGGAGAAGGTGCAGACGAGTTGGGCCAGGGCGTACGAGGTCAGGTCGCCGGGGGAGGTGCTCAGGCGCAGGGTGTCGTCCGGGTCCTCGGGGGCCGGGCCGCTCACCGTCATGCCGCCGCGTACGTCCGTGGTGTAGCCGGCCTCCTTCTCGGGGGCCGACGGGGACTCCGCCAGTTCGTCGAGGAGGCCCTGGGCGACCAGGACGCGTCGTGCGGAGTCGACCGCGCCGTCCGGGACCCGGACGGCGCGGTCGACGGCGACCAGGGAGGAACCGCACAGCAGGAACACCCGCACCGGTACGCCCCGCGAGGCCTGCGGGGTCGCGTCCGGTTCGGTGAGGGAGCAGCGGACCCGGGAGGGGGCGGGTCCGAAGTCGGTCGGTACCTCCGTCGCCCTGATTCCGCAGCCGGTGACCAGCGCGGCGAGGAGGGGGAGGGCGAGAAGGCGTACGGGCCTGGCGTGTGCGGTCATCAAGTGTCCCCCTTGTCCTTCTTCTCACCCTCCGCCAACTCCGAGGCGTCCCTGGGCAGGCGGAGGGTGAAGACCGCGCCTCCCTCGGGGGAGTTGGCGGCGGTGATCTCGCCGCCGTGGATGTGGGCGTTCTCCAGGGCGATGGAGAGGCCCAGGCCGCTTCCCTCGGAGCGGGGGCGGGAGGCGCTCGCCTTGTAGAAGCGGTCGAAGACGTGGGGCAGGACGTCCTCGGGGATGCCGGGGCCGTGGTCGCGGACGGCGATGACCACCTCGTCGGCCGACTCCCGCACCGAGACCCGTACCGGCGAGCCGCCGTGCTTGAGGGCGTTGCCGATGAGGTTGGCGAGGATGACGTCCAGACGGCGTGGGTCGAGGCGGGCGTGGATGCCGCGCTCGGCGTCGAGTTCGACCGCGTCGAGCCAGGCGCGCGCGTCGATGCAGGCCGTGATCTGGTCGGCGACGTCGACGTCGTCCAGGACCAGGCGTGCCGTTCCCGCGTCGAAGCGGGTGACCTCCATCAGGTTCTCGACGAGGTCGTTCAGCCGTCGGGTCTCGGAGACCACCAGGCGTACGGCGGGCTCGATCATCGGGTCGATCCCGCCCGACTCCGCGTCCAGCTCCTCCTCCAGCACCTCGGTGACGGCGGTGATGGCGGTGAGGGGGGTGCGCAGTTCGTGGCTCATGTCCGCGACGAAGCGGCGTGAGGCGTCGTCGCGGGCGGCCATGTCCGCGACGCGCTTCTCGAGGGCTTCCGCCGTCCGGTTGAAGGTGCGGGACAGGTCGGCCAGCTCATCCGTCCCGGAGACACGCAGACGGGTGTCCAGCTTGCCCTCGCCGAGGCGCCGGGCGGCGACCCCGAGCCGGTGGACCGGCTTCAGCACGGTCGTGGCCGCGGCCTGCGCGAGGAGTGCGGCGCCTATCAGGGCCAGGCCGGTGGCGATGCCCAGGGACCAGGCCAGTGAGTTGAGGTCCTTGGCCTCCGGCTCCAGGGACTTGCGCATGTAGCCGGTCGGACCGCCCCCGATCACCTTCGTCCCGGCCACCAGGTACGGCGTGCCGTGGTCGACCACCCGCTGCCAGTACAGGTGGTACGGCGACTTGTTGCCGGCGGTGGTGCCCTGTTCCTTGTTCACCGCCGTACGCAGCGACATGGGCACGTCGTCCAGCGAGAAGCCGTTCAGGCCGCCGGAGTTGCCGTACACGGTCCTGCCGGTGGAGTCCTCGGCGAGCAGCAGGACGCTGAAGCGCTGGCTGTTGTCGGCCATCTGGCCGGCCGTGTGCTGCAGCTCGTCCTGCGACGGGTGCTCGGGCAGCGAGCCGGCCCGGTTCTGCATCTCCTGCTCGAAGTCCCGCAGCACCGCGTCCTGGGTGCGCGTCAGCACGGCCTCGCGGTTGAGCCAGTACGCGATGCCGGACGCGGATACGGCGGCGGTCAGCGCCACCAGCCCGAAGACGACGACGAGGCGCAGTCGCAGGCTGGTGAGGCGCAGCCGTGAAAGATGTCCCTTGCGCGCCGCGGACCAGCCGCGGAACCCCCCTTGCCCTGAGGTCACTGAGGCGCGTCCAGGCGGTAGCCGACTCCGCGCACGGTACGGATCAGGGTGGGGGAGGAGGGGACGTCCTCGACCTTGGCGCGCAGCCGCTGGACGCAGGCGTCCACGAGTCGGGAGTCGCCCAGGTAGTCGTGTTCCCAGACCAGGCGCAGCAGCTGCTGCCGGGACAGCGCCTGACCGGGGCGCCGGCTCAGTTCGAGCAGCAGGCGCAGCTCGGTCGGGGTCAGCTGGAGGTCCTCGCCGTTCTTCGTCACCGTCATCGCCGCGCGGTCGATGACGAGGCTGCCGAAGGTCGCCGAGTCGTTCGACTCGCGCTCCCCGCGCCGCAGCACGGCCCGGATCCGGGCGTCGAGCACCCGGCCCTGCACCGGTTTGACGACGTAGTCGTCGGCGCCGGACTCCAGCCCCACGACCACGTCGATGTCGTCGCTGCGTGCCGTGAGCAGGATGATCGGCAGCTGGTCGGTGCGCCGGATGCGCCGGCACACCTCGAAGCCGTCGATGCCGGGCAGCATCACGTCCAGCACGATCAGATCCGGCCGCTGTTCGCGCAGCAGCTTCAGACCGTCCTCACCGCTCGCAGCGGTCGCCACACGGTGTCCCTGGCGCGTCAGTGAGAGCTCCAGGGCCGTACGGATGGCGTCGTCGTCCTCGATCAGCAACAGGGAAGGCACGGGCTCATTCTGGCCCATGGAGGTGCTGTCGTTCGACCTGCGGGTCGGGGCTCGGGCGCGGAGGTCCGCCGTTTCCGCGGCGCGCGCGGCGTGCGGGCGGTTCCGGGCGCTCCGGGAGCACCGCCGGAGCGCGGTGCGACGGGCCGTAGCGGCGACGACTGTGAACGGGCTGTGGTGTCGCCGTGACCGACCCCTGTGACAGGTCTGTGACAGTCGACGGACACGGCGATGAAGTGGCGTGGGCAAGCTTTTCGGCACAGGCAAGGCAGCACGCCGAGCCGAACGGATCAAGCCGGACACCGTAAGTCCACGACGGGGGGCGCAAGATGAACACGCTGCACGGCCTGAGCACCAGCGCAGTGGTCACGCGCCTGCACGACGTGCACCGGGGTTCCGAGAAGTCCGGTGCCGTGAGCGGGCGGGGGTGCGCTCGCGGCGCCGGGCGTCAGCACACCGCGATCATGACGGTGGTTGACGCGAACACGGGGGAAGCGCACGGGGGAGCCGCGTACAGGGAGGCCACGGGGGAGCGTCGCTCGCTGTCGGAGGCGGAGTTCACCGCCTACGTCCAGGAGCGCCGCGCCTCCCTGTACGCCACCGCCTACCACCTCACCGGTGACCGCTTCGAGGCCGAGGACCTGCTGCAGAGCGCGCTGTTCTCGACCTACCGGGCCTGGGACCGCATCAGCGACAAGGCGGCCGTCGGGGGTTACCTGCGGCGGACCATGACCAACCTGCACATCAGCGCGTGGCGCCGCCGCAAGCTGAACGAGTACCCGACCGAGGAACTGCCGGAGACGCCCGGCGACACGGACGCGATGCGCGGCACCGAGCTGCGCGCGGTCCTGTGGCAGGCGCTGGCCCGGCTGCCCGAACTCCAGCGGACGATGCTGGTCCTGCGCTACTACGAGGGCCGCACCGACCCGGAGATCGCGGAGATCCTCGACATCAGTGTCGGCACGGTGAAGTCCAGCATCTGGCGGTCGCTGCGCCGGCTGCGCGAGGACGAGGTCCTCAGCTTCGGCCGTGACGAGGAGGACGCCTTCGGGGAGCTCGTCGCCTGAAGGTCACGGGGGCCGGCATCCCGTGAGGGACGCCGGTGAACGGGGGAGACACGGGGGAGCGGTACCGGGGGGACCCAACGGGGGACGTCGGGGGAGCGGTACCGCGCACAGCACGGGGGAGGCCCCGTCCGGGGGGACGGGAGCACGGGGGAAGCACGGGGGAGCACCACAGAGCGGGGCTGGAGGGCCGGGGGGTCCGTCCAGTCCCGCTTCTCGTGCTGCCCCGGGTCGGCCCGTACGGCGTCTACGCGACCGTACGCGCCGCCGTGGCACGGTGGCCGGACGCCGCGTTCGCCAGGCGGCCCAGCGCCTCGTCGCGGTCGCAGGCGTACGCGCCGAGCGCGGTCTGGCGGGCCACGATGGAGCGTTCGTCGCGCATCAGGCGCCAGCCGCGGCGCAGCAGGAAGGGGACCGACTTGCGGCCCTCCTTCAGGTCCCGCAGGAAACGGCGGCGGAAGGTCGTCACCGGGCCGCGGCTCAGGCACAGCGCGTCGGCCAGGACACCCAGGTCCCGGCACCGGCCGACGATCTCGGCGGCGAAGATGCCCTCCGCGATGAACAGCGGTGTCCGCCCGATCTCGATCGTCTCCGCGCCGGTGCGGGCGCTGAGCGCGAGGTCGTAGACGGGAACGCTCGTCCGGCCCGTGCGGCACAGGTCGGTGATCGCGGCGACCGCCGTGTCCGCGTCCCACGAGTCGGGGTGGTCCCAGTCGATGTCGGAGCTCCCCGCCACCTGCGGCAGCGTCGGGTCGTCGCCCTCCTTGTAGAAGTCGTCGAGCCGCAGCACCGGCAGACCGGAGCGGGCGGCGAGGAGGGACTTGCCGGAGCCGGAAGGGCCGCAGAGCAGCACGACTCGCGTGGGTACGGGCGGATGGGGACTCACGGGACACCAGTGTGAGGCATCGCCCGGGTCGTCAACGACCCCGCGGGTCGGCTTTGATGCGCGCGTCACACCTCAACTACCCTTCGTGTCGATCCGATCACCCGACGCAGCAGAAAGTGGGCGCCGCGATGGCCCGACACCCCTCACCCCGGACTCCGACCGGCCGACGTGCCCTGGTCGCCCTCGCCACCGCGGGGGTGGCGCTGGGCGCGGGCGCGGGGACGGCCGCCGCCGAGACCGAACCGGTCCTGGACGTGGTGCGCACGCGTCCCACCTCGCTCGGCACCATCGACCCGCAGGCCGGCCTGCAGGCGCTGACCGGCACGGTCGGCCATGTCACCGGCCCCGTGTCGGGCCTGAAGCCCAACCCGCTCGCCGGCACCGGTGTCGACCCGCTCGACAACGGCGTCGGCACCCAGGTCGCCGACTTCCGGCCGCTCTCCTCCAGGGCGCTGACCGGGCCGGTGGCGCAGGCGCAGTCGGTCGGCTCGATCCCGGTCGGGGGGCAGGTGACGGGGCTGCTGGGCGGCTGACCGGCGCGCACGCGCAGCAGGCCGCGTCCCTCCGGACGGAGAGGGGCGCGGCCTGCCCGTCGTGGAGGGCCGTCAGTACGACGAGCCCGAGGCGCCCAGCGACCCCGTCGGGTGCCAGACCGTCTTCGTCTCCAGGAAGGCTGTCAGGCGGTCGATGCCCGGCGTCGCCGACCAGTCGTCCACAGGCTGTGGACGAAGAACGCGCTTCAGGTTGTCCGCCGCCGCGATCTCCAGTTCCTTCGCCAGCGCGGCGTCGGCGCCCGCGAGGTCGATCGCGTTGACGTCCTGGTGCGCGGCCAGCGGCGCGGCGATCTCCGCCGTACGGCCGGAGAGGACGTTGACCACGCCGCCGGGGAGGTCGGAGGTGGCCAGGACCTCGCCCAGGGACAGGGCCGGGAGCGGGGACCGCTCGGACGCCACCACGACCGCCGTGTTGCCGGTGGCGATCACCGGGGCGACGACCGAGACCAGGCCCAGGAAGGACGACTCCTGGGGGGCCACGACGGCCACGACGCCCGTCGGCTCGGGCGAGGACAGGTTGAAGAACGGGCCCGCCACCGGGTTGCCGCCGCCCACCACCTGGGCGATCTTGTCGGTCCAGCCCGCGTACCAGACCCAGCGGTCGATCGTCGCCTCGACCTGGTCGGCGGCCTTCGACTTCGACAGGCCCTCGGCGTCGGCGACCTCGCGGACGAACTGGCTCCTGCGGCCCTCCAGCATCTCCGCGACGCGGTAGAGGATCTGACCCCGGTTGTACGCCGTCGCGCCGGACCAGGCGCCGAACGCCTTGCGGGCGGCGACGACCGCGTCACGGGCGTCCTTGCGGGAGGAGAGGGGCGCGTTCGCCAGCCACCTGCCCTCCCCCGCCGCGTCGGCGGCTGATGTCTTCGTCGTCACCTCGTACACCCGGCCGCTCTCGGAACGCGGGAACTTCCCGCCGACGTACAGCTTGTAGGTCTTGAAGACACTCAGCCGCTGCTGCTCGGTCTTGTCGGTCTTATCGGACATCGAGGTACGCCTCCAGGCCGTGGCGGCCGCCCTCGCGGCCGAAGCCCGACTCCTTGTAACCGCCGAACGGCGAGGTCGGGTCGAACTTGTTGAACGTGTTGGACCAGACGACGCCGGCCCGGAGCCTGTTCGCCACCGCGAGGATGCGGGAGCCCTTCTCCGACCAGATGCCCGCCGACAGGCCGTACGGGGTGTTGTTGGCCTTGGCGACGGCCTCGTCCGGGGTGCGGAAGGTGAGGACGGACAGCACGGGGCCGAAGATCTCGTCGCGGGCGACGGTGTGCGCCTGGGTGACGTTCGTGAAGAGCGTCGGGGCGAACCAGTAGCCGGAGGTGGGCAGTTCGCAGGCGGGGGACCAGCGCTCGGCGCCCTCGGCCTCGCCCTGGTCGGCGAGTGCCGTGATGCGCGCGAGCTGCTCGGCGGAGTTGATCGCGCCGATGTCCGTGTTCTTGTCCAGCGGGTCGCCCAGGCGGAGCGTGGACAGACGGCGCTTCAGCGACTCCAGCAGCTCGTCGTGGATCGACTCCTGCACCAGCAGACGGGAGCCCGCGCAGCAGACCTGGCCCTGGTTGAAGAAGATGCCGTTGACGATGCCCTCGACGGCCTGGTCGATCGGCGCGTCGTCGAAGACGATGTTGGCGCCCTTGCCGCCCAGTTCGAGGGTGAGCTTCTTGTCGGTGCCGGCGACCGTGCGGGCGATCTCCTTGCCGACGGCCGTGGAGCCGGTGAAGGCGACCTTGTTCACGTCCGGGTGCGCGACCAGGGCGGCGCCGGTGTCGCCGTAGCCCGGGAGGATGTTGACGACGCCCTTCGGCAGGCCCGCCTGGCGGCAGATGTCCGCGAAGAAGAGCGCGGACAGGGGCGTGGTCTCGGCCGGCTTCAGCACCACCGTGTTGCCGGTCGCGAGCGCCGGGGCGATCTTCCACGCCAGCATCAGCAGCGGGAAGTTCCAGGGGATGACCTGGCCCGCGACGCCCAGCGGCCTCGGGTTCGGGCCGAAGCCGGCGTGGTCGAGCTTGTCGGCCCAGCCCGCGTAGTAGAAGAAGTGCGCGGCGACCAGTGGCAGGTCGGCGTCGCGGGTCTCCTTGATCGGCTTGCCGTTGTCCAGGGTCTCCAGGACGGCCAGCTCGCGGCTGCGCTCCTGGATGATGCGGGCGATGCGGAAGAGGTACTTCGCGCGCTCCGGGCCGGGCAGCGCCGACCACTTCTCGAAGGCCTTGCGGGCGGCCCTGACCGCGCGGTCGACGTCCTCGCCGCCGGCCCGGGCGACCTCGGAGAGGACCTCCTCGGTGGACGGGGAGACGGTCTTGAAGACCTTGCCGTCCGCCGCCTCCGTGAACTCGCCGTCGATGAAGAGGCCGTAGGACGGGGCGATGTCGACGACCGAGCGGGACTCGGGGGCCGGTGCGTACTCGAATGCGGATGCGGGAGCCATGGTGATCAGTCCACCGTCACGTAGTCGGGGCCGGAGTAGCGGCCGGTGGCCAGCTTCTGACGCTGCATCAGCAGGTCGTTCAGGAGCGAGGAGGCGCCGAAGCGGAACCAGTGGTTGTCCAGCCAGTCCCCGCCCACGGTCTCGTTGACCAGGACCAGGAACTTGATGGCGTCCTTGGTGGTGCGGATGCCGCCGGCCGGCTTCACGCCGACCTGGACCCCGGTCTGCGCGCGGAAGTCGCGCACGGCTTCCAGCATGAGCAGCGTGTTCGCGGGGGTCGCGTTGACGGCGACCTTGCCGGTGGACGTCTTGATGAAGTCCGCCCCGGCGAGCATGCCGAGCCAGCTGGCGCGGCGGATGTTGTCGTACGTCGACAGCTCGCCCGTCTCGAAGATGACCTTCAGGCGGGCGGAGGTGCCGCAGGTCTGCTTCACGGCGACGATCTCGTCGTACACCTTGAGGTAGTCGCCCGCGAGGAAGGCGCCGCGGTCGATGACCATGTCGATCTCGTCGGCGCCCGCGGCGACGGCCTCGCGGACGTCGGCGAGCTTCACCTCGAGGGCGGCGCGGCCGGCCGGGAATGCGGTGGCGACGGAGGCGACCTTCACGCCGGAGCCCGCCACGGCGGCCTTGGCGGTGGCCACCATGTCCGGATAGACGCAGACGGCCGCCGTCGGGGGCGTCGTGCGGTCGGTCGGGTCGGGGTGGACCGCCTTCGCGCCGAGCGCCCGGACCTTGCCCGGAGTGTCCGCGCCTTCCAGCGTCGTCAGGTCGACCATCGAGATGGCGAGGTCGATGGCGTACGCCTTCGCGGTCGTCTTGATGGATCGGGTACCGAGGGATGCGGCGCGCGCCTCCAGGCCGACCGCGTCGACGCCGGGCAGCCCGTGGAGGAAGCGGCGCAGCGCGCTGTCGGACGTGGCGACGTCCGCGAGGGCATGTGCGCTGGGGGTACCTCCCACGCGTTCAGCAGTGGGGGAGGGTGCATTGGTGGGCATGGTCACCAGACGAGCATATCTACGCGCGTAGCGGCTGTACACCCCGGAGGCGGCTCCTCGAAGGGCGCGCCGGGTGTCCGGTGTGGGGGCGCGGGGAACCGTGACGAGCCGCGCGGCGCGGGGCTGCTCCTCGACGGCCCCGGGGCGGGTCGGCCCGGCGCCGCGGGCTGCGGCACAATCGGGGCCATGACGAGCCCGGAAGACCAGTCGCCAGCGCCGCAGCCCGCGGCCCCCGAGACCAAGGACCGCATCTACCGGTCGCCCGCGGGCATCGCCGGCGGCGTGCTGCTGCTCGCGCTCGTCGGCTGGCTCGGTGTCGACGCGATCGTCGCGGGGGAGGGGCGGACGCCGTGGCTGGCGCTCGCGACGCTGATCCTGCTGGTGCCGCTGGTCGTCGCCTTCACCCTGCGGCCGGCGGTGTTCGCCGGTGAGGACCGGCTGCGGGTGCGCAATCCGTTCCGGGTGATCGTGCTGCCGTGGGGGCAGGTCGCCTCGCTGCGGGCGGGGTACACCAACGAGGTCGTCGCCGTGTCGGGGAAGAAGTACCAGCTGTGGTCGATCCCCGTCTCGCTGCGGGCGCGGAAGAAGGCGGCCCGGCGGCAGGCGCGGGCCGCGGCGGAGCGCACGGCCGAACGGCAGGGGCGGAGCGGCCGGGGGGCCGGCGGGCTCGGCGGTTTCGGTGGGTTCGGCGGTGCCGGGGGCGGGGCGTTCGCGGGCGGGCGTGCCGGTGCGGGTGCGGGGCCGGGTGCCGGGGGGCCGGAGGGGCCCTTGCTGGCCGAGAGCGACAAGATCATGCACGAGTTGCGGCAGCTGTGGGAGGCCCGCGAGAAGGAGGAGAGCGCGCAGGGTGAGGTGAGCGTGCGGTGGGCCTGGGAGATCATGGGGCCCGCGGTGGCCGGGGCCGTGGTGCTGGGGATTCTGCTGGCCGTGGGGTGAGGCGGCGGGCCTGTGTCCGCTGAGCGCGGGTGCCGGCGTTCGCTGTGCTGTGTCCGTGCGCTCCACGGTCCTCGCCGTCCGGTGGGTGATCCGTGGGGCTCGGTCTGTGTCTCGGGGGCTGAAAGACGATGAGCGGTGGTTCCGGTGGGGTGCTGAGGCTGCCCGGTTCCGCGATACCCGACGGCGCTGAGCGCTGGGAGGGTGAGCGGGCTCGGCGGTGGGTGGCGGCGCTGCCCCCGCGGTGGGTGCCCGTCCGGGCGTGGACGTCGGTGCACGCGGGGCTGCCCCTCGCCGCCGTCGCCGGGGCCGCCGGGCTCGTCGCGGGCACCGGAATGCCCGGCTGGGGTGCCGCTCTCGTCGCGCTGCACCTCGTGTGGCTGGTGCTGCGGCCGGAGGCGGCTCGTCTGCTCGCGCCGGTCGCCGTTCCCGTCGTCCTCGTGCCGGGGGACACCTCGTGGGCCGTGCGGCTGGGGCTCGCGGCGGGACTCGTGGGCGTGTGGGCCGCCGTCACGGTGCGGCTGGTCGCGCGGAAGGCGCAGCGGGTGGCAGCCCTGGAGGCCTCCGGAGGCGTGACGTCCGCACTGCCGGGGAGGCGAGCGCCCCTGGAGCGGGGTGCGTTCCTGTTCTGGTCCGGTGCCGCCACCGTCGTCGTCGGCGGGCTGCTCGGGGCCACCGCCGGTCTGTGGGCGGGGGGCGGGGAGCGGCCGGCGGTCGCCGCCTGCTGGTGTGTCGTCGGGCTCGGGCTCACCGTCGTCCTCTCCGCGGGACTCGGCCGGCACCGGGCCGCCGGGTTGCGGCGGGCGCCCGTCCCCGTGCTCAGGGTGCTGGTGCGGGACAACTCCGACGCGGACGCGGAGGTCTTCGCCGCCGACGACGTCGCCGCGCTGCGGCCCCTGTTCACCGTCGCCACCTTCCAGACGCGGGCGGAGGACGCCGACGCGGACCGCGACGACGGTGAGGACGGCGCCGAGGACGACGATGACGCCGAGGACGACGAGGAGATCCTGAAGCTGCTGCGGGGTGGCGCCGACGGCTGGACCGGGCCCCTGCGCGAGGCCGTCCTGTACGGCGTGCCCCATGACGGCGCCGAGGTCGTCCTGCTCGCCGCCGCGGAGGAGGAGGGCGCGCCGCCCGTCGTGGAGGCCTCGGTGGGGCCGGTACGGCCGGTGACCGGGCCGGCCGCGCGGCGCCGGGCCGTGCAGGAGAGGCGGAAGGCCGTCGAGGAGGCCCGCCGGCAGGAGCGGCACCGGGCTGTCGCCGCCGCCCTCGCGGGACGGGCCGGTCCGACGGGGACGCCGGACGTGCGGCGGTGGCGGGCCGGATGGGCCGACGCGTTCACCGTCCTGGTGGCGGTGCTGTACCTGACGTCCGTCTGGGCGGACTCCGGTGGGTGGCGTTACGTCTACGGAGTCCTGCTGGCCCTGGCCGCCGCCCTCGTACTGCCGCGCCGTCTCGCCTGGCGGATCACCGCCGACCGGGAGGGGCTGTGGTTCAACACCCTGCGGCGGCCCCGGCTCCTGGAGTGGGACCGCATCCGGGACGTCCGCTGCCAGGGCGTCACGCTGAAGGTCGTCGGCAAGCCGGCGTCCTTCGCCGAGTGGAGGGTGCACACGCCTCGCTGGCCCTGGCTGGAACGCCGGCTCGGCGTCCTCCACCCCTACGAGCGGACCGCCGCCGAGATCGCCGCGCTGTGGAGGGACCCGGCGCTGCGGCCGACCGCCACGGCCGACGCGCGGCAGCGGGGACGGGCGCTGTGGCCGGTGGGGGTGGTGGCCGGGGTGGTGACCCTGGCGCTGGCGGTGCTCCTGCCGTAGCCGCGGCGGCGCCCACGGCGGCCTCGGGCGGCGAGCCGGGCCGGGAAGCGGAGGCCCGCTGCCCGGCCGGTGCGCGTCGGGGTACGACGGGCTCAGACACCCCCGGATCCGCAGGCCCCGGATCCCCGGGCACCCCAGGATCCGTGTCAGATGCCGGCGGCCGCCGACAGGTCCCGCTTGATGGTCGCGAGGAGTTCGGTCGCCGTCGTGCGGGCCGCCGGGAGGTCCTCGCGGGAGGCGACGGGCACGACGACCTCCAGGTAGCACTTGAGCTTGGGCTCCGTGCCGCTGGGGCGGACGATGACGCGGGCCCCGTCGAGGGTGTAGCGCAGACCGTCCGTGGGCGGGAGCCGGTCGGTGCCCCGGGTGAGGTCCTCGGCGCGGGTGATGGCCAGGCCCGCGAGGGCGGTCGGGGGCTGCTCGCGCAGTCGCCGCATCGCGTCCGCGATCACCGACAGGTCCTCCACCCGGACCGAGAGCTGGTCGGTGGCGTGCAGACCGTGCTCGACGGCGAGGTCGTCGAGGAGGTCGAGGAGGGTGCGGTTCTCCTCCTTGAGGACGGAGGCCAGCTCGGTGATGAGCAGGGCCGCGGTGATGCCGTCCTTGTCGCGTACGCCCTCGGGGTCGACGCAGTAGCCGAGGGCCTCCTCGTAGCCGTAGCGCAGACCGTCGACGCGGGCGATCCACTTGAAGCCGGTGAGGGTCTCCTCGTACGGCAGCCCCGCCTTGTCGGCGATACGCCCGAGGAGGGAGGAGGAGACGATCGACTCGGCGAAGGTGCCCCGGGCGCCGCGGTGGACCAGGTGGGCGCCGAGGAGGGCGCCGACCTCGTCGCCGCGCAGCATGCGCCACGCGCCGTCGTCCTTGACGGCGACGGCGCAGCGGTCCGCGTCGGGGTCGTTGGCGATGACGAGGTCCGGGTCGGTCTCGCGGGCCTTCGCGAAGGCGAGGTCCATGGCGCCGGGCTCTTCCGGGTTGGGGAAGGCGACGGTCGGGAAGTCCGGGTCGGGCTCGGCCTGCTCGGCGACGAGCGCCGGCACCGGGAACCCGGCACGGGCGAAGGCGGCGAGGAGGACGTCCTTGCCGACGCCGTGCATCGCCGTGTAGACGGTGCGGGCGGTGCGCGGGGAGTCGGGGGCGAGCACGGCGTCCGTCCGGGCCAGGTAGGCGTCGAGGACGGCGTCGTCGAGGGTCTCCCAGCCGGTCTCCGGCCGGGGCACGTCGTGCAGGGAGCGGACGGCGGCGATCTCGGCGGCGATCTCCGCGTCGGCGGGCGGGACGATCTGCGAACCGTCGCCCAGGTACACCTTGTAGCCGTTGTCCCGGGGCGGGTTGTGGCTGGCGGTGACCTCGACGCCGGCGACCGCCCCCAGGTGCCTTATGGCGTAGGCGAGGACGGGGGTGGGCAGGGGGCGGGGGAGGACGGCGGCCCTGAGACCGGCGCCGGTCATGACCGCGGCCGTGTCGCGGGCGAAGTCGGCGGACTTGTGCCGGGCGTCGTAGCCGATGACGACGAGGCCGTCCCCCTTGCCCTGCGCCTTCAGGTGGGCGGCGAGGCCGGCGGCGGCGCGGATGACGACGGCACGGTTCATCCGCATCGGGCCGGCGCCGAGTTCGCCGCGCAGACCGGCGGTGCCGAACTGGAGGGTGCCGCGGAAGCGGGCGGCGAGTTCGGTGACGTCCCCGGCGTCGAGGAGCTCGGCGAGTTCCTCGCGGGTGTCCGGGTCGGGGTCCTCGGCCAGCCAGGTCCGGGCGCGGGCGATGAGATCGTCGACGTTATCGAGATCGTCGTGCACGGTCGGTCAACCTCTCGTATGTGATCGTGAGTGTCTCGCCCCCGCCGCCGCCTTTCCCGCCAGGGCTCGGCCGCCCCTTCGGCCCCCGCCGGGGGCGTCGCCGGACCCCGGGCCAGGGCCCACGGTCGAGGTCGGACCCCGTCCCGGGCCGCCCGCCTGCTGAGATGCCGAGACGGGTGAGGGGTGGGACAGAGGCCGGGGGCCCTGGCCCGGGGGCAAAGCCTTCAGGGACGGCGAAGGCCAGGAGCCCGGGGTGGAGCCGTCAGGACGGCAGGGGCCGAACGCCCGGGCGCGAAGCCGCCGGCGGCGGACGGGCAGCCGCGGCGCGCTGAGGGGACGTGTTCGGCTACAGCCGGCCCAGCACCTGCGCCAGCAGCGACCCCATGCGGGTCGCGCTGTCCCGGCCGGCCTGGAGGACCTCCTCGTGGTTGAGGGGCTCGCCCGTCATGCCGGCGGCGAGGTTGGTGACCAGGGAGATGCCCAGCACCTCCGCACCGGCCTCACGGGCGGCGATGGCCTCCAGCACCGTGGACATGCCCACCAGGTCGGCTCCGATGACCCGAGCCATCCGGATCTCGGCCGGCGTCTCGTAGTGCGGGCCGGGGAACTGGGCGTAGACGCCCTCCTCCAGCGTGGCGTCGATCTCCTTGCACAGGGCCCGCAGCCGCGGCGAGTACAGGTCCGTGAGGTCGACGAAGTTGGCGCCGACGATCGGCGACGTCGCCGTGAGGTTGATGTGGTCGCTGATCAGCACCGCCTGCCCGGGACGCATGCCCTCGCGCAGACCGCCGCAGCCGTTGGTGAGCACGATCGTCTTGCTGCCGGCCGCCACCGCCGTGCGGACGCCGTGCGCCACGGCGGCCACACCACGGCCCTCGTAGTAATGCGTACGGCCCAGGAAGACCAGCGCGCGCTTCGCGCCGATGCGGTACGAGCGGATCTTGCCACCGTGTCCCTCGACGGCCGGCGGCGGGAAGCCGGGCAGGTCGGTGACCTGGAACTCGGCCTCGGGCGCGCCCAGGGCGTCCACGGCGGGGGCCCAGCCGGAGCCCATCACGAGGGCGACGTCGTGGGTCTCGGCGCCCGTCAGTTCGCGCAGGCGCGCGGCGGCGGCGTCGGCGGCGGCGTAGGGGTCGCCCTGGATGTCGTCCGGGAGAAGAGATGCGTTCACGCGGATGAGGGTAGCCGGTCTCGGCCTACGCGCGTAGATGACAGAGCCCACGGGATGGCGATCGTTGTCTTGTCGTTTCCAATGAAAGGGTCCGCGGCTGCGCCGACGGGGTCACTCGCCCGGGACGACGGCCAGGTCCGCAGGCGGGTCGGTTAGCAGGGCCGCTTCCGCAGCTCCATCACGTAATCGTGCGGCGCGCCCGCCGACTCGGCGGCGTCGGCGATCTCCCCGAGGTAGCGGGCCGACGGCAGACCGCCCTCGTAGCCGTTCAGGACGTACGCCCAGCCCTGCTCCTCGCCGTCCAGGGTGTGGACGCGCACCCGGAGCCGGCGGTAGATGCCGAGGCCCACGCCCTCCCAGCGGTCCAGCGAGTCCTCGTCCATGGGGGCGAGGTCGTACAGCGCGACGAAGACCTGTGCGACGGGGTCCTCCACGATCGTCGCGAGGGCGCCCTCCCAGCCCAGCTGCTCGCCGCCGAAGGTCAGCCGCCAGCCGTTCAGCCAGCCGGTCGCGCGCAGCGGCGAGTGCGGGGCGCGGCGCGTCATCAGCCGCGCGTCGAGGTTGCCGGCGTACGCGGCGTAGAGCGACATGTGATGAGAGTACGGCAGCTCGAACAGACGTCACTTCCGCCGTCCACCACCCCTTCCGCCGCAGCGGTACCACCGCCCGGCCCCCCGGAGACGTGCCGCCTTGAGGCGTGCGGGACAATGGAGTACGTGACTCGGATCGTGATCATCGGTGGCGGACCCGGCGGCTACGAAGCGGCGCTGGTGGCCGCGCAGCTCGGCGCGGAGGTGACCGTCGTCGACTGCGACGGTCTGGGCGGGGCGTCGGTGCTGACCGACTGCGTGCCGTCGAAGACCCTTATCGCTACGGCCGAGGTGATGACCACCTTCGACTCCTCCTACGAGGAGCTGGGGATCATCGTCGCCGACGACACCCCTCCGCTGGAGCAGTCGGCCCGGGTCGTCGGGGTGGACCTCGACAAGGTCAACCGGCGCGTCAAGCGGCTCGCGCTCGCGCAGTCGCACGACATCACCGCCTCCGTCACCCGCGCGGGTGCCCGCGTCCTGCGCGGCCGTGGCCGCCTGGACGGCATGCAGGCCCTCGACGGTTCGCGCAAGGTCGTGGTTCGGGCGGCCGACGGGACCGAGGAGACGCTCGTCGCCGACGCGGTGCTCATCGCCACCGGCGGTCACCCCCGCGAGCTGCCCGACGCCCAGCCCGACGGCGAGCGCATCCTCAACTGGACCCAGGTCTACGACCTGCGGGAGCTGCCCGAGGAGCTCATCGTGGTCGGCTCGGGCGTGACGGGTGCCGAGTTCGCCGGCGCCTACCAGGCCCTCGGCTCCAAGGTCACCCTCGTCTCCTCCCGGGACCGTGTGCTGCCCGGTGAGGACCCGGACGCCGCCGCCGTGCTCGAGGACGTCTTCCGGCGTCGCGGCATGAACGTCATGGCCCGCTCCCGCGCCCAGTCCGCCAAGCGGGTCGGCGACCGGGTCGAGGTGACCCTCGCCGACGGGCGGGTCATCACCGGCTCGCACTGCCTGATGGCCGTCGGCGCCATCCCCAACAGCGAGGGCCTCGGCCTGGAGGAGGCGGGCGTCAGGCTCCGCGACTCCGGGCACATCTGGACCGACAGGGTCTCCAGGACGTCGGCTCCGGGCGTGTACGCCGCCGGTGACGTGACCGGCGTCTTCGCCCTCGCCTCCGTCGCCGCCATGCAGGGACGCATCGCCATGTACCACTTCCTCGGCGACGCGGTGGCCCCGCTCAACCTCAAGACCGTCTCCTCCAACGTCTTCACCGACCCCGAGATCGCCACCGTCGGCTACTCGCAGGCGGACGTGGACGCCGGCAAGATCGACGCGCGGGTCGTCAAGCTGCCGCTGCTGCGCAACCCGCGCGCCAAGATGCAGGGCATCCGCGACGGCTTCGTGAAGATCTTCTGCCGTCCGGGCACGGGGATCGTCGTCGGCGGTGTCGTCGTGGCGCCGCGCGCCTCGGAACTCATCCACCCCATCTCGATCGCCGTCGACAACAATCTGACGGTCGAACAGATCGCGAACGCCTTCACCGTGTACCCGTCCCTTTCGGGGTCGATCGCCGAGGTGGCACGGCAGTTGCACACGAGGAAGACGGGCAGCGAGGTCTGACGGCCGGAATCGACTCCTCGCAGGTCACGGGGAGTTGCGGCCCGTGCGGGTGGCATAGGCGCCGGAACTAGGCCCCTATACCACTTCGTGCCCCACTGTGCGAACAACTTCTATTATTCGGCGCAAAGAGCTGAAAGCAGACGGTCGTCCGCGTTACTGTCAGTTTCGTGTTCGCTGCAGAACGTCGCCAATTGATCCTCGAAATGGTGCGAGCGAACGGGGCCGTGTCGCTCCGTGAGCTCGCCCGCGTCGTCCAGACCTCCGAAGTGACCGTACGGCGGGACGTGCGCGCACTGGAGGCAGAAGGACTCCTCGACCGCCGGCACGGCGGTGCGGTACTGCCGGGCGGTTTCACGCGGGAGTCCGGCTTTCCGCAGAAGTCCCATCTCGCGACCGCCGAGAAGACCGCCATCGCCGACCTCGCCGCCAACTTCGTCGAAGAGGGCGAGGCCATCGTGGTCGGGGCGGGGACCACCACCCAGGAGCTGGCCCGCCGGCTCGCCCGGGTGCCCGGACTCACCGTCGTGACCAACTCCCTGCTGGTCGCCCAGGCCCTGGCCCACGCCAACCGGGTCGAGGTCGTGATGACCGGCGGCACCCTCAGAGGCTCCAACTACGCCCTCGTCGGCAGCGGTGCCGAACAGTCCCTCCAGGGACTCAGGGTCTCCCGCGCCTTCCTCTCCGGAAGCGGCCTCACCGCCGAGCGCGGGCTCTCCACGTCCAACATGCTGTCGGCGTCGGTCGACCGGGCCCTCGTCCAGGCCGCCGCCGAGGTCGTGGTCCTCGCCGACCACACCAAGCTGGGCACCGACACGATGTTCCAGACGGTCCCGACCGACGTCATCACCCGCCTGGTCACCGACGAACCGCCCGCGCACGACGACCGCGCCCAGACCGAGTTGCAGGCTTTGGCGGACCAGGGGGTGCAGATCGCCGTGGCCGGGGCGTCGGGAAACCCGGGGGGTGACGCGGTCCCGGCGCGCCGCCAGCAGCAGCGCCGGGACGTCCCCCTCCCCTCCCCCCGCCGAGGCCAGGTCCCCGGCACCCCGTCGGGCCTGCGCGCGGCGTCGGTCCTGGGTGAGCAGTCCCCGGGCCAGGAGCGCGCACGGGTGGCCGACCTGCGCCGGCGGTGAGCCGGCGGCGTCCGCCGGGCGGCCGGGGCCGCCGGTCACCGCGCCGGGCCACGCCGCGTCCGACGCCCGGTGAGCAGGCGGCGCCGTCTTCGCCGGGCCCGCCGCGCGACGGCCCCTCAGGGGCGGGGCGGCGTCCGATGTGCGGCTCCGCCGGGTAAGGCGCGGCCGGCCAGGCCTCCCCGCAGCCGCCGCCTGCCGATGCCCCGTGGCCTCTGAGAGACCGCTTCCGCCCGGAGGTGCGGGGGGAGCGCGCGCTGCCCGAGCCGATGGGGCTCGTGGCCGCCGGCGCCGCGCAGTGGTACCGGTTGCCGGCCGACCGGGCCGGGCTGTCCTCACTGTCGCTGCCCCGGGACTCCTTCCACGAGAACCCGATGGCCTTCTTAGGACCGCCCCCTCGGCCACCCGCTCACCGAGGTCATGCTCCAGACTTCGACGACCGAGACCCGGCGCACCAGTGACGCGGCCGGCGACTGCTGGGGCGGCGGACCCACCGCTGCCTCCTCGCCTTCCGCCCGTTCGGCCTGCGCCGGCACCTGGTCGCGTCGGCGGGCTCGGACCTGAGCGTGGTCGAGGGGTACGCCCTCGTCCGCGCCGGACGGGACTTCACCGAGACGAGCGCGACCTCTTCGGCTTCACCCGGCAGCTCGCTCACCGCGGCCGCACGGCACGGTACGGGCTGGACCCGGGCGCGTCCTGGACCCGGACGCGCCCGGACCCGTCACGGGAGACGGGAAAGGGACCGACGTCATGGGGGCCGGGGAACCGGACCGCCGTCACGGGGGGCAGGGAAACGGGCCACAGCCGCGGGGAGGGACCGGGACGAGCGAGGCGCCCGGTGGACCGATCGCTCAGGTCCACCGGGCGCCTCGACGTGCGTCCGGGCTCAGTCCTTGATCTCGCAGATCGCGGCGCCCGAGGTGATCGACGCGCCGACCTCCGCGGTGAGGCCCTTGATGGTGCCGGAGCGGTGCGCGTTCAGCGGCTGCTCCATCTTCATCGCCTCCAGGACGACGACCAGGTCGCCCTCCTTGACCTCCTGGCCCTCCTCGACGGCGACCTTGACGATCGTGCCCTGCATCGGCGAGGCGAGGGTGTCGCCGGAGGCCACCGGACCGGACTTCTTCGCCGCCCGGCGCTTCGGCTTGGCGCCCGCCGCCAGACCCGTACGGGCCAGGGTCATGCCGAGCGAGGCCGGGAGGGAGACCTCCAGGCGCTTGCCGCCGACCTCCACGACGACCGTCTCACGGCCGATCTCCTCGTCCGCCTCGGCGTCGGCCGGGGAGGCGAAGGGCTTGATCTCGTTGACGAACTCGGTCTCGATCCAGCGGGTGTGGACCGTGAACGGGTCGGCGGACCCGGTCAGCTCGGGCGCGAAGGCCGGATCCCTCACCACCGCGCGGTGGAACGGGATCGCCGTGGCCATGCCCTCGACCTGGAACTCCTCCAGGGCGCGGGCCGCGCGCTCCAGCGCCTCCTTGCGGGTGCGGCCGGTGACGATCAGCTTGGCCAGCAGCGAGTCCCAGGCCGGACCGATGACCGAGCCGGACTCCACGCCCGCGTCCAGGCGCACGCCCGGCCCGGACGGCGGGTCGAACGCGGTGACCGTGCCGGGGGCCGGGAGGAAGTTGCGGCCCGGGTCCTCGCCGTTGATGCGGAACTCGAAGGAGTGGCCGCGCAGCACCGGGTCGCCGTAGCCGAGCTCCTCGCCGTCGGCGATGCGGAACATCTCGCGGACGAGGTCGATGCCGGCGACCTCCTCGGTGACCGGGTGCTCGACCTGGAGGCGGGTGTTGACCTCCAGGAAGGAGATGGTGCCGTCGAGGCCGACGAGGAACTCCACCGTGCCGGCGCCGACGTAGCCGGCCTCCTTGAGGATGGCCTTCGACGCGGAGTACAGCTGGGCGACCTGGGCCTCGGACAGGAACGGCGCCGGGGCCTCCTCGACCAGCTTCTGGTGGCGGCGCTGGAGCGAGCAGTCACGGGTGGAGACGACCACCACGTTGCCGTGCTGGTCGGCGAGGCACTGGGTCTCGACGTGGCGCGGCTTGTCGAGGTAGCGCTCGACGAAGCACTCGCCCCGGCCGAAGGCGGCGACGGCCTCACGGACGGCGGAGTCGTACAGCTCCGGGACCTCTTCGAGGGTGCGGGCGACCTTCAGGCCGCGGCCGCCACCGCCGAAGGCGGCCTTGATCGCGATGGGGAGCCCGTGCTCCTTCGCGAAGGCCACGACCTCCTCGGCGCCGGACACCGGGTCGGGCGTACCGGCGACCAGGGGCGCGCCGGCGCGCTGCGCGATGTGCCGGGCCGCCACCTTGTCGCCGAGGTCGCGGATGGCCTGCGGGGGCGGGCCGATCCAGATCAGGCCCGCGTCCAGGACCGCCTGGGCGAACTCGGCGTTCTCGGAGAGGAAGCCGTAGCCCGGGTGGATGGCGTCCGCGCCGGACTCGCGGGCCGCGTTCAGCACCTTCTGGATGTCCAGGTAGCTGGTCGCCGGAGTGTCACCGCCCAGGGCGAACGCCTCATCCGCGGCGCGGACATGCAGAGCGTCCCGGTCCGGGTCCGCGTAGACGGCAACGCTCGCGATACCGGCATCCCGGCAGGCCCGGGCCACACGGACTGCGATTTCGCCACGGTTGGCGATGAGCACCTTGCGCACGATTGAGGCTCCCTCCTTGAAACAAGCCGAGTTTAGGGACTGCCGACACGGCTCTTCGACCCGTCCCCAGAGGTGAGCTTGCCCACACGGAGCGTGATGCGAGGCTCACTCGACCGCGAAATCCCTTGTAGTACCGCCGTACGCAGCACTCCTCCCGGAAACCCTAGCCCTCAACTGTGGCCAAGGTCTCTGTGAGAGCGTGCTGCGGCCCACTCTGTTTCTTTGTCGAGTCCCTACGAATGGCCCAATGATTCTTTGCCGGGCGCACAACCCTTGTCCCCAGGTTTACCCGTTAGTAGCGTTCACGATGTCTCGAACGTACTTGGGGTAACAGCAGTCCTCCCGGGGCTGGGTCGAAAGTGGGTGGGGACCGGTGGTCCGCAGACCGGTGGCAGCGATCGTGGCGGTCGTGCTCTTCGCCGAGGCGTTCGGCGTGGCGGCGCTGAACTGGTTCCTCGGGGTCGTCGTGGACCGGCAGGACATGTCGCTGGCCGGCCTGGACCCGCACATGATGTCGACCTCGTCGAAGATCGGCGGGGTCGTCTTCGGCCTCTACTTCGCCCTGTGCGGCCTGGTCGCCCTGCTGATGGCGGTACGCGGCCGGCCGGCCGCCGGCCTCGGCCGCATCCTGCTGATCAGCGCCGCGGTGGTGCACGGGCTGCTGGGCGCGTTCGTCTGGGGGCTGGTGGGCTGGCCGGCGTTCCTGTTCATGGTGGTGGTGCTGGCGCTGATCGTGCTGCTGCTGATGAGCTACGACCGTCAGGAGGGGCAGGCCGCCGCGGGGCCGCAGGCAGGTCCGGGCGGCGGCCCCGAGGACGAGGGCCCGGCCCCGGTCAGCGGTCCGCCGGCGCCCACAACTCCGTGATGCCCACGCCCAGTTGCGCCAGCAGGCGGCGGACGAGGGGCAGGCTGATGCCGATGACGTTGCCGTGGTCGCCGTCGATGCCGTCGATGAACGGGGCGGAACGGCCGTCCAGGGTGAACGCCCCGGCGACGTAGAGGGGCTCGCCCGAGGCGACGTACGCGGCGATCTCCTCGTCGGTCGGCTCCCCGAAGCGGACGACCGTGGAGGCGGTGGCCGAGGCGTACCGCCCGCTGACGGTGTCGTAGACGCAGTGCCCGGTCTGCAGCGTGCCGGCCCGCCCGCGCATCGCCTTCCAGCGGGCGGTGGCCTCCTCGGCGTCCGCGGGCTTGCCCAGGGCCTGGCCGTCCAGGTCGAGGACCGAGTCGCAGCCGATCACCAGGGCGCCCTTCACCTCGGGCTTCGCGGCCACGACGGAGGCCTTCGCCTCGGCGAGGGCCAGCGCCAGTTCGGCCGGGGTGGGGGCGGTGACGGCGTCCTCGTCGACCCCGCTGACGATCACCTCGGGGTCGAGGCCGGCCTGCCGCAGCAGGCCCAGCCGGGCGGGGGACTGGGAGGCGAGCACGAGTCGACGGCGCGGCTGATCAGTCATGCGGTCAGCGTATCCGCTGGCGCCCGGCCCGGGCCGGGCGCTTCATCCGAGGCCGATCACGATCATCGCCAGCACCATGGCCAGGGCGAGGAAGAGGCCGAGCCGCCGCATCGTCTCCTGCATGTCTCGCAGTTCCTTCGGCGGTTCGTTCTCGGGGTCGGACCACAGCATGGTGTCCAGGGTGCGGCGCGAGCGTGAAGGGCGCCTGAGTACGCGTACTCAAGTTGCCGGCCCGCAGCCGGTCGTGCGCGGCTGCGGGCCGGTGGGGGCCGGCGCGTCGGCTTGGCGGAGCCGTGGGCCGGTGTACGGCCCCGCGGCGCCCCGGCCGGCCGCTGTCAGCCCGGCCAGTAGGTGCGGGCCCACGACGCCCGGCCCGGCTGGGGCAGGCGGTGGGCCGCGATGCGTGACGGGTCGGACCACGCGTCCCTCGTCGTCGGCGCGCCGGACGGCGTGCTGGACGCCGCCGCGGCGCGGGCCCTGACCACCGCCAGTGCGGCGGCCAACTCCTCCGGGGTCGGGTTGCCCCGTACGACCTTGATCACAGCGGCTCCTTACAGGGGGATGTTGCCGTGCTTCTTCGGAGGCAGGGATTCCCGCTTCGTCCGCAGCTGACGCAGGCCGCGCACGATGTGCCGGCGGGTGTCCGACGGCATGACCACCGCGTCGACGTAACCGCGCTCGGCGGCGACATACGGGTTGAGGAGGGTGTCCTCGTACTCCTGGATCAGCCGGGCGCGGACCGCCTCGACGTCCTCACCGCTCGCCTCGGCCTCCGCGATGGTGCGGCGGTGCAGGATGTTGACCGCGCCCTGGGCGCCCATGACGGCGATCTGGGCGGTGGGCCAGGCCAGGTTGAGGTCGGCGCCCAGGTGCTTGGAGCCCATGACGTCGTACGCCCCGCCGAAGGCCTTGCGGGTGATGACCGTGATCAGGGGGACGGTGGCCTCGGCGTAGGCGTAGATCAGCTTCGCGCCGCGCCGGATGATGCCGTCGTGCTCCTGGCCGACGCCGGGCAGGAAGCCGGGGACGTCGACGAAGGTGATCACCGGGACGTTGAAGGCGTCGCACGTGCGGACGAAGCGCGCCGCCTTCTCGGACGCCTGGATGTCCAGGCAGCCCGCGAACTGCATCGGCTGGTTGGCGACGATCCCGACCGGGTGCCCCTCGACCCGGCCGAAGCCGGTGAGGATGTTCGGGGCGAACAGCGGCTGCGTCTCGAAGAACTCCGCGTCGTCCAGGACGTGCTCGATCACCGTGTGCATGTCGTACGGCTGGTTCGCGCTGTCCGGGACGAGCGTGTCCAGCTCGAGGTCCTCGTCGGTGACGGTGAGGTCCGCCTCCTCCGGGAACACCGGGGCCTCGCTGAGGTTGTTCGACGGCAGGTACGACAGCAACTGCTTGACGTACTCGATGGCGTCCTTCTCGTCGCCGGCCATGTGGTGCGCCACGCCCGAGACGGAGTTGTGGGTGCGGGCGCCGCCCAGTTCCTCGAAGCCGACGTCCTCGCCGGTGACGGTCTTGATGACGTCCGGGCCGGTGATGAACATGTGCGAGGTCTGGTCGACCATGACCGTGAAGTCGGTGATCGCGGGCGAGTACACCGCGCCGCCCGCGCAGGGGCCGACGACCAGCGAGATCTGCGGGATGACGCCGCTGGCGTGCGTGTTGCGGCGGAAGATCTCGCCGTACGCGCCCAGCGAGGCCACGCCCTCCTGGATGCGGGCGCCGCCGGAGTCGTTGATGCCGATGACCGGGCAGCCGGTCTTCAGCGCGAAGTCCATGACCTTGACGATCTTCTGGCCGTAGACCTCGCCGAGGGCACCGCCGAAGACGGTGAAGTCCTGGGAGAAGACGGCGACGGGGCGGCCGTCGACCGTGCCGTACCCGGTCACCACGCCGTCTCCGTACGGGCGGTTGCTCTCCAGCCCGAAGTTGGTCGAGCGGTGACGGGCGAACTCGTCCAGTTCGACGAAGGAACCCTCGTCGAGGAGGAGTTCGATGCGCTCACGGGCCGTCAGCTTGCCCTTCGCGTGCTGCTTCTCGACGGCACGTTCGGAGCCGGCGTGCGTCGCCTCCTGGACGCGGCGCTGGAGATCCGCGAGCTTTCCCGCGGTCGTGTGGATGTCGATCTCTTCCGGCTCGGACATCGGGATGCGGCTCCCTGCCTGCTCAAAAGGGGGGACGGTTACTCATCCGTAGCGTAGTGGTGCGCCTATGGATCAGCAGTGCGGCGTTTACCACACCTAGGGTGGCTTGCATGACGCCGCGAGATGCATCAGACGCGAACAACAGCCGGTGGTCCGATCTGGACCGTCCGCCCCTCAACGCCGTCGCGCTGCGGCGCGGGCTCGTGCGGGAGGGCGGGCTCTGGCGCGACGTGCAGGTCGTGCAGCGGACCGGCTCCACGAACTCCGATCTCGTGGCCCTGGCGGCCGCGGGGAAGGCGGACGAGGGCGCGGTCCTGGTGGCCGAGGAGCAGACCGCGGCACGGGGGCGGCTGGACCGGCGGTGGACGGCGCCCGCCCGCTCGGGGCTCTTCTTCTCCGTGCTGCTGCGACCGGCCGAGGTGCCGGTGGAGCGGTGGGGCTGGCTGCCGCTGCTGGCGGGGGTGGCGGTGGCCACCGGGCTGTCGCGTGCCGCGGGCGTCGACACGGCGCTCAAGTGGCCCAACGACCTGCTGGTGACCGTGGGCGGGGAGGAGCGCAAGGCCGGCGGGATCCTGGCCGAGCGGGCCGGGGCGGACGGGGTGGTGCTCGGACTCGGCGTCAACGTCTCGCTGCGGGCCGACGAGCTGCCGGTGCCGCAGGCGGGGTCGCTGGCGCTGGCCGGGGCGGTGAGCACGGACCGCGATCCGCTGCTGCGGGCCGTGCTGCGGTCGCTGGAGGAGTGGTACGGCCGGTGGCGCGCCGCCGGGGGCGACCCCGCGGCGAGCGGGCTGCAGGAGACGTACGCGGCCGGGTGCGCGACGCTCGGGCGCGTGGTGCGGGCGGAGCTGCCCGGGGAGCGGTCGGTGGTGGGGGAGGCGGTCGCGGTCGACGGCGACGGCAGGCTGGTGATCGCCACGGAGGACGGCGTGCAGGAGCCCGTGGGGGCGGGCGACATCGTGCATCTGCGGCCGGCCTGAGGGGTGCGTCCGCTCCACCTGACGGAGTGAGCTGGCGCACACCTGCCGTAGAGTTGAGGCCGGTCGATACCTGACCGCGGTAGATCGGAAGGGCACAGGCGTGACCGTCGACGACACGGGCTCCGGCGCGGGCGCGGACGGCCGGGTGGACCCTCCGCCGCTCTCGGCTTCGCTCGAGCGGGGGGACGCCCAAGCCGCCGAATCCGGCGACGACCCGCTCGCCCTGCGCCTGGAGCAGCTCATCCTCGGCGCCGAGCGGCGCTACACCCCGTTCCAGGCGGCCCGCAGCGCCGGTGTCTCCATGGAGCTGGCGTCCCGCTTCTGGCGGGCCATGGGCTTCGCCGACATAGGGCAGGCCAGGGCGCTCACCGAGGCCGACGTACTGGCCCTGCGGCGGCTCGCCGGTCTCGTGGAGGCGGGGCTGCTGAGCGAGGCCATGGCGGTGCAGGTGGCACGGTCGACCGGGCAGACCACCGCCCGGTTGGCGGAGTGGCAGATCGATTCCTTCCTGGAGGGGCTGACCGAGCCTCCCGAGCCGGGCATGACCCGCACCGAGGTCACCTATCCGATCGTCGAGCTGCTGCTGCCGGAGCTCGAGGAGTTCCTGGTCTACGTGTGGCGCCGGCAGCTGGCCGCCTCGGCCGGGCGGGTCGTGCAGGCCGCGGACGACGAGGAGATGGTCGACCGGCGGCTCGCGGTGGGGTTCGCGGATCTCGTCGGGTTCACCCGGCTGACCCGCCGTATGGAGGAGGAGGAGCTCGGCGAGCTCGTCGAGGCCTTCGAGACCACCGCCGCCGACCTGGTCGCCGCGCGGGGCGGGCGGCTCATCAAGACGCTGGGCGACGAGGTCCTGTACGCCGCCGACGACGCCGGTACCGCCGCCGACATCGCGCTGCGTCTCGTGGAGACCATGAGCAACGACGAGACGATGCCCGAGCTGCGCGTCGGCATGGCCTTCGGGACGGTGACCACCCGGATGGGCGATGTCTTCGGCACGACCGTCAATCTGGCCTCGCGGCTGACGTCGATAGCGCCGCGGGACGCCGTCCTCGTCGACAGCGCGTTCGCGGAGGAGATCATCCGCACCGGGGACGCGCCCGCCTCCGAGGCCGAGGCCGCCGAGGAGGCGGCCGCCGCCGAGAAGGAGGGCGAGGAGCCGCCCGTCTACCGGTTCGCGCTCCAGCCGATGTGGCAGCGCCCGGTGCGCGGGCTCGGTGTGGTCGAGCCCTGGCTGCTGACCCGCCGGGACGACGGCGGCGAGTGACCTCGGGCGGTCAGGGCAGGGGCGCGTCGAGCGGGTCCACGCACAGTCCGACCACGGGGACGCACAGGTCCGGCTGGTCCGGCTGCCGCGGCGGGGGAGCGGGCGCCGGGGCGGTCGGCGCGGGCGTCGCCGTCGACGGGGGCCGCGGGCGGCCGGCCGCGGTGGGCGCGGGTGCCGGGGCGCGGGTCGCGGCCGGTGCCGGTGGCACGCCCGGGGCCGCCGGGGTGTAGGTGGCGCCCGGAGTGAGGGCGACGGACGTCGGTGAACCGGGGGTGCCCGGGACCAGGGTGACCTCGGGTGCCGGGCGGGTGCTCGGCACGCCCGTGGTGGCGGAGGCCGTCGGGACGGCGGCGACGGTGGCGCCCGCGTGGGCCGCGCGGTCGGTGTCCGGGTCCGTGCCCAGGACGGGGTCGGGGCGGGCTCCCGCCTCCGCGGTACCGAGTCCGCCGACGCCCGAGTCGGGCGTCATCCGGAGGAAGCTCAGCACACCGGCGATCACCACGAGGCCGCCCGCGGCGAACAGCGTCTTGCGGGGGCGGGGACGGCGGTGCCGGCCCCGGGCGGCGGTCCGGAGACGGACGGGCTCCCCCACCTGCGGCTCCTCGGCCCCGATGCCTCGTCCGGTCGGCGTACTCACCGGTGTGCTCGTCATCGCGTTCCCTCCCCGGTGCGATTCGCGCCCCCGATGCGCCGGGGCGGACGCACGTTATGCGCTCCCTTGGGCGGTCGGGTGGGAGTTGGGCGGGATGTCACTCGAACGGGTGGACGGGCGGGATCGCGGTGGCCGGACGGGCGGTGACGCGGGAGCGGGCCGGGCCCTCGTCCGCTCTTTCCCCGGCGCACCCGGCCTGCGATGATCGGTCGAGCGGGAGAGGTTAACCCGCGTTAACCTGCGTCGATCCGGAGGGTGTCATGAGCGAGGAGCGGTTCGGGGAGTTCGTCCTGGTGCGGCGGCACGAGGACGGGCATGTCGCGGAGCTGGCCCTGGACCGGCCCAAGGCCATGAACGCCGTCTCGACCGGGATGGCCCGGTCCATCGGCGCGGCCTGCGCGGCGCTGGGCCGGGACCGGGACGTCCGCGTGGTCGTGGTGACCTCGACGCACGAGCGGGCCTTCTGCGTGGGCGCCGACCTGAAGGAGCGGAACTCCCTCAGCGACGCCGAACTGGTGCGGCAGCGGCCGGTGGCGCGGGGCGCGTACACCGGGGTGCTGGAGCTGCCGGTGCCCACGGTCGCCGCGGTGCACGGGTTCGCGCTGGGCGGCGGGTTCGAGCTGGCGCTGGCGTGCGACGTGATCGTGGCCGACCGTACGGCCGTGGTGGGGCTGCCCGAGGTGTCGGTCGGGGTGATTCCGGGCGGTGGGGGTACGCAGCTGCTGCCCCGGCGGGTGGGGGCGGCCCGGGCGGCCGAGCTGATCTTCAGCGCCCGGCGGGTGGAGGCCGTGGAGGCGCGGGAGCTGGGACTGGTGGACGTGCTGGTGGAGGAGGGGAGGGACCGCGAGGAGGCGTTGGCGCTGGCCGCGCGGATCGGGGCCAACTCCCCGGTGGGCCTGCGGGCGGCCAAGCGGGCCCTGCGGCTGGGGCAGGGGCTGGACCTGCGGGCGGGGCTGGAGGTCGAGGACGCGGCCTGGCGGTCGGTGGCGTTCTCGGGGGACCGGGCGGAAGGGGTGGCGGCGTTCAACGAGAAGCGCAAGCCGCAGTGGCCGGGGGAGTGACCCGCCCCGGGGAGGGGGCGTGCCGTCACTCCAAGTGCCATCCCGGTGTCCCCTTGGTGGGTAAATGTCCCTAGCCTGATGAAATGGGTGAGGACAGACGCCTCGCGGCCGTGGTGGCGCTGGCGCAGGGAATGGCGGCAGCGCACACGCCCCGGGAGTCGTGGCGGGCGGCGGCGCTCGGGGCCTGCCGGGCGCTGGCCGGCGCGTTCGCCGCGCTCTCGGTGTGGGAGCGCGACCTCGGGCGGCTGCGTGTCCTGGTGAACGTGGGGGACCGGGCGCCGGACGAGGAGGAGTTCCCGGACGGCGAGGCCTATCCGGTGCACCAGTTCCCGGAGATCACCGAGTTCCTGCACGAACGCTGGGTGGCCGGCGGCGAGCCCAACGCCTGGGTGGAGACGGCGCAGGGGCCCGCCGCCGGGCGGCCCGGCTACTGCCACCAGCGGGTCGCCGCCCTGCGCCGGCGCGGGCGCGGCTCCTGTGTCGTCGCGCCGATCGTGCTGCACGGCCGCGCCTGGGGCGAGCTGTACGTGGCCCGCTCCTCCGGCACGCCCGTCTTCGACCGCGCCGACGCCGACTTCGCCACCGTCCTGGCCGCGGTGGTCGCCGCCGGGCTGGCGCAGACCGAGCGGCTGGAGGAGGCCCGCCGGCTCGCCTTCACCGACGCCCTCACCGGCCTGGCCAACCGCCGCGCCGTCGACGTACGGCTGGAGGAGGCGGTCGAGCGGCACCGGACGCGGGGGGACGTGGTCAGTCTCGTCGTGTGCGACCTCAACGGGCTCAAGCGGGTGAACGACACCCAGGGACATGCCGTCGGGGACCGGCTGCTGGAGCGGTTCGGGTCGGTGCTGTCGCTGTGCGGGGCCATGCTGCCCGGGGCGCTCGCCGCCCGGCTGGGCGGGGACGAGTTCTGTCTGCTCGCGGTCGGGCCGTCCGCCGACGACGTGGTGAAGGTGGCCGACGAACTGTGCCTGCGGGCCCTGCAACTGGAGCTCGGGGAAGGGGTGGCCTGCGGCGTCGCCTCCACCGAGGACCCCATCGGAACGGTGCGTTCCGCCCGGCGGCTGTTCCGGCTCGCGGACGCCGCCCAGTACCGGGCGAAGGCGGTGCGGGCCGCCCGGCCGGTCGTCGCCGGGCGGGAGGGGCCGGACGATCCCGTCGTGCGCCTCGCCGACGAACCGCCCCAGGGGCCGGCCGCCGAGCGGCGCAGCTTCCGTGGGCGGCGGAGCTGAGGTGTGACGCATCGGTAAGGGGTGAGGCCCGGCCCCAGTGGTGACATCTTCGTCTTCACTGCGTACGCTCCTGAATATGGATATGCACACTGTGGTGGTGGGGACGTCCGGGGTCACCGCGTCCGACGTGCTCGCCGTGGCGCGCGGCGGCGCCCGGGTCGAACTCTCCGAGGAGGCGGTGACGGCCCTCGCCGCCGCCCGCGAGATCGTCGACGCGCTGGCGGCCAAGCCCGACCCCGTCTACGGCGTCTCCACCGGTTTCGGCGCCCTCGCCACCCGGCACATCAGCCAGGAACTGCGCACCCAGCTCCAGCGCAACATCGTCCGCTCGCACGCCGCCGGCATGGGGCCGCGCGTGGAGCGGGAGGTCGTCCGGGCCCTGATGTTCCTGCGGCTGAAGACCGTCTGCTCCGGGCACACCGGGGTGCGCCCCGAGGTCGCCCGGACCATGGCCGACCTGCTGAACGCCGGCATCACCCCCGTCGTCCACGAGTACGGCTCCCTCGGCTGCTCCGGCGACCTGGCCCCGCTCTCCCACTGCGCCCTCACGCTCATGGGAGAGGGCGACGCCGAGGGGCCGGACGGCGTCGTGCGGCCCGCCGGGGACCTGCTCGCCGAGCACGGGATCGCCCCCGTCGAGCTGCGCGAGAAGGAGGGCCTCGCCCTCCTCAACGGCACCGACGGCATGCTCGGCATGCTGATCATGGCCCTGGACGACCTCGACACCCTCTACAAGTCCGCCGACGTCACGGCGGCGCTCTCGCTGGAGGCCCTCCTCGGCACCGACCGGGTGCTCGCGCCCGAGCTGCACGCCATCCGCCCGCACCCCGGACAGGAGGCCAGCGCGGCCAACATGCTGGCCGTCCTGAAGGGGTCCGGGCTGACCGGGCACCACCAGGACGACGCGCCCCGCGTCCAGGACGCCTACTCGGTGCGCTGCGCCCCGCAGGTCGCCGGCGCCGGACGGGACACCATGGCCCACGCCCGGCTGGTCGCCGAGCGGGAGCTGGCCTCGGCCGTCGACAACCCGGTCGTCCTGCCGGACGGGCGCGTGGAGTCCAACGGCAACTTCCACGGCGCGCCGGTGGCCTACGTCCTCGACTTCCTCGCCATCGCCGCCGCCGACCTCGCCTCGATCGCCGAACGCCGCACCGACCGGCTGCTGGACAAGAACCGCAGCCACGGACTGCCGCCGTTCCTCGCGGACGACGCCGGCGTCGACTCCGGGCTGATGATCGCCCAGTACACGCAGGCCGCGCTGGTCAGCGAGTTGAAGCGGCTGGCCGTACCCGCCTCGGCGGACTCGATCCCGTCCTCCGCGATGCAGGAGGACCACGTGTCCATGGGCTGGTCCGCGGCGCGCAAGCTGCGCACGGCCGTCGACAACCTCACGCGCGTGCTCGCCGTCGAGCTGTACGCCGCCACGCGCGCCGTCGAGCTGCGCGAGGGGCTGACCCCGGCGCCGGCCACCCGGGCGGTCATCGACGCCGTACGGGAGGCGGGGGTCCAGGGGCCCGGTCCCGACCGGTTCCTCGCGCCCGACCTCGCGGCGGCGGACGCCTTCGTGCGCGCGGGGCGGCTCGTCGCGGCCGCGGAGACCGTCACCGGGCCGCTGCGGTAGGCGCCCGGCGGAGAAGACGGCGCGGGGCCCTGCCGTCCACGGGTGACGGCAGGGCCCCGACGGTGTGTCCGGACGGACTACTTGAGCTTGGCGACCTGCGCCTGGACCACGGCGGCCGGGATCTCGGCGGCCTCACCGGTGCCGAGCGCGGCGAAGTTCACCGTGTAGAACGTGGCGATGGTGTTGCCCTTGCGCACCACCTCGGTGTGGAAGGTGGCCGTGCCCTCGCCGTCCATGTCGACGTCCTCGGCGAAGGCGATCGACTCGTCACCGAGCCCGGAGCCCTTGGTCGCGGCGACCTTGGTGACCTTCGAGTCCTCGCCGCCGGTGGTGAGGCCGTACCCGCCGGAGCAGGCCGTCACGCCGTCGGTGACGGCCTTCATGGCCTTCTCGGCCCCGTCGCCGTCGTACGACGAGAGACCCACGAACGTCATGTCGACGTTGAAGGCGTCCGCGATGTCCTCCGGCTGCGCGGTGGCGGTCGACGCCTTGTCCTCCGAGACGGAGTTGCTGGCGTTCGCGTCCGTGTCGCCCGGGGCGAGACCGGCCGTGGCCCAGGCGAGCGGGTCGCAGGCCGGCTTGTCGGTCTTCACCTCGGTCTTGGACTTCGGGAGCGTGTCGTCACCCGAGTCGACCTTGTACCCCTTGACCTCGCCCTGGACCAGCAGCAGCTTCTCCAACTCGGCTGCGGTCAGGGCGTTCGCGGCCGGAGCCGACGAGGAGGAGGACGAACCGGAACCCGCGCCGGAACCGCTGGATCCCTTGTCCTTCTTCGACCCGTCGCTCGAACAGCCTGTGATGAGGGCGAGCGACAGAGCGCCCACGGCAGCCGTGGCGCACAGCCGCGCACCCGATGATCTCTTCATGAGCGGACTATGAAGGTCTGGTCAAGTGAGCGTCAAGTCATTTCAAAAACCGAGGCGTTCCCGGCGAACGGAATAAACCACGAATCCCGCACCCAAGGCGAGCAAAGTGGTTCCGCCCACCACGTACGGGGTGGTGTCGAAGCTGCCGGTGTCGGCGAGCCGGGTGCCCTCGGTGTCGCTCGCGGCGCCGGTGGCGGAGGTCGTGGTGGCGTCGGTGACGGTCGCGTTCGCGGCCCGCGCCTGGGCGGTGGCCTGCGGCTTCGCGTCCGCTCTCGCCGGGAAGTCCTGCGTCGCGTTGGCGTTCGGGACGAACCACAGGGCGCCCAACAGGGTGCCCGCGGCGGTGGCGGTCAGCAACGGACGGCGAGCGGATGACACGGAATATCGATCCCCTTGTGGCGCTGGCGAATTGGCCGTGTGGCCCGATGCTAATGAAAGGCGCGGGTCGCGGGAAAGTTGCGGGACCCGGGAGCCGTACGCTCCGGGCATGAGCACTGAAGAGACATCCCGATATGTCCGGCTTCGCGTGGAGCTCGTCCTGGAGGTCGGGGACGCGGACGCGGTGACCGGGGCCGCCCTGCGGCGCATCGCGGCGGATCCCGGGACGCCGGAGGCCGAGCGGGCGCACACCGAGAGCGCTGTGACCGAGGACACCGCCGAGGCCCTCGCCTACCTCGTCGACCCGTTGGACCTGATCAGTGAGGTGCCGGGGGTCGAACTCCAGCAGGCCTCCTGGTCCAGCGAACCCGTCGACTACGACCCGGATTCGCCGGAGTGGGACCTCGACGGGGATGATGTCGACGAGGATGACGGCGCGGACGGCCGGAAGGACGCCCGCACGGGCGGCATCGGCTGAACGTCTTGGGGAAATCGTGACCCCGGGCGGCAACCGCCGCCCGGGGTTCCGTCGTCTCACAGGACGCACTGACCGACACCCGCACCACGGGTCCCGGGCGATTCACCGCCCCTGTGGACGTGGTGTGGCCCACACATTCGCAGGATGTGGAACGGGACGAACCGGTCGTAGCGTTGATGTTCTTGACGGGGACTCTCGGGGTTCGGGAATCGGCAACGATGGAGAAGCGTGTGATGACGAACAGTAGGCGGCGCAGGGGTCTGAGGACCGCGTCCGCACTGCTCGGCGGTGTTCTGGTGCTCTCTGCGTGTTCCGGTGGTGACAGCAGCGCCTCGGACGGCGGCACGGGCGGCTCTTCTCAGGCCAGGGCCGACGAGGCGGCGGCGGAGAAGGCGTCGGAGGCCCAGATCAAGATCACGCCCGCGGACGGCTCGGACAACGCCTCCATCAACAACTCGGCGACCGTCACGGTGAGCAAGGGCACGCTCACCCAGGTGACGATGACCACCGCCGACGGCACCGCCGTGGAGGGCGAGCTCTCCGCCGACAAGACCAGCTGGAAGCCCAGCGGCCAGCTCGAGCGCTCCACCACCTACAAGCTCGCGGCGACCGCGAAGGACTCCGAAGGCCGCGAGGCCCACGAGAACGCGTCCTTCACCACGGTCTCCCCCGACAACAGCTTCATAGGCAACTTCACGCCCGAGGACGGCTCGACCGTCGGCGTGGGCATGCCGGTGTCGATCAACTTCAACAAGGAGATCACCAACAAGGCCGCCGTCCAGAAGGGCATCACGGTCACCTCCAGCAGCGGCCAGGAGATCGTCTGCCACTGGTTCAACACCCAGCGCATGGACTGCCGGCCCGAGGACTACTGGCAGGAGAACTCCACCGTCACGCTGAAGCTCGCGCTCGACGGCGTCCAGGGTGCCGAGGGCGTCTACGGCGTCCAGCAGAAGACGGTCACCTTCAAGATCGGCCGCAACCAGGTCACCTACGTCGACGCCAAGACCAAGCAGATGAAGGTCACGCAGGACGGCAAGACGGTCCGGACCATCCCGATCTCCGCCGGCTCGCCCGACAACAAGACGTACGAGGGCCAGATGGTGATCTCCGAGAAGTTCAAGGAGACCCGGATGAACGGCGCGACGGTCGGCTTCACCGACGACGACGGCAAGGGCGAGTACGACATCAAGGACGTGCCGCACGCCATGCGTCTGACCACCTCCGGCACCTTCGTGCACGGCAACTACTGGGGCGCGAAGTCCATCTTCGGCTCGGTGAACACCAGCCACGGCTGCGTCGGCCTGTCCGACACCAAGGGCGCCGACGACCCGAGCACGCCGGGCGCCTGGTTCTACGACAACTCGATCGTCGGTGACGTCGTGGTCGTCCAGAACACCGGCGACAAGACCGTCGCCCCGGACAACGGCCTCAACGGCTGGAACATGGACTGGGCGCAGTGGAAGGCCGGTTCGGCCGTCTGACGCCCAGTCGGCGCACAGCTTTCCGATGCCGCCCCCAGGGGCGGCATCGGTGTTTCCGGGGTCGGGCACAGGCTTCTCATCCATCTCTTATTCGAGCCTTATCGCTTCATCACGGTCCGTACCTAGCTTGCGGCGCATGTTCTTCACCTACCTGAGGCGCGAACTGCGCCGCCGCAGAAGGGCGGCCCTCGTCGTCGCCTCCGGCCTCGCGCTGGGCATCGCGCTGGTCATCGTGGTCACCTCCGTGTCCTCCGGCATGGGGAAGGCCCAGGACAAGGTCCTGCAGTCCCTGTACGGCCTGGGTACGGACATGACGGTCACCAAGGCCGCCTCGCCCACCGCGACCCCCTCCGACCGGCCGCGCTTCCAGTTCGACGCGCAGGACGACGGCTCCGGCGAGGAGCAGAGCAGCGACCGCGTCATGGTCCAGGGCTTCCAGACCCTGTCCACCTCGACCGTCACCAAGGTCGGCAAGCAGGACGGCGTCGCCGACGCGGTCGGCGGACTGAGCCTCCAGGTCATCAAGGTCAGCGGCCAGTTCACCCGCGGCCAGTTCCAGCAGGGCGGCAACGGCTCCACCGGCGGCCAGCAGGGCGGGCCGGGCGGCGCCGGCGGCACGGGCGGCCAGCCGCAGGGTGAAGTGCGGGGCGGCGGCGCCGACTTCGACGTCAACAACTACTCCGTCTACGGCACCGACGTCACCGAGGCCGCGCTCGGCCCGCTGACCTCCTCCCGGATCACCAGCGGCCGTACGTTCAAGGCGACGGAGACCGACGGCAAGGTCGCCGTGCTGGACTCGGCGTACGCCAAGGAGAAGAAGCTCAAGGTCGGCTCGACCGTCACCATCAAGAGCGTCACGTTCAGCGTGATCGGCGTCGCCACCGCCGACAGCGGCGACTCCGCCGCCGACGTCTACATCCCGCTGCCCCAGGCGCAGACCCTCAGCGACTCGAAGGACAGGGTCACCACGATCTACGTCAAGGCGACCGACTCCCAGAAGATCGACAGCGTCAAGTCCGCGATCCAGAAGAACGTCTCGGGGACGACGGTGACGACCTCCGCGGACCTCGCGGACACCGTCTCCGGTTCCCTGTCCACGGCGTCCTCCCTCGCCACCAGCGTCGGCACGTGGCTGTCCATCGCGGTGCTGGTCGCCGCGTTCCTGGTGGCCGGGCTGCTCACCTCGTCGGCGGTCTCGCGGCGCGTGCGGGAGTTCGGGACGCTGAAGGCGCTCGGGTGGAAGTCCGGGCGGGTGACCCGGCAGGTCGTCGGTGAGGCGATGGTCAACGGGCTGCTGGGCGGCGTGCTGGGCATCGCGGTCGGAGTGGCGGGAGCGTACGCGGTGACGGCGATGAGCCCGACGCTGGAGGCGCAGCTGGGCGGCGGCGGTGGCGGCGGCACGGGCGGCCCCGGGGGCGGCGGGGGCTTCGGCGGTCCCGGGCGGCAGGCGGCGGCGAAGACGCTCGACGTCGCGCTCACCGCGCCCGTGAGCGTCACGACCGTGGCGCTCGCCGTGGCGCTCGCGGTGGCCGGTGGGCTGATCGCGGGGGCGTTCGGCGGCTGGCGGGCGTCCCGGCTGCGTCCGGCCGACGCGCTGCGGCGCGTCGAGTAGCCGCCGCCGGAAATCCCGCACCCCCTCACCCCACCCAGGAGCTGACCCATGTACGAACTCAGAGGCGTCACCAAGCGCTACACCCGCGGCAAGGAGACCGTCCACGCCCTCGACGGTGTCGATCTGACCATCCCGGACGGCGACCGGCTCGTCATCCAGGGGCCCACCGGCGGCGGCAAGTCGACGCTGCTGCAGATGCTCGGCGCGCTCGACCGGCCCAGCGAGGGCGAGATCGTCCTCGACGGTGTCGATCTGGCCAAGCTGTCGGAGGCCAGGCTGACGAAGGTACGCAGCGAGAACATCGGCTTCGTCTTCCAGTCGTTCAACCTCATCCCGACGCTCACCGCGCAGGAGAACGTCGAGACCGCCCTCGTCCCCCTCGGCGTGAAGTCCCGGGAACGGCGCGAGCGGGCCGCCGAGGCGCTGAAGTCGGTCGGGCTCGGCGAGCGGCTCGGGCACCTGCCCAGTGAGATGTCCGGCGGGCAGCAGCAGCGCGTGGCCATCGCCCGCGCCCTGGTGAAGCGGCCGAAGGTGCTCCTCGCCGACGAACCCACCGGCAACCTCGACGAGTCCATGCGCGACGAGATCATGGACGTCCTCGAGACCCTGTGGAAGGAGCACGGGCTCACCTTCATCATGGTCACGCACGACTCGTCGATCGCGAGGAAGGCCCCCCGCCTCGCGACCATTCGCAAGGGCAGGATCACGGTGAAGGAGAACGCCGCCACCTGACGGCCCCGCCACGTACCCCGGCGAGCAGCCGGACACCGGCCCACGTCGGCCCGGCCCCGGCCTCGCACGAGAGGCCGCGGCCGGGCCGGTTCGCGGGGCGGGGTCGGGTCGAGCGGCCGGCCCGAATCGAGCGGCCGGGGCCCGGCCGGCCGGCGTCAGGCGGACAGTGCGCGCAGCGCCTCGCCGACCGCCGCCACCCCTTCGGCGACGACCCCGGCCGGGGTGGCCGCGTAGCCGAGGACCAGGCCGGGAGGCCCGGGCAGCCGGCGGTGCCAGGACAGGGGCTGCACCTTCACCCCACGGGCCAGCGCGGCGGCGGCCAGCTCGGTGTCCGGCACGTCCGGCGCGTACGTGACGGTGAGGTGCAGGCCGGCCGCCGCGCCGTGCACCACCGCGCCCGGCAGATGGCCGGCGAGGGCGTGGATCATCGCGTCGCGGCGGCGCCGGTGACGGCCGCGCAGCAGCCGTAGATGCCGCTCCAGGTCACCGGACTCCATCAGCCGGGCCAGCACCAGCTGCGGCAGGACGGCGTTGCCCAGGTCGGTGAAGCGTTTCGCGGCGACCAGCGCGTCCCGGTGGCGGTGCGGCGGCACCATCCAGCCGATCCGCAGCGCGGGCGCGAGCAGCTTGGACACGCTGCCCAGATAGCAGACCCGGTCGTCGAGGAGACCGCGCAGGGCGGGCACCGGGGGCCGGTCGTAGCGGTGTTCGGCGTCGTAGTCGTCCTCGACGATCAGCCCACCCTCCGCCGCCCAGCGCAGCAGCTCCCGCCGGCGCTCGCCGCTCGTCACCACGCCCAGGGGGAACTGGTGGGCCGGGGTGAGCAGCACCGCCCGGGCGCCGGTGGCGCGCAGCGCGTCCACCCGGACGCCCTCGTCGTCGACGGGCACCGGCGGGGTGGCCAGGCCGCCGTGCTCCAGGTGCTGACGGGTGCCGAGCGAGCCGGGGTCCTCGACGGCGACGGTGTCGAGACCGTCCGCCCGCAGCACCGGGTGCAGCAGGGTGAGCGCCTGTGCGGTGCCCGCGACGACGAGCACCTCGTCCGGCTCGACCCGGATGCCGCGCCCGCGCGCCAGCCAGCCGGCGATCGCACGGCGCAGCTCCGGGGCGCCGCTCGGGTCGCCGTATCCGAGGTGCTCGGCGGACAGCCCGGCGAGCACGGCGCGTTCCGCCCGCAGCCAGGCCGAGCGGGGGAACGCGGTGAGGTCCGGCCGGCCGGGTGTGAAGTCGATGCGGGACGGGGCGGCACGCAGCGCGTCGAAGACCTCGGGGCCGGGCACACCGGCGAACAGCGAGCCCGGCGCGACCGGCTCCGGGGCGACCGCGGCCGGGGTCCGGGGCGGCAGGGCGGGGGAGACCGCCACCACCACCGTCCCGCCGCGTCGGCGCCCCTCGACGTGACCGTCCTCCGTCAGCCGCCGGTACGCCTCGGCGACCACCCCGCGGGAGACGCGCAGCTCGGCGGCGAGCACCCGGGTCGGCGGGAGCCTGCTGCCCACGGTGAGCCGGCCGTCGGCCATCGCCCGGCGCAGCTGCCGCACCAGCCAGTCCGCCTTGCCGCCGGGAGGCGCGTCACCGGCGTCGAGCTGGAGGAAGTCCGAGCCGTGCGCCGGGTGCCCGTCGTAGGCCGCCGGGGTGTCGGTGGTGCGGCGCGTCGCCGTTGCCTGTTCCCGCTCGGTCACCCCGCCCATGCTGCCACGGCTCACCCCGGCGGCCGGTGCCCGGCGGGGACGGGGTCGGGGTAGAGGAACTCGGGTGCGGCGGGGGTGAGGACGGCGACCCTGGGGCCGGCCGCGGGCGGAGCGGTCTGCGGGGGACCGGCCGTGGCGGGGCGGCCGGGCATCGAGCCACCGGCCGGTGAGGGGGCGGTCCTCGCCGGGCCGGTCGGCGGCCAGTGCGCGGACAGCTCCTCCGCGAGCGTCTTCAGCAGCTCCGCCACGGTCTCCTCACCGCCGTCGTGCAGCGCCTCCACCACCACGAGGATCCTGCCGGTGTGCTCCCCGACCGCGGAGTGGCCGCTCTGCCGGTTGGTCCAGCGCCGGGCATGGGAGCGCCCGGCGGAGTCGGCGAAGATCACCTCACCGGGCGCGGGGTGCTCGATGCCGCCGCCGAACGTCGTGTACCGCTCGTCGCCGCGGGCGTGGCGCACCTCCAGCAGCGGCCCGGCGATACGGTCGGCGTCGAGGGCCGCCACCGGGACGGCGTAGGCCGCCGAGACGGCGTTGCACAGGTCGACCACCGGATGGATGCGCGGCAGGCTCCCCTCCTTGCGCAGCCGCCGCAGCAGCGACTCCGAGGCGCACCGGTACTGCGTCGGCCTGAGCCCCATCCGGGCGAACGCCCGCCGCCAGGCCAGCACTTCGGGGAACCCGCTCTCGGTGGCCCCGGCCAGCCGCTCCAGCGCACGCGAGGTGTACTCGGCGACGCGCGCTCCGACGTCGGCGGTGGCGTCGACACCGGTGGCGTACAGGGCGCCGGCGGCGAGGCCGGGGTGGTCGCGGCGGACGGCGTCCGCGTGCCGGAAACGCATGCTCACGCCACCGCCAGCCGCGCGCTCAGGCCCACGAAGCTGGCGGCGAACACCCCGCGCAGGCCGGTCATCACCCGCGGCCGGGACAGCAGACGGTCCCGGACGGCGGCGGCGCACAGGCCGTACGCGGCGAAGACCACGAAGGTCACCCCCATGAAGACGGCCCCGAGCCGCAGCATCGCGCCCGTCGACCCGGATGCGCCGGCGGGGACGAACTGCGGCAGGAACGCCACGAAGAAGATCGTCAGCTTCGGGTTGAGCAGGTTGACCAGCACCGCGGAGCCGATCACCCGGGCCGCCGGCCGGGGCCCGTCCCCCTCCACCACCAGCGCGCCCTTGTCGCGCGCCACGGCCCACGCCATGTACAGCAGATAACCGACCCCGAGGTACTTCACCGTCTCGTAGGCGACCGCGCTGGTGTTCAGCAGCGCGGCGAGGCCGGTGATCGTCGCCGCCAGGTGCGGCACGATGCCGAGGGTGCAGCCGAACGCGGCGATCACGCTCGCCCGGCGGCCGTGGGACAGCCCGGCGGCGAGGGTGTACACCACCCCGGTGCCGGGGGTGACCGCCATCACCAGGGCGGTCAGCAGGAACGCGATGCTCAAGGGGACCTCCGCAAGGTTGACCTCCGCACGTGCGAGGTCCCTCCACCCTGACGGGCCCATGGTCCGGCCGACAGGGCCAAAGACGGCTGCCTCGACAGGTCCAAAAGGGCGGCCGGACACCGCCTCCCGCTGAGCGCTGAGCGAACGCCGACCCGGAGGGGGAGCCTTCGGCGCCCGTTCGTGCTTGCGTGGCCCCATGACGTCCGAGAAACCCAGCGCGTCCACCACCGTCGAGTACATCCGCTACCACATCCCCGAGAAGCGCTCCGCGGAGTTCCTCGCCGCCTACACCCGGGCCGCGCCCCTCCTCGCGGCCTCACCCCACTGCGTCGACTACGAACTCGCCCGCTGCGAGGAGGACTTCGCGCACTTCGTCCTGCGCGTCACCTGGACGTCGACGGAGGACCACCTCGAGGGCTTCCGCACCTCGGACCTGTTCCCCGCCTTCCTCGCCGAGACCCGCCCGTACGTCGGGGACATCGAGGAGATGCGCCACTACAAGCCCACGTCGGTGCGCGGCGAGGGCTCCGCCGTGCCCACCCTGTACGAGTGGGCGGGCGGCGCCGAGGCACTGGCCCGCCTGACGGAGGCCTGCTACGCCAAGGTGCTCGCGGACGACCTCCTCGCCCCGGTCTTCGCGGACCTGGGCCCCGAGTACGCCGAGCACGTCGCCCTCTGGCTCGCGGAGGTCTTCGGCGGCCCCGCGACCTACTCCGCGACCCTGGGCGGCCATGGCCACATGGTCGCCCAGCACGTGGGCCGAGGCATCACCGAGCCGCAGCGCCGCCGCTGGGTGAACCTCGTCCAGGACGCGGCGGACGAGGCCGGCCTCCCCACGGACGCGGAGTTCCGCTCGGCGTTCCTCGCCTGCGTCGAATGGGGCACCCGCCTCGCCGTGCGCTTCTCCGGACCGGACGCCAAGCCGCCGACGGACCAGGCGGTGCCGAAGTGGGGCTGGGGGGTGATGCCGCCGCACCGGGGCTGAGGGGCCCGGCGGCGCCGTGCGAGCGACGACCGGTCACCACAGCCGTCCGGCCACCGAAGACGAGGGCCGTGGCGGGCACCTGAGGGCGGCGGCCCCCGGCCGGCCCGGCACCGGTGCGCGGGGAGACCTGCTGAGCCGCGGGGCGATCTGCTAGGCCGAGGGCGCCTGAGACCCGGCCCCCGCCCGCGTCGCGTCGGTTCCCCAGCTCGCCAGCAGGCGCAGCGCCTCCGCCGAAGGCGACCCCGGCTCCGCGTGGTACGCCACCATCGACTGCTCGCCGTCGTCCGCCAGCCTGAAGCTCTCGAAGTTCAGGGAGAGCTCGCCGACCAGCGGATGCCTGAGCCGCTTCACCCCGTGGCTCTTCTCCTTGACGTCGTGCGTCGCCCACAGCCGCCGGAAGTTCTCGCTCTTCACCGACAGCTCACCCACCAGCGCCGACAGCCGGGGGTCGTCCGGGTAGCAGCCGGCGTCCATGCGCAGCACGCACACGATGTCGATCGCCTTCTGCTCCCAGTCCAGGTACAGCTCGCGGTAGTCGGGCCGCAGGAACACCAGCCGGGCCCAGTTGCGCTCGGCGGGCGGGAGCTCGGCCCAGTCCCCGAAGACGGCCGCGGCCATCCGGTTCCAGGCGAGGATCTCCGTGCGCCGTCCCACGATGTACGCGGGCACCCCGTCCATCAGGTCCAGCAGCTGCCGCAGCGAGGCCCGCGCCTGCTGTGGCCGGGCCGCCTGCTTCTTCTTGTGCTTCGGCTTCGCCAGGTGGGTGAGGTGGGCGTGCTCGGCGTCGGTCAGCCGCAGGGCGCGCGCGATGGAGTCGAGCACCTCCGCCGACACGTTCCGCCCGTTGCCCTGCTCCAGGCGCGTGTAGTACGCCACCGACACCCCGGCCAGCTGCGCCAGCTCCTCGCGCCGCAGCCCCGGCACCCGGCGGTGCCGCCCGTAGTCCGGCAGCCCCACGTCCTCCGGCTTCAGCCGGGCCCGCCGGGTGCGCAGGAACTCGCTGAGTTCGGCACGCCGGTCCAGGCCGCCGGCGGGCTCCGGCACGGCTTCGGGCTGTTGGTCCATGCGTCCAGTATTCACCGTCGTACGCACACGATCCTGACCCCGCCAGTGGTAGGCACGGGGGACGTAGGCACAGGTGAGGACTGGGTGACCGCCGGGCGTTGCGGCAGGCTGGACGCCGTACCCGGTCCGAAGGCAGACCGGGCGTACGACCTGCTAGGAGACCCCAGCATGACCACTGGCACGACCACCGTCGCCGCTTACGCCGCACCGTCCGCCAAGGCTCCGCTGGAGCGCACGACCATCGAGCGCCGCGCGGTCGGCGAGTTCGACGTGCTGATCGACATCAAGTTCGCCGGCATCTGCCACTCCGACATCCACCAGGCCCGGGAGGGCTGGGGCGAGGCGATCTTCCCGATGGTGCCCGGCCACGAGATAGCGGGCGTCGTCTCGCAGGTCGGACCGGGCGTGACGAAGTTCGCCGTCGGTGACCGGGTGGGCGTCGGCTGCCTCGTCGACTCCTGCCGCGAGTGCGACAACTGCAAGGCAGGGCAGGAGCAGTACTGCCTGAACGGGAGCTTCGGCCCCACGTACAACGCGATCGGCCGGGACGGCACGCCCAACCACGGCGGCTACTCGCAGAAGATCGTCGTCGACGAGAACTTCGTCGTGCGCATCCCCGACGGCCTGCCCCTGGACGTCGCCGCACCCCTGCTGTGCGCCGGCATCACCCTCTTCTCCCCGCTGAAGCGCTGGAACGCCGGCCCCGGCAAGAAGGTCGCGATCCTCGGCCTGGGCGGCCTCGGCCACATGGGCGTGAAGATCGCCCATGCCCTCGGCGCCGAGGTGACCGTGCTGTCGCAGTCCCTGCGCAAGAAGGACGACGGCCTCAAGCTGGGCGCCGACCACTACCACGCCACCAGCGACCCGAAGACCTTCGAGGAACTGCGCGGTACGTTCGACCTGATCGTGTCCACGGTCTCGGCCCCGCTGGACTTCAACGCCTACCTGACGCTGCTCAAGACGGAGGGCGCGCTGGTGAACGTGGGCGCCCCCGAGGAGCCCGTCTCCCTCAACCTCTTCTCCGTGATCGGCGGCGGCAAGACCCTCGCCGGCTCCATGATCGGCGGCATCCGCGAGACCCAGGAGATGCTGGACTTCTGCGCCGAGCACGGCCTGGGCGCGGAGATCGAACTGATCAGCGCGTCCGAGATCAACGACGCGTACGAGCGGGTGCTCAACAGCGATGTGCGGTACCGGTTCGTGATCGACACGGCGACGATCTGACACCGTCGGACGTCCCGCACGAAGGCCCCCCGGCTGGTGCCGGGGGGCCTCAGCCGTACGCGGGGAGGACATCATTCCGGTTTCCCGCGCCCCTCGTGCCCGGTTGTCCGGGGAGGAGGAAGGTGCTCCGCGCGCTCCCGGAGGGAGGAATCGGATCCCCTTTCGGGCTCAGGCGATCCAGGGAGACACCGCCGTCCCGGTGTGGGTGAGCCACTCTGGGCGTCCCGCCCCCCACGGCCCCCTCAGCCGCCCCCCCCACGGCCCCCTCAGCCGTGCCCCGACGGCCCCTCAGCCGTGCCCCGACGGCACCCTCAGCCGGCGCTCGTACGGCCGTGCCCCGACGGCCCCTCAGCCGCGGCCCGGTCGGCCTCCCGCGGTGCGGGCCCCCTCCGTTTCCGCGTGGCCGGCCGGCCTCCCGACCGGTCGTGGATCCCGCCGGGCGCGGGCCGACGGGGCCAGTGCGGCCACGGCGAGGATGAGGAGGCCGCAGGCGGCGACGAGGAACCAGCCGGGGCGGGAGGCGCGGGCGAGCTGTGCCGGCGCGGCGCCGGCGATCAGGCTGCCGGCGGCGGCGATGCCGAGGGCCGAGCCCAGCTGGCGGGCGGTGGAGGTGATGCCGCCCGCGACGCCGGCCCGCGCGGGCGGCAGGCCGCTGACAGCCGTGTGGGTGAGGGGCGCGTTGGCGCATCCGAAGCCGATACCGACGAGCAGGTAGGCCAGCGCGGGCCACCGCAGGTCGGTGTGGTCGTCCAGACCCACCAGGCACAGGCCGCCGGCGGTGGTGAAGACCCCGGCGAGCACCAGCGGCGGGCGCGGCCCGAAACGCCCGACGAGCACCCCGGACAGCGGCGCGCACACCGTCGCCGCGACGGCCATCGGGAGCGTCACGACCCCCGCGGCGAGCGGGGTCATGCCCCTCCCGTGCTGCAGGTACAGCGTGTTCAGCAGCAGGGTCGCGCTCAGGGCGACGAACACCGCGACCGCGCCCACGACAGCGGCGGCGAACGGGCGCCGAAGGAACAGCCGGGGGTCCACGAGCGGCTCGGCCCGGCGCGACTCGACCCACCCGAACGCGACCGCGGCGCCGATGACGACGGCGTACCCGGTGAGCGCCAGGGGCGAGCCCCACCCGACGCGCGGTCCCTCGATCAGCACGGCGACCGAGGAGCCGACGACGACGGTCAGCAGCAGCTGACCCGGGCCGTCGAGCCTGCGCGGCCGCTCCGCACGGGACTCCGGGACGAAGAAGGCGGTCAGCGCCAGCGCCACGAGCACCACCGGCACGTTGATCCAGAAGAGCGAGCGCCAGCCGACGGCCGAGACCAGAGCGCCGCCCACCAGCGGCCCGGCGGCCATGCTGACGCCGAACACGGCCGCCCACACGCCGATCGCACGCGCCCGCTCCCTGGGATCGGTCATCACATTGACGACGATCGCCAACGCCACCGGGCTGAGCATCGACGCGCCGACCCCCTGCACCGCCCGGGCCGCGACCAGCACGCCGAAGCCCGGCGCCAGCGCGCACACGACGGACGCGACACCGAACACGACCAGCCCCAGCCGGAACACACGCCGCCGGCCGACGCGGTCGGCCAGCGCGCCGGACGAGATCAGCAGACTCGCCATCACCAGCGTGTACGCGTCGACCGTCCACTCCAGACCGCGGGTCCCGATGTGCAGGCCGGCGCCGATCGAGGGCAGCCCGACGTTCACGATCGTGGTGTCGAGTCCGACCAGGAACAGACTCAGACAGCAGATGGCCAGGACCGTCCAGCGTCCGGACGCGCCGTCGGGGGACTTCACAGGGCGCACGGCGCCCACCGGGCGGACAGCGTGCGTGGGGTTCGGCATGGGTCGCTCCTTCGGGGCGCGTGGGAGCTCGCGGAATCGACTCCGCACGGGCCAGAGCAACACGGTCGGGCCGACGCCCCCCGACCGGACAGCGTTTTTGCAGACACCGCAAAATTCCACCGGACCCCGCGGGACAGCCATGACCTGCGCCGACGCGCCCCGGATCCCGTACCGCACACTGGTGCCCGTGGATGCCGAACTGGAGCAGGTGCTCGCCGCCATCGGGCCTCGACTGCGCTCACTGCGCCGCGACCGCGGGATGACCCTGGAGGCGCTGTCGACGGCGACCGGCATCTCGGTCAGCGGCCTGTCCCGGCTGGAGTCCGGCAGGCGCCGCCCCACCCTCGAACTCCTCATCCCGCTCGCGCGCGCCCACCGCGTCGCGCTCGACCAGCTCATCGCCGCCCCGGCGACCGGCGACCCCCGCGTCCACCTGGCCCCGCTGCGCCACCGCAGGAACAGAAGCGTCCTGGTGCCGCTGACGCAGTACCCGGGCCGCCTCCAGGTCTTCAAACAGGTGATCGCACCCACCCCCCGCAGGCTCGTCACCCACGCCGGCCACGAGTGGCTCTTCGTCCTGGCGGGAGAACTCCTGCTCGTCCTCGGCGAACGCGAACTCACCCTCCGCCCCGGTGAGGTCGCCGAGTTCGACACGGCCGAGCCCCACTGGTTCGGCCCGGCCGACGACCACCCGGTCGAGATCCTGCACATCTTCGGCCCCCGGGGCGACCGGGCCCGGGTACGCGCCCACCCGGCCGGTTCCGGGGCCGACCGAACCGACCCCTGAGCCGACGACAGCTCCCGGGGGCGCTGCCTGACCCGGAAACCCGGAGCCGATGACAGCTCCCGGGGGACGGCCCTCGGACCTGGCGGAAGGAACGCCCGGCGGGGCCGTTCAGCGCAGGACGGCCGCCAGCAGGTCGGTGCCCAGCGCCGTCAGGCCGGGCAGATTCACGGTGTGACGGACGTACCGACCCTGCCGCCGGGCCGTGAGCAGGCCCGCGCGGCGCAGGACGGCGAGGTGGCGGGAGACCTCCGGGGGCGAGAGCTCCCACGTGTGGGCCAGCTCGCCGGTGGTGTGGGGGCCGCGGGCCAGGGTGCGCAGCAGCCGCAGCCGTACCGGATGGGCGAGGGCCTCCAGCCGTAGGGTGACCGTTTCCAGCGACACCGGCTCCGACGGACTCGGCTCGGCCACGGGGTACTGCACCACCGGCTGCCACCCGGGCGCGTGGACCACCACCAGGTGGGGGCTGCCGAAGACACTGGGGATGAAGGTGACCCCGGTGCCGGGGGCGGCGGTCGCCTTGTCCTGCAGCTTGTCCACGATGATGCAGTCGCCGTCCGGCGCCAGGGTGACCGCGCCGGACACCGACGCGAGAGCCGCCCCGACGCCCTGGCGCTTCAGCAGGTCGTTCTTCAGGCGCAGATCCGTGGCGAGCCGCACGGCGACGCCCGCCCAGGCGCCGTCGAAGAACGCCTCGGCGCACTGCTCGAGGGTGTGACGCACCCGCGCCCGCACCGCCGCCGGGTCCGCCAGCAGCCGCTCCGCGAAGGCCTCTTGCCGCGCCCCGCGGGCCTGGGCCAGGTCCAGGGCCCGCTCGCGCGCCGTGGCGTCGGTGAGCGGTGACGGCGCGGCGGCGGGGACGCGGCTGCCGCCGCAGGTGGTGACGAGCGCGGCGGTCACATACGTCTCGTCGTCGATGCGGTCCACGTCGTCCAGTTCCTCGGCGAGGGTCGGCCGAGGCCGGGCGGGGAGCAGGAAGTCGGCCTGCGAGGAACGCCAGAGGAACTCCGCCTCCCGCAACCGCTCGGCCAGCTCCGGCCGCAGCCCCGCCCACACGTCCCCGGCCCAGCCGGCGAGCTGCGGATGATGCCCCGGTTCGGCCAGCACGTGCAGCATCGCGGTCAGCTCGGCCAGCGGGGAGGCGGCGAACCGCAGTCGCCCGGACGGCAGGCCGCCGATGTCGATCCTCAACGTCATCCCCTCAGCATCACGGACCGGGACGGCCGGCGACGGCGTCGGTTGACGGACACCGTCAACCGACGTGCCCGACCCGGCGGGAGACCCCACCGTGTGACGCCATGGCAACCACCACCAGGATCCAGCCCCGCGCCCTCGTCCGGGCCTCCGGAGGCCCCCGCTACGCCGTCGCCCTGACCGTGGACGCGCTCGGCACCGGCCTGCTGCGGCCCTTCCTGCTGCTCTACGGGCTGACGGTGCTGAAGCTGTCCGCGCCGGTCACCGGCACCGCCATGACGGTCGCCGTCGTCGCGGGCCTGGCGTGCATGCCCGCGGTGGGCCGATGGCTGGACCGGGGCGCGCGCAGCACGGTCGTGGCGGCGTCGATGCTGGTCCGGGTGCTGGGCGTGGCGGTGCTGCTGGCCACCCCGGCGGGGCACGTCTGGCTGTTCGCGACGGCGGCCCTCTTCCTCGGCATCGGCAACCAGGCCTGGCCGGCCGCCCATGCGGCTGTCGTGGCCACGGTCGCCCACGGCCGGGAACGCGACGCCGCTCTCGCGGGAGGCCGCGCCCTGCGCAACGCCGGCCTGGGCGTGGGCGCGCTCATCGCCACCGTATGCCTGGCGGGCGGCACCACCGCACTGCGGGCGCTGGCAGCCGTCACCGGGCTCGCCTGTCTCACCGCGGCGGGCCTGGTGTGGTCGGTCCACCTGCACGCGCCTCCGGCCGCTGCCCCGGCCCGGGACGGCGACGACGGGCCCGCACCCCGGATGCGCGCGCTGCTCGCCGCCAACGCGGTCTACGTCTTCTGCCTCAACGTCCCCGAGATCGCGCTGCCTCTCATCCTGGTGACACAGGTGCACGCGTCCCCGGTCTGGTCGGCAGCCGTCTTCGTGGCCAACACGGTGCTGGTGGTCACCCTCCAGGTTCCGGTCACCGTCCTGCTGTCCCGCTTCTCCCGGCGGACCGTGCTGGCCCTCGCCGGCGTGGTGCTCGCCGCGTCCTACCTCGGCTTCCTCGCGGCCACCTCACTGGGACCCGGCCGGGGCGCCCCGGCGGTCGCCCTGGTGTCCGTGGTCTGCACCCTCGGCGAGATCATCTACGCCGGCAGCGCCACCGCGCTCGTCACCCACCTGGCCCCCGCCCACGCCCTGGGCCGCACCCTCGCCCGCTTCGAGCTCTCCACGGGGTTCGGTCTGGCCGTCTCCCCGGCGGTCATCACCGCTCTCGCGCCCCACGGCCCGGCCGCCCTCTGGGGCAGCCTCTCCGCGGCGACACTCCTGTCCGCCGCGGCCGTCGCCACCGAGAAGGACGAGAAGAATCGAGAAACGCGGCCCAGTCGGAGCCCCGAGCCGATCCCGCGGTGACCACTCGAGGCGGGCGGCCCCGCGGACACGGCCGACCTGAACCCCGGCGACGTCAGCCCTCGGCCTTCGCCACGCCGATCGGGCAGGAGACCCCGGTCCCGCCGATACCGCAGTAACCGGCCGGGTTCTTGTCGAGGTACTGCTGGTGATACGCCTCCGCCGGATAGAACGTGCGGTCCTCCGCCGGGAGGATCTCCGTCGTGATCGTGCCGTAGCCCGAACCGGTGAGGACCTGCTGGTAGGCGTCGCGGGAGGAGACGGCGGTGGCTGCCTGGGCGGGTGAGTGGGTGTAGATCGCCGAGCGGTACTGGGTGCCGACGTCGTTGCCCTGGCGGAAGCCCTGGGTGGGGTCGTGGGCCTCCCAGAACGTCTTCAGGAGGGTCGCGTACGAGACCACCTCCGGGTCGAACACCACGCGGACGACCTCCGTGTGGCCGGTCAGACCCGAGCACACCTCCTCGTACGTGGGGTGCTCGGTGTGGCCGCCCTGGTAGCCGACCAGCGTCGTCCACACACCCGCGGGGAGCTGCCAGAACGTGCGCTCGGCGCCCCAGAAGCAGCCCAGGCCGAAGTCGGCGATCTCCAGGCCCTCGGGGTAGGGGCCGAGCAGGGGGTTGCCGAGGACCGTGTGGCGGTCGGGGACGGAGAACGCGGGCTCCGGGCGGCCCCGCAGAGCCTGCTCGGGCGTCGGGAGTTGGGGCGTACGGCTGTGCAGGAACATGCGGACTCCATCTTTGGTCGGGGGCGCACACGTCAACGGGCGCGGACCCCTGTGCATTCCGGGGCCGGGGCTCAGTGCGGGAGCGTCGCCGGATTGCCGCCGTTCGCCTCGTAGCCCGCCACCGCCAGGGCCCGGTACACCGCGAACTCCGCCGCCGGGTCCGGGGACAGCGTCCAGGGCAGCGCGCCCACGTGTCCGTCGACGTGTATCAGCTGGTTCATCGCCTCCGCCCAGCGCTCGGCGCGCACCAGGAAGAAGACGAGCAGATGGCGGACGTGCGCCAGCATCGGGTCGTCGGGGCGGGCGGCATGGACGGCGTAGAGCGCGCCGTGGATCGCCTTCGTCACCACCTCGCTCTGGTAGAAGCCGCTGACGAGGTTCACCTCGGGGAGGTGCTCGAACACCGCGAACAGCGGCATCGCCGCGAGGAGCGAACCCTGGGGCGCGCGCGCCGCCGCGGCCTCCGCGAACGACTTCGCCGTCTCGCGCGAGCCGTGCCACTTCTCGCACCAGTAGTGCAGCGCCGCCAGATGCGCGCCCATGTGCGCCGGCGCCCGGTCCAGGATCTTCAGCCAGAGCTGGTCGAACTCCGCCTGCGAGTAGTTCAGGCCGCGGGCCACCGACAGTTCGACGATGTACGGAATCGGGTCACCGGGGGCGAGCAGCGCCGCCTGGCCGCAGGCGTCCTTCGCCTCCTCCATGATGATCCGGAAGTCGTCCGTGCCCGGCGTCGACGTCCGCCACGCCTGCTGCACCAGGAACTCGGCGTGCACCGCCGCGCCGCCCGGGTCCTTGGGCGCCTCCGTGCGCCACACCCGCAGCCACTGCCCGCCCGGCGTGTCGCTCACCCCGCCCGGCCGCTGCTGCAGCTCCAGCGCCGCGGCACCCGCGAAGGCCTGCACGCGCTGCCAGCGCAGCTCGCCCTCCGTCTCCGTACCGGCCAGCAGTTGCCGCGCGGCCCGGTAGTCCTGGGTGCGCTGCACCACGTCGAGGACGTCCAGCAGGTCCTTGTCGGGGCCGGGCATGCGGATGTCCAGCTCCTCCGTCCGCACGAAGCCGTAGTCCGCCGGGTCCGCGGCGTCCGGGTGGCCCGCCGGGACCTGCTCGATCATGCCGCGCCTGCGACGCAGGAACGGCAACAGCACGAAGCCGAACATGACCAGCGCCATCAGGACCCACAGAATCTCCATGTCTCAAGGGTTCCAGACGCCGCCGACAATTGGCCAACCCCCTCCGCCCGACCTGTGGAAAACCGCCCGGCGCGCTCTCGTGGACGCCTCCGGCGGCAGGCGCCGGCGACCGCCGGACCGCACCTCGTCCTCCGGCGCACTACGCTCGGTGCCCATGAGCGACAGGCACATCAGTCAGCACTTCGAGACCCTGGCGATCCACGCGGGCAACACCGCCGATCCCCTCACCGGCGCGGTCGTCCCGCCGATCTACCAGGTCTCGACCTACAAGCAGGACGGCGTGGGCGGCCTGCGCGGCGGCTACGAGTACAGCCGTAGCGCCAACCCGACCAGGACCGCCCTGGAGGAGAACCTGGCCGCCCTGGAGGGCGGCGTCCGGGGTCTGGCGTTCGCTTCCGGACTGGCGGCGGAGGACTGCCTGTTGCGTACGCTGCTCAGCCCCGGCGACCACGTGGTCATCCCGAACGACGCGTACGGCGGCACGTTCCGGCTGTTCGCGAAGGTCGTCTCCCGGTGGGGTGTGGAGTGGTCGGTCGCCGACACCAGTGACCCGGCCGCCGTACGGGCCGCGATCACCCCGAAGACGAAGGCGGTGTGGGTGGAGACCCCCTCCAACCCGCTCCTCGGCGTCACCGACATCGCCGCCGTGGCCCAGGTCGCCCGGGACGCGGGCGCCCGGCTCGTCGTGGACAACACCTTCGCCACCCCCTACCTGCAGCAGCCGCTGGCGCTCGGCGCCGACATCGTCGTGCACTCGCTGACCAAGTACATGGGCGGTCACTCGGACGTCGTCGGCGGCGCGCTGATCGTGGGCGACCGGGCCCTCGGCGAGGAGCTGGCGTACCACCAGAACGCGATGGGCGCGGTCGCCGGGCCGTTCGACTCCTGGCTGGTGCTGCGCGGCACGAAGACGCTGTCGGTGCGCATGGACCGGCACAGCGAGAACGCCACGAAGATCGCCGACATGCTGACCCGGCACGCGCGCGTGACGCGTGTGCTGTACCCGGGCCTGCCGGACCACCCCGGTCACGAGGTCGCCGCCAAGCAGATGCGGGCGTTCGGCGGCATGGTGTCGTTCCAGGTCGCTGGCGGCGAGGAGGCGGCCGTCGAGGTCTGCAACCGCGCCAGGGTGTTCACCCTCGGGGAGTCCCTCGGCGGTGTCGAGTCCCTGATCGAGCACCCGGGGCGCATGACGCACGCGTCCGCGGCCGGTTCGGCCCTGGAGGTCCCGGCCGACCTGGTGCGTCTCTCCGTCGGCATCGAGAACGTCGACGACCTCCTGGAGGACCTGGAGCTGGCCCTCGGCTAGTCCGCTCCGGCCCGGCTCACCAGTCGGTCAGGGGTGGGGTCGTCTCCGACGGCGGCTCCACCCACGGCTGGGCCGTCGTCGCCCACACGGTGAACGCCACGACGGCCGCGCACAGCAGCAGCCACAGCAGGCGCCGGGCGACCGTCCGCCGCCGCAGCAGGCGACTGCCTCGGCGTACGGCGTCCGCGTGCAGCTCCGGCGGTACCCGCGGCACCGTCCGCTCCATGAGCTGCCGTACGGCGGCCTCCCGCTCGGGCCGGTTCATCGGGACCTCCTCCAGGAGCGCGTCCGGGATCCGCCGAGGTCCCCGGGCGCTCGGCCGGCGTCGGCCGGCCGGCCGGAGGGTCGGGGGGCTTCGCGGGGGTCCCGTCTCATGACGCCGCCGCCTCGGCGCCCACCACCGCCGCCGTCCGCCCCCGCGGCGGACGCAGCAGCGTCGCCGTCGCGCGGTCGCAGAGGGTGTGGACACGTTCCGGCGGGAGATCGAGCAGGCCCGCCACCTGCTCCTCCGCGACGCCCTCGTAGAGCCTGAGGACCAGGACGCAGCGTTCCCGGGGGGTGAGGCGGGCGAGCACGCCGGCGGGGCGGGCACGGGCGCGGACGAGGCCGGCGCCGTACTCGTACCACGCCCGGTGGGCGAAGCGGGTGGCGAGGTGCCGGCGGGCCCGGTCGTAGGGGTCCTCGCCGCGCAGTCGGTCCCAGCACGCGTACGTGTGCGCGAGGGCATGGGTCAGCAGGCGGCGTGCGCGCGGGTTGTCGTCCGGTGCCTCCGCGGTGAGCAGGGTGGCGGTGTGCAGCAGCCGGCCGCCCGCGCCGGCGACGAACGCCTCGAACTCCCGGGCCCGGCGGGCGCCCCGGGCCGCGTGCCGTGCTCCCACCGCGCGCCTCCCGCCTGCCGGCGACCCCCTGGAAACGGATCCCGGACGCACGCGGCGAACGGGGACCCGGTCTCATATGAGGCCAGGGCCGGGCCGTCGGTCAAGAGTCGCGCACGCGCGGGATGCGGGCCCCGCGCGCGGGGCGTCAGGACGCCGGGGCGGGCTCCGCGCCCGGGACGCCCTGGGCGGCCATCCGGGACGACAGCGCGCTGTTGAAGCGGGTGAGGAGCGCGCAGAACGCCTCGCGCTCCTCCGGCGCCCAGTCGTGGGTCAGCTCGGCCATCAACTGACGTCGCGAGGAGCGCACTTCCTCCAGGCGTGACATCCCGCGCGGGGAGAGCTGGAGCACCACGGCCCGCCCGTCCTCGGGGTGCGAGGTGCGCTTGACCAGGCCGGTGTCGACGAGGGGAGCCACCTGCCGGGTGACGGTCGACGAGTCGATGCCCATGCTCGCGGCGAGCGCCTTGACGCCCATGGGACCTTCCTTGTCGAGACGGTTGAGCAGCAGGTACGCGGCGCGGTCCATGGAGTTGCGCACCTGCCCGACGCCGCCGAGCCGGGTCTGTTCGGCACGGCGCGCGAAGACGGCGACCTCGTGCTGCAGCGTGTCGAGAAGACCGGTGTCACCGACGGTCGTCATGTCCATCGACATTTCAGGTGTTGTGGGCATGGCCGGGGGCTCGCTTCATGAAGGGGGTGCTGGGTTGGGGGACAGGGTACGCGGCCGGAAGGCGGGTCGTACGAGGGCTGCGCAAACCAGTCTCGGTGGTTGGTCACAACGGTCGTTCCCGCCTGTGAACTGCGATGCTGGTGTCATGAGCTATGGCACGGCTGACTCCTTGCGGCCCGTCACCCTCGACGACGTGCGCGGCGCCCAGAAGATGCTCTCGGGCGTCGCGCGGATGACCGCGATGGAGGGCAGCAGGCACCTGTCCCAGCTCGTCGGGGCGCCGGTGCACTTCAAGTGCGAGAACCTCCAGCGGACGGGGTCGTTCAAGCTGCGCGGCGCGTATGTGCGGATCGCCGGACTGCTGCCGGAGGAGCGGGCCGCGGGGGTCGTCGCCGCGAGTGCCGGCAACCACGCGCAGGGTGTCGCGCTGGCGTCCTCGCTGCTGGGCGTGCGGTCCACGGTGTTCATGCCGCAGGGCGCCCCGCTGCCGAAGATCAGCGCGACCCGGGAGTACGGCGCCGAGGTGCGCCTGCACGGGCAGGTCGTCGACGAGACGCTGGCCGCGGCGCAGGAGTACGCGGCCGCCACCGGCGCGGTGTTCATCCACCCCTTCGACCACCCGGACGTCATCGCGGGGCAGGGCACGGTCGGCCTGGAGATCCTGGAGCAGTGTCCGGAGGTGCGCACGATCGTCGTGGGGATCGGCGGCGGGGGGCTGGCCGCGGGCATCGCGGTCGCGGTGAAGGAGCTGCGGCCGGACGTGCGGATCGTCGGCGTGCAGGCGGAGGGGGCGGCCGCGTATCCGCTCTCGCTGGCGGCCGGGCGGCCGGTGGCGGTGGAGAACCCGGCGACGATGGCCGACGGCATCAGGGTCGGCCGTCCCGGTGACGTGCCGTTCGGGATCGTCGGCGACCTGGTGGACGAGGTGCGCACGGTGTCGGAGGACGAGCTGTCCACCGCGCTGCTGCTGTGCCTGGAGCGGGCCAAGCTGGTCGTCGAGCCGGCCGGGGCGAGCCCGGTCGCGGCGCTGCTCAGTGAGCCCGGCGCCTTCGAGGGCCCGGTCGTCGCGGTCCTCTCCGGCGGCAACGTGGACCCGGTGCTGATGCAGCGCGTCCTGCGGCACGGCATGGCCGCACAGGGCCGTTATCTGGCCGTGCGTCTGCGTCTGACGGACCGGCCGGGTGCTCTGGCCACGCTTCTCGGGGTGTTGTCGGCGGTCGACGCCAACGTGCTCGACGTGAGCCACGTACGGACCGACCCGCGGCTCGGGCTGACCGAGGCGGAGGTCGAGCTGCACCTGGAGACGAAGGGTCCGGCGCACTGCGCCGAGGTCGGCCAGGCTCTGCGCGAGGCAGGCTACCGGGTCATCGGCTGAGGGTCCGGTGAGGGCCCGGCTGGGGTCTCGAACGGGGTTCTCTACCTGGGGTCTCACGCTGGGTCTCGCTGAGGTCGGGTCCTGTCGCACGACGCTCCGTGTCACTCGTTCGGGGAAGTCCGTTGAGAGACGCGATACATCGCGTTATGGTGTGACTCATGCCACCCCTCGGGCGGAACGAAAAGAGCGAAGCCATCCTTTTAGCAGCATCCCCAACGACGTGGAGACTCATATGCCCGGCGCCATCCATGCCGAAGGCCTGGTGAAGACCTTCGGTGACGTCAAGGCCCTGGACGGCGTCGACCTCGACGTCCCGGAGGGCACGGTCCTCGGCCTGCTCGGACCGAACGGCGCGGGCAAGACCACTACGGTCCGCTGTCTGACCACTCTCCTGCGCCCCGACCGCGGCAGGGCCGTGGTCGCCGGGTTCGACGTGCTCAAGCACCCCAACGAGGTCCGACGCTCGATCGGCCTGTCCGGCCAGTTCGCCGCGGTCGACGAGTACCTGACCGGCCGCGAGAACCTCCGGATGGTCGGTCAGCTCTATCAGATGAAGGCCGGCGCGGCCAAGGCCCGGGCCGCCGAACTGCTCGACCAGTTCGACCTCGCGGAGGCCGCCGACCGCCCCGCGAAGACCTACTCGGGAGGCATGCGGCGCCGCCTCGACCTGGCCGCGGCGCTGGTGGTCTCGCCGCCCGTGATGTTCATGGACGAGCCGACCACCGGCCTCGACCCGCGCAACCGCCAACTGCTGTGGGACGTCATCAAGCGCCTCGTCTCCGGCGGTACGACGCTGCTGCTGACCACGCAGTACCTGGAGGAGGCCGACCACCTTGCGCACGACATCGCGGTCGTCGACCACGGCCGGGTCATCGCCCGCGGCACCTCCGACCAGCTCAAGGCCCGCACCGGTGGCGAGCGCGTGGAAGTCGTGGTGCACGAGCGCGACCACATCGCCACCGCCGCCGAGGTGCTGGCCGGCTTCGGCAAGGGCGACACCACCGTCGAGGAGCACACCCGCAAGCTCACCGTGCCCGTCACGGGCGGGGCGAAGCTCCTCGCCGAGGTGATCCGCGAACTGGACACCCGCGGAATCGAGATCGACGACATCGGCCTGCGCCGCCCCACCCTGGACGACGTCTTCCTCTCGCTCACGGGGCGCGTGGCCGAGAGCAAGGGCGACGAGAACGACGAGAACGACGAGAGCGGCAAGGAGGCCGTGAAATGAGCGCCGTCACCGACGCCGCCCGGAGCGCGGCACCCACCCGCCCGTTCGGGCAGGCCGCCCGGGACTCGCTGGTCGTTGCAAAACGCAACTTGATCAGAATGTCCCGAATTCCGGAAATGGTTATTTTCGGGCTGATTCAGCCCATCATGTTCGTGGTGCTCTTCACCTACGTCTTCGGCGGTTCGATGCAGATCGGCGGCAGCACCAGCGCCACCGACTACAAGAACTTCCTCATGGCGGGGATCTTCGCCCAGACCGTCACCTTCGCCACCGCCGGTGCCGGCGCGGGCATCGCCGACGACATGCACAAGGGCCTCATCGACCGCTTCCGCTCCCTGCCCATGGCCCGGGGCGCGGTGCTCACCGGCCGCACTCTCGCCGACCTCGTGCAGACCGCCCTGACCCTGCTGGTCCTCGCCGTCGTCGCCGTCCTGGTCGGCTGGCGCGTCGGCTCCGACGGTGACACCGACCTCGGGCGCGTCCTGGCCGCCTTCGGTCTGCTGCTCCTGCTGGGCTACGCCTTCACCTGGATCGGCGCCCTGATCGGCCTGTCGGTGCGCACCCCCGAGGCGGCCACCTCCGGCGGGCTGATCTGGCTCTTCCCCGTCACCTTCATCTCGAACGCGTTCGTGGACACCGGCAACATGACGCCCTGGCTGCGCCACATCGCCGAGTGGAACCCGTTCAGCGCCACCGTCCAGGCCTGCCGTGTCCTGTTCGCCAACCCCGGACAGTCACCGTCCGAGGCCTGGCCCATGCAGCACCCGGTCTGGGCCTCACTGATCTACTCGGTGCTGATCATCCTGATATTCCGCACGCTGGCGGTCCGCAAATACCGCTCGGCCACCGCGTGAGACGTACCGCCTGGGGTGACGTACCGCCTGGGACGCGCCGCCTGGGGGATTGTGCCCCGGAGCAGTACCTACCGCCCGGGGGCAGTCCGACCGTCGCCACACCTCGTCGCGCCGGCGCATGGCGAGGCCCCCGGCGCCACGCGGGCGCCGGGGGCCTCCTCGAAGAAGCCGATGCGGCCGGTCAGCCGTTGTAGGGCTCGGCCTTGAGGATGCGCACGGAGGCCTTCTTGCCGTTCGGGAGCTCGTACTCCGCGTCTTCGCCGACCTTGTGGCCGATCACGCCGGAGCCCAGCGGGGACTGCGGCGAGTAGGTCTCGATGTCGGAGCTCGCGTACTCGCGCGAGGCCAGCAGGAAGGTCAGGGTGTCGTCCTCGTCACCGTCGAAGGCGATCGTCACGACCATGCCGGGCGCCACCGCGCCGTCCGCGGACGCCGGGGCCTCGCCGACCTTGGCGTTCTCCAGGAGCTGGGTCAGCTGGCGCACACGGAGCTCCTGCTTGCCCTGCTCCTCCTTGGCCGCGTGGTACCCGCCGTTCTCCCGCAGGTCGCCCTCCTCGCGCGCGGCCGCGATCTTGGCGGCGATCTCCGTGCGCGCAGGACCAGTAAGGTACTCAAGCTCATCCTTGAGCTTGTTGTACGCCTCCTGGGTCAGCCAGGTGACGTTCTCGCTGGTCTGGGTCACAGGGTGCTCCTCGTCGGTACTGGGAATACAAAGCATCGCCCTACCCGGAAGCATGTTCCTCCAGGGACGGGCGAAACCACGAGCCTAACAATTCAACGGCCGAAGGGGGAGGACATAAGCCACCAGAATCACGTCAACCCAGGTCAGGCCGTACGTATTCCGGAGGAACCCGGCCGTGGTGTCAGTCGGCGTGACAGCCGAGCAGCTCCGCCGAGGTGCCCCTGGACGTCGTACGGAGCGTGACCACCTTGTCGATCCGCGTGTCCGAGCCGGAGAAGCGGAAGTCGGCGCGGCCCACCTCGGCGCCGTTCTCGGCCTGGGAGCGGACCGTGCAGTAGCCGCTCGCGCCCGCGTCCTTGCGGACCTCCAGGTGCACCTTCACCGCGTCGTCCGAGACGGAGAAGGCGATCAGCTCGCCGCTGATCTCGTTCTCGCCGACGTAGTGATAGCCGAAGTAGCCCATCAGGGCGAGCAGGCCCGTGCCCAGGACGGCGCCGGCGATCTTGAGCGTACGGTCGGCGCGCTCGTCCGAGGAGCGGCCGTAGCGGCCCTCGGGCCGTCGCGTGCTCGCCGTACTCATGATCGTCCTCTCGACGCCGACGGGACGAACGTCCCAAAAGGGCTTCCGGAGCCTGGCTCCGGAATTATTGGTCCCCCGATTCGGTCACTATAGAAGCCGCCGATCGCGCCCGGTCCCACGGGGGCGCCGACTTACCGAGGATTGAGTCTTGACTGACCAGCTGCGACTGATGGCCGTCCACGCGCACCCCGACGACGAGTCGAGCAAGGGCGCGGCCACCATGGCGAAGTACGTGTCCGAGGGGGTGGACGTGCTGGTCGTGACCTGCACGGGCGGGGAGCGCGGCTCCATCCTCAATCCCAAGCTGCAGGGCGACAAGTACATCGAGGAGCACATCCACGAGGTACGCAAGAAGGAGATGGACGAGGCCCGCGAGATCCTCGGCGTCAAGCAGGAGTGGCTCGGCTTCGTCGACTCCGGCCTCCCCGAGGGCGACCCGCTGCCTCCGCTGCCCGAGGGCTGCTTCGCCCTGGAGGACGTCGACACCGCCGCCGGCGAGCTGGTGAAGCAGATCCGCGCCTTCCGTCCCCAGGTGATCACCACCTACGACGAGAACGGCGGCTACCCGCACCCCGACCACATCATGACCCACAAGATCTCGATGGTGGCCTTCGAGGGCGCGGACGACACCGTGAAGTACCCGGAGGACGAGTTCGGGCCGGCGTACCGGCCGCTGAAGCTCTACTACAACCAGGGCTTCAACCGTCCGCGCACCGAGGCGCTGCACCAGGCGATGCTCGACCGCGGCCTGGAGTCGCCCTACGGGGAGTGGCTCAAGCGCTGGGACGAGTCCGGGCACAAGGACCGCACGCTCACCACGCACGTGCCGTGCGCCGACTTCTACGAGATCCGCGACAAGGCGCTGATCGCGCACGCCACGCAGATCGACCCCGACGGGGGCTGGTTCCGGGTGCCGATGGAGGTCCAGAAGGAGGTCTGGCCGACGGAGGAGTACGAGCTCGCGAAGTCGCGGGTGGACACCTCCCTCCCCGAGGACGACCTCTTCGCGGGCATCCGCGACAATGCCTGATATGAGCGCAAGCGTGAGCCTGGCAGTGACGCAGTTCGCCACCCTCGCCAAGGAGGTGGACGAGGACAAGGTCACCCCGGGTGTCCTCGGCTTCATCGTCTTCGCGGTGATGGCACTGGCCGTGTGGGGCCTGATGAAGTCCATGAACAAGCACATGGGCAAGGTCGACTTCGAGGAGACCCCGGAGGACGCCGCCGACGGGGGCGCGGGTGCCTCCGGCAAGGGCGCCACGGGGAAGGCCTCGCCGGCGAAGGGCTGAGCCCGGCCGCCGAGGCGCGTTGCCCGCGCCCGGCGGTCGTGGAACGGCGGTGCCCGCCGCCCGGCGGTCGTACGGCGGTGTCCGCCCGACCGCGGTGGCTTGAGCGCGAGCCGGCCGGCCGGGCGGACGCCGACGTGGGGGCATGACGTGGCGAGTCCGGGAGTCGGCGCGTGATGCCGGCTTCCCCGCGTGAACGGACGGATTCCACGCACCTCGAGCGCCGTCAGCCACCGCAGCCTCAGCTGTTCCGGCCCACCGGGCCGGCCGGCCTCACCCGCGCGGTGACGGGCGGCCGGCAGATGCGACCCGGCGGCCTTCACCACGGTCGTCGCGGCGCCGACCACCCCGAGGGCCACGCCGGCGCCCGGCGCCGTCCCCGGACCGGTGCCGAGCGCCAGGTCCACGACGGCCGTCGTCACCACCGCGCCCCCCGCCACCAGCAGTGGAGCCCACCGGCGGCCTCCGGCGCATGGCGCTGCCCGAAGCTGAGCCGGCCGGCCTCCGTCTCCGTCCCGGCCCGCGCGTACGCCTCGTACTCCTCGGCGGCGGTCCGCACGATCGTGTGCATCGCGCCCCGGACCCGTGTCATCAGCACCTGCCGGTCGGTACGGCCGCCCGAACGCCGTACCCCTTTCTCCACGGCCCGTACCACAGCTCCTCGGCTTCCGCCCGATGGCTGTCCCGCATATCCCTTCCCCCCTCCGGCGGTGCGGCGCGGGGGCGCACGGGCGCGAGAGTGCGAACGCGGTCCCCTCACCGGGCGCGCCGGCGGACGGAAGACGCCTGACGCGAGCCGGGCGGGCCGGGGCGGGAGACGCCTGACGCGTGTCGGGGTGGGTACTGCGGCAGGATGGACTCCATGGCGAACCGACTGGCCCATGAGACCTCCCCCTACCTCCTCCAGCACGCCGACAACCCGGTCGACTGGTGGCCCTGGTCGGCGGAGGCGTTCGAGGAGGCGCGCAGGCGGGGGGTGCCGGTGCTGCTGAGCGTCGGCTACTCGAGCTGCCACTGGTGCCATGTCATGGCCCACGAGTCCTTCGAGGACCGGGCGACCGCCGACTACCTCAACGAGCACTTCCTGAGCGTGAAGGTCGACCGCGAGGAACGCCCCGACGTCGACGCCGTCTACATGGAGGCCGTCCAGGCCGCCACCGGACAGGGCGGCTGGCCGATGACCGTGTTCCTCACGCCGGACGCCGAGCCCTTCTACTTCGGGACGTACTTCCCGCCCGCCCCGCGCCACGGCATGCCCTCCTTCCGGCAGGTGCTGGAGGGCGTCCACCAGGCCTGGACGGACCGCCGGGAGGAGGTCGCCGAGGTCGCCGGGAAGATCGTGCGGGACCTGGCGGGGCGGGAGATCTCGTACGGGGACAGCCTGGCGCCCGGGGAGGAGCAGCTGGGGCAGGCGCTGCTCGGGCTGACCCGCGAGTACGACCCGCAGCGCGGCGGGTTCGGCGGGGCGCCGAAGTTCCCGCCGTCCATGGTGATCGAGTTCCTGCTGCGGCACCACGCGCGGACCGGGGCCGAGGGCGCGCTGGAGATGGCGCGGGACACGTGTGAGCGGATGGCCCGGGGCGGGATCTACGACCAGCTCGGGGGCGGCTTCGCGCGGTACTCGGTGGACCGGGACTGGGTGGTGCCGCACTTCGAGAAGATGCTGTACGACAACGCGCTGCTGTGCCGGGTGTACGCCCACCTGTGGCGGTCCACGGGGTCCGAGCTCGCCCGGCGGGTGGCGTTGGAGACCGCCGACTTCATGGTGCGCGAACTGCGCACCGCCGAGGGCGGGTTCGCCTCGGCGCTCGACGCCGACAGCGACGACGGGACCGGCAGGCACGTCGAGGGCGCGTACTACGTCTGGACGCCGGAGCAGCTCACCGAGGTGCTCGGCGCCGAGGACGCGCAGATCGCCGCCCACTACTTCGGCGTCACCGAGGAGGGCACCTTCGAGGAGGGCGCCTCCGTCCTCCAGCTCCCGCAGCACGAGGGTGTCTTCGACGCCGAGAGGATCGCGTCGGTCAAGCGGCGGCTGTTCCAGGCGCGGGCGTCCCGTCCCGCCCCCGGACGGGACGACAAGGTCGTCGCGGCCTGGAACGGGCTCGCGATCGCCGCGCTCGCCGAGACCGGCGCCTACTTCGGCCGCCCCGACCTGGTCGAGGCGGCCCTCGCCGCCGCCGACCTCCTCGTCCGGCTGCACCTCGACGACCAGGCACGGCTCGCCCGCACCAGCAAGGACGGGCAGATCGGGGCCAACGCCGGGGTGCTGGAGGACTACGCCGACGTGGCGGAGGGCTTCCTCGCGCTCGCCTCCGTGACGGGCGAGGGGGTGTGGCTGGAGTTCTCGGGCTTCCTCCTCGACCACGTCCTGGCCCGCTTCACCGACCCCGGCTCCGGTGCCCTCTACGACACCGCCGCCGACGCCGAACAGCTCATCCGCCGGCCCCAGGACCCGACCGACAACGCGACGCCCTCCGGGTGGTCGGCGGCGGCCGGGGCGCTGCTCTCGTATGCCGCCCACACCGGCTCCGAACCCCACCGCACCGCCGCCGAACGGGCGTTGGGCGTGGTGAAGGCGCTGGGACCGCGGGTGCCGCGGTTCATCGGCTGGGGTCTCGCCGTCGCCGAGGCGCTGCTCGACGGGCCGCGCGAGGTGGCGGTGGCCGGGCCTTCCGTCGACGACACCGCCACCGGGGAACTGCACCGCACCGCCCTGCTGGCGCCCGCGCCGGGCGCGGTGGTGGCCTGCGGCACGCCGGACAGCGACGAGTTCCCGCTGCTCGCCGACCGCGTGCTGGTCGGCGGCGCGCCGACGGCGTACGTCTGCCGGGGCTTCGTGTGCGACATGCCGGTGACGGACGCGGCGGGGCTGAGGGAGAAGCTCACGCCCTGAGCGGCGGGTCACGGTGGGCGGGCCGACGGGGCCCGGGGCGCGGTGGCGCCCCGGGCCCCGTGGAGGGTACGTCAGCCCAGCGGGTCCGGTACCGGGTCCGGCACCGGCTCCGGGGTGACCCGGGCGGTCGGCGGACGGTGCTTGCGCAGGCGGCCGTAGAGCCACCGGTCGACGACCAGGAAGCGGGCCGTGAAGACGATCGCCATGGCGAGGGCCGTGGCGGGGAGGGCGGTCATCCCGCCGACACCGATGAGGAGCGCGCCCAGCGGGATGCGGGCGATCAGGTCGGCGTTGCCGACGGCCGCGAACGACAGCAGGCGGGTGCCGCGCCGGCGGTGGCCGCGTTGGTTGCGGTAGACGAAGGAGTCGATCAGGGCGAAGTTCCACAGGAGGCCGGCCTGGTTGGCGATGATCTCCGCCGGGGCGTAGTGGAGGCCGGGGGCCCAGCTGGTGAGCAGCCACAGCAGGGCCAGGTTCGGGACGAAGCCCGACAGGCCGATCAGGCCGAAGACGACCGCCCGGGCGCGGGGGTCGGCGGTGCGCAGGGTGATCAGGTGGCGCAGGAAGCGCATGCCCTCGCGGGCCGTGGACTTGGACTCGCCGGCGTGGCGCTCGCCGAAGGCGTACGGGACCTCGGCGATGCCGTGGGGCCGGCACCGTACCGCCAGTTCGAGCAGGATCTTGTAGCCGAGCGGCTGGAGGCCCTCGTCCTCGGTGGAGGCGCGGTCGACCGCTGTGCGGCGGATGGCGAAGAAGCCGCTCATCGGGTCGGTGAGCCCGCTCAGGGCGCGGGGGAAGAGCGACTTGGTGACCAGCGTGGAGGTGCTGGAGACCAGCTTGCGGTAGCCGCCGTCCAGGCCGCTGCGGTCGCCGCCGGCCGCGTAACGGCTGGCCACGACCAGTTCGGCGCCGGTGGTCTCGCCCCGGGCGATCAGTTCGGGGATGAGTTCCGGCGGGTGCTGGAGGTCGGCGTCGATGACGACGATCCACGGGGCCGAGGCCCGGGACATGCCCTCGACCACCGCACCGCCCAACCCGCCCACGGGGACCGGACGGTGGTGCAGGATCACCGGGACCGGGCTGAACCGCGCCGCCTCCTCGATGACCTCGCAGGTGTGGTCGGTTGAGTCGTCGGCGAAGACGACCTCCGCGCGGGTCCCGGCGGGGATCGCGGCGCAGACCCGGGCGAGCAGCTCGGGGATGTTGTCGGCCTCGTTGAAGGTCGGGACGACGACGGACACATCGGCCGGCAGCGCCGTCACCGTACCTCCTGGGGCTGGGGGGTCTGGACCGGCAGGTGGGCGCCGACGTGGGAGGTCAGCTCCCAGTCGCGGCGCCCGGTGTACTCGCGCCACACGGCGCGCAGCGCGGCGGCCGCGAGGATCACGGCGTAGACGGGGCCGCCGAGGATGAGCTTGGCGTAGTGCCCGAAGCCGATGCGGAAGCCGTACTCGCGGCCGAAGTCGTGCAGGGCGACCGCCTCGAAGACGATCATCGCGGCCATCGGCAGCATGGGCAGCCAGGCGAACATCGAGAACGGCAGTGGGACGCCGCCGATGACGGCGAAGAGGATGCCCAGCGGGATCATCACACCGGTCGCGGCCTGCACGAAGGGGGTGCTGAGGGTGTAGCGGGCGAGCATCCGCTGGCCGAAGCCGGGCAGCCGGCGCCACTCTCCCTTGCGCAGGACCTGAAGGAAGCCCTGGTTCCAGCGGGTGCGCTGCTTGTAGAGCGCCTTGACGGAGTCCGGCGTCTCCTCGCGGGTGACGAGCGCGGAGTGGTAGGCGACGACGACCTTGGCGCCGCCGCTGGACAGCCGGACGCCCAGGTCGCAGTCCTCGGCGAGGCAGTCGCCGTCCCAGCCGCCGGTCTCCCGCAGCAGCGCGGACCGGACGAAGACGGTGTTGCCGCCGAGCGGGATGAACCCCTTGCGGGCGTGCAGGTGCAGCCGGCTGCGGAACCAGAAGAAGTACTCCAGGCAGTTGCGCAGGCTGTACCAGCTGCTCTGGTAGTTGATGAGCTGGACGCCGCCCTGGACGACGTCGGCGTTCTCGCGCCGGAAGGCGAAGTCGACGTGACTGAGCAGCTCCGGGTGGACGACGTCCTCGGCGTCGAAGACCCCGATGATCTCACCGCGGGCGTGCGGCAGCGCGGTGTTGAGGGCGCGGGGCTTGTTCTTCCTGGCGTGGGTGTCGACCACCGTGCGCACCGTGCCGGGGTGCTCTGCGGCGAGTTCGTCGGCGATGGCGGCGGTCCCGGGGTCGTCGTGACCGACGATCAGCAGGATCTCGAAGTCCGGGTGGTCGATGCGCAGCATCTGCTCGACCGTGTGCCGTAGGACGGCCTCCTCGTGCCGGGCCGGGACGAGGAGCGAGAAGGACAGGTCCGCTCTGCCGTCGGGTGTGGCGAAGGCCGTCGACTCCAGTGTCTCCGGGGTGCGCCAGGCGTGCAGCATCCACCACAGGGTCACGCCGGCGGCGGCCATGAGAATGATCGAATCGATGAAAAGAATGGCGGAGACCACGAATTCCCCCCTCGGTTTTTCTTGGTCATCCTTGATGTGAACGGTGATTCAACTCGGGTGTGCGCGGAATGTCCTCGTCCGTCTGCGGCCCCCCGGCCGACGGGACTTCCAGAAGTGCTCGTGATCATTGACAACCCTTGGTGGCGGGCCGGTTCCCAGCCGGTTCCCCGGAGTTTTCGCGCATGATCGATGCAGGTCCACGAGCAAAGTAGGGCCGAAGTTAGCAGGTTCGGCATTTCCCTCGCAATGTGGCCTCGCCGTGGTGATCGCCGCCGCAAGCGGAGTCACAGGTTCTGCTTATGTGAGGTCCGGAGGTGTGCCATGATGCTCCGGCATGCCTGATTCCGGGGGGTTTCAAGGGGGAGTCCCACGGCTGTCATCAGGCCCAGAAGTGGGTGGGGGGATTCCGCATGGGGACCGCAATACCGCACACACGTGCGCGTGATGCGTCCGAAACAGCAGTTTCCGAAGGCTCTTCTTCCGTTTCCCGGACGCCGTCCGGTGATTCGGGTGACGGGCGCACCTCCATACGCGGAGGAGTGTTACGCAGGGATGTTTTCTGGGTTGCCCCCGTATTCCTTACCGGTCTCCTCGTGAGGATCCTCGGAATCGGTAATTACCCATTCCCGAATGACGACGAGGGCACCTATCTCGCGCAGGCATGGGCCGTACAGCACGGTGATCTCGCGCATTACACCTACTGGTACGACCACCCGCCCCTGGGCTGGATCCAGCTCGCCACCGTCTCCTGGCTGCCCAACTGGCTCCTGCCCGACCTGCCCACCTTCGTGCAGGGGCGGATCGCCGTGCTGCCGGTGGCCGCGGCGTCGATGGTCCTGGTGTACGTGATCGGCCGGCGCCTCGGACTCGCCCGGCCCACCGCCGCCGCGGCCATGCTGCTGTACGCGCTGTCACCGCTCGCCGTGGTGCTGCACCGGCAAATCTACCTGGACAACTTCGCCGTCCTGTGGGTGCTGGTGTCCTTCGCGTTCGCGTTGTCACCGCGCCGCCACCTGTGGCACCACGTCGCGGCCGGCACGGCGTTCGCGGTGGCGGTGCTCTCCAAGGAGACCATCGGGGTCCTGCTGCCTGTCCTGCTGGTCACCCTCTGGCAGGGCAGCCACCCCAGCACCCGCAAGTTCTCCTTCGCCGGCTTCGGCTCCGGGTTCGTCCTGACCGGCCTGTTCTATCCGCTCTACGCCCTGCTCAAGGGCGAGCTGTTCCCCGGCGCCGGACACGTGTCGCTGCTCGGCACGCTCGCGTTCCAGCTCGGCGGACGCGAGGGCAGCGGCTCGGCCTTCGAGGAGGGCACCGACGCCCACCAGTTGTTCGCGGACTGGCTGGACCGGGACCCGTACCTGCTGATCGGCGGTGCCGCGGCGGCCGTGTGCGCGTTCGCGGTGCGCCGGCTGCGGCCGGCCGCGCTCGCCGTCCTGGTGCTGGCGCTGGTCGCGCTGCGGCCCGGCGGATACCTGCCGCAGATGTACATCGTGCAGGTCCTGCCGTTCCTGGCGCTCACCCTGGCCGGGCTCACGCAGGCCGTGGTGGCCCGGCTGCCCGGCAGGCCGCACCTGCGGACCGTCGCCGCCGTGGCGGCAGCGGCCGCCGCCGCGGCACTCGCCGGACCCCACTGGTACGAGCGGGACCGGGCCGCCGTGCAGGCCCACGACAACGGCGTCTACCACGACGCCGCGCGCTGGCTGCGCGAGACGCCCGTCGGCGACCGCGACCGGGTGCGCATCGTCACCGACGGCGTGCTCTGGCTGGACGCGGTCGACGCCGGCTACCGGCCGGGCACCGGTGTCATCTGGCACTACAAGCTCGACCAGGACCCGGCGGTCACCAAGACGCTGCCGCACGGCTGGAAGGACATCGACTACGTGGTGTCCACCGCGGCCCTGCGCGGTGAGCGCGAGCACCTGCCCACCCTGCGGGACCTGTTCGCGCACGGCACGCCCGTCGCCACCTTCGGCGAGGGCGGCGGCCGCATCGACATCCTCCGCATCGAGAACGACGAGTGACACGCGGGCCCCGCGCCGGAGGGGGGCCCGTGAACCAAGGGGGGACTCACATGTACGGAGCCCGAAGACCAGCATGGCGCCGGCCCCTGCCGCACGGCAGAACGCCCCGCCTGCTGCTGACCGCGCTCATGCTCTTCGCCGCCGCCCTCGGGCTCGGCCCGCTGGGCGCCCAACCCGCCACCGCCGCCACCAACCTGGTCAGGAACCCGGGCCTGGAGATCCTCGACGGGCCCTCCCGGTTCCCGCAGTGCTTCGAGAAGTCGGGCTGGGGAGACAACGACTTCACCTTCACCGTCACCGACGACGCCCACTCCGGCAGCCGTGCCGTCCGCATCGAGCTGACCCGGCGCGCCGACGGCGACCGCAAGACGATGATGCTGGAGAACTCCTGCGCCCCCCAGGTCACTCCGGACCACCAGTACGACCTGTCGTTCTGGTACAAGTCGACGACACCGAACGTGGCCTTCACCCTCTTCCGCCACGACACCGTCCAGGGCTGGGTCTACTGGACCGACCTCAAGACCCTGGAGCAGTCGGCGGACTGGACCCGCACCGAGGTCCGCACCCCGCTCATCCCGCCGAACACCGACCGGATCACCTGGGGCGGCGCCCTCTACGGCGTCGGCAGCCTCACCACCGACGACTACGCGATGACGGACGCCACCGTCCCCTCCGGCCCCGACCCCTGCACCACGGGCGGCACCGGACCGGAGTGCAAGGGCAAGTGGACCGTCCAGACCACCGAGATGCCGGTCCGGGCCATCCACTCGGTGCTGCTGCACACCGGCAAGGTCCTGCTGATCGCCGGCTCCGGCAACGACCTCGACATGTTCGAGGCCGGCACCTTCAAGACCTCGGTCTACGACCCGGTGGCGGGCACCTACACCGACATCCCGACGCCGGAGGACTTCTTCTGCGCCGGACACGTTCAGCTCCCCGACGGCCGCGTCCTGGTCATGGGCGGGAACAAGGACTACGCCGCACCCGACGGCAGCGTCGGCTACAAGGGCCTGCGGTCCAGCTACGTCTTCGACCCGGACCAGAACAAGTACATCAAGGTCAACGACATGCTGGCGGGCCACTGGTACCCGTCGGCGACCGCCATGGGCAACGGTGACGTCATCTCGCTGGGCGGCCTCGCCGAGGACTCCTCGGGCACGGTCGTCAACGAGCACTTCTCCCACGCCCAGAACAAGTGGCTGCCGCTCGGCGAGGCCAAGCAGGCCTGGTCCTTCTGGGGCCTGTACCCGTCGATGATCCTGCTCCAGGACGGCCGCCTCTTCTACACCGGCAGCCACGTCTTCGGCAACGGCCTGCCCGGCACCGGCGCCTCCGTCTACGACTACGACGCCGGGACCATCGCCGACGTACCCGGCCTGCGCAGGAAGGACGAGCGGGACCAGTCCATGTCGGTGCTGCTGCCGCCCGCCCAGGACCAGAAGGTCATCACCATCGGCGGCGGCAACCACACCGTCTCGCCCGACGCGCACCGGCTCGTCGACGTCATCGACCTGAAGGCCGACTCGCCGCGGTACGTGCCCGGCCCCGACCTGCCGCAGGGCCACTACCAGGACGGCACCCCGCAGACCGGCGACCAGGGCAAGGTGTACGTCTCGGCGGTCATCCTCCCGGACGGCAAGGTCCTGGAGACCGGCGGCGCCCTGCACACCTACCGCGAGGACCCGGTCTTCGAGGCGTCGATGTACGACCCGGCGACCAACACGTTCGAGCCGGGCCTGGCGACCGATCCGGTCCCGCGGACGTACCACTCCTCGTCCCTGCTGCTGCCCGACGGCCGGGTGCTGAGCGTCGGCGACAACCCGGGGGACGGCTCCTTCGACCAGCGCGTGTCGGTCTACGAACCGCCGTACCTCTTCAAGGGCGACCGGCCGCGGATCACCTCGGTGGCGAGCACGCGCTGGACGTACGGCACCGACCAGCGCATCACGGTCGACAAGCCGGTGGTGAAGGCGTCCCTGATCCGCCCGGCCGCGATCACCCACTCCTCCGACCCCAACCAGCGCTACGTCGACCTGCCGATGACGGTCGACGGCGACACCGTCGACCTCAGCCTGACCAGCAACCCCGACCTGGCCCCGCCCGGCTGGTACATGCTGTCCGTGGTCGACGCGAACGGCGTGCCGTCGGTGTCCAGGTGGGTGCGGATCGGCGCCGACGGGCAGGTCGCGGCGGCCCGCGTGCAGGAGTTCGCGGAGGATTTGGCGCAGATCCCGGCGAGCGAGAGGAGCTCGGTCAGCCCGGAGAGCACCGACCCCGCCGACCACCGGCACCACCAGGGTCACCAGGGCGTCGAGATGCCCGCCGGCTACGACGGCTGCGACCACTCCTACGGCACCGTCAGCCAGTGCGTGCCGTGGACGTTCCCGAAGAAGGTGAACGGGGTCGCGGAGCGGTGCGACTGGCTCAGGACGAAGGGCTACGGCACCGGCCTCGCGGTCGGCGGCCGTGACCGGCACGGCCTGGACCGCAACAAGGACGGCATCGCCTGCGGAAAGGGCGATGTGAGGAAGACGTAGCGGACAGGCCCTACCGGTCGCCCGCGAACTCCTTCAGGGCGCGCTCCACGATGGCTTCCAGCTGCTCGTGGTGCGCGCCCTTCCAGTACGCCCGCCCGCACTCCCGGCACTGCGCGAACACGTCGTACGACCGCTGTGTGCCGTGCTCGAGCTGGTCGGCGACCTCGTCCTTGGTGGCCTCCCTCAGCAGTCCGTTGCACGCGGTGCACCGCGTCCAGGGGCGCAGCTCGGGCGCGAACCGGTCGAGGACGTCGCGGAGTTGGTCGTCGGGCCGGGTGCTGTAGACGAACGCGCCGGCCCACAGCTCGCGGCGGCGCAGCAGACCCCGGTCACGGCTGAGCATGACCCGGCGCTCGGCCGCCGAGCGCGCGGCGAGCGCCGGATCGCCGATGTCCGTCGACTCGTACGCCGTGTCCACGCCCAGCAGCCGCAGCCGGCGGGCGAGGGTGCCGAGGTGGACGTCGAGGAGGAAGCGCAGCGGCGCGCCCGGGACCCGCTGGGGGCGCTCGACCGGGCGGACGCTCACCGACTCGCCGTGCGCCGGGATGTGCGAGACGGGCACCTCACGGCCGTCGACGACCAGGGTGCCGACCTCGGTCAGCGGGACGCCGAGGGACTCGACGACATGGCCCAGGGTGGAGAGCCCGTCGACAGCGAGGGCGTGCGCGCCGGACCGTCGGGCGTGCGGGACGAACAGGGCCAGCTCGGGGGCGACTTCGACGTGGATCTCGGGTGTGCTCACCCGGTCAGGATGGCACGGCGGGGCGGCGGGGCCTCAGGGCCTTTCCCGGGGGAGACCGTGCTCGAGGACGTCCAGCGTGCGGTCGACGAGGGAGGTCAGGTCGTCCTGGTGGCCCCTCTCGGCCCAGTACAGGGAGGTCTCCATCAGGCCGCCGATGAGGGACATGGCGTAGATGCGGACCTCCAGGCTGTCGGGGTCGCGGCCGGTGCGCTCGCCGATGGCGGTGCAGAGCATGCGGCCGGTGACCGACATGCTCTCCATCATCCGGGACCGCACCGCGGGGACCTCGACCATCAGCCGGGTCCGCAGCCGCGCCACCTCCATGTCGCCCTCGACGCCCGTGCGGATGGCCTCGCGCATCACATGCCGGATGCTCTTCGACCACGGCTCGTCGGCGGGCCGGGCCCGCAGGTCCTCCGCCAGGAGCGGGTCGTACTCGTCCGTGAGGACGATGTCCTCCTTGGTCGGGAAGTAGCGGAAGACGGTCGACGGTGACACCTCGGCCCGGTCGGCGATCTGCTCGATCGTCGTGGCCTCGTATCCCTGCTCCTCGACCAGGGCGTAGGTCGCGGTGCGGATCGCCTCGCGGGTCTTGATCTTCTTGCGTTCGCGGAGTCCGAGCTGGGGGCGGTCGGCTGAGGCGAGGGAGGAGCGTGCGGCCGTCATGAGGGTCATTGTCGGGCATCCGCCTCCGGGACGACCAGGTCAGGGGTTTGCGTTTGACGGCGGCGGGGCGCCGTCGGCAGGAACACGGCCGCGAGCAGCGCGGAGACGAGGGCGGCGACGCCGGACACGATCAGGACCAGGTCCATGCCGTGGACGTAGGCGCCGTCCGCGGAGGCGGCGAGGTGCGCGGAGCCCACCCGTTCGGCGACCAGGTGCGCGGCGACCACGGAGTCCCCCGCGGTCTCGGCCGCCCCGGGGGGCAGACCGGTGACGTCGAGGCGGTCGCGGAAGGCGGCGGACAGCAGGCTGCCGAGTACGGCGATGCCGATCGCGGCGCCGACCTGGCGCAGCGTCATCAGCAGACCGGAGCCGCTGCCGGCGCGGTCGGCGGGCAGGGTGGCGAGAGCGGCGGTCATGGCCGGGAGGAGGGCGAGGCCGAAACCGGCACCGGCGAGGGAGAGCCACAGCGCGGTGAAGCCGTAGCCGGAGTCGGCCGTCGTACGGCTGCCGAGGAGGCCGGCGAAGGCGAGGACCACCAGGCCCGCGCAGACCGCGGCCCGCGCGCCGAACCGTTCGGAGAGGGCCGGGACGGCCCTCGCGGCGACCGCGAGGCCGCCGACCAGCGGCAGCAGCCGGATGCCGGTACCGAGGGCGTCGTTGCCGAGGACGGCCTGGAGATACGGCGGCACGACGAACAGCAGCCCGGACAGGACGAACATGACCAGGGTCGCGGCGAGGGCGTTGAGCAGGAAGCCGCGGTCGGTGAGCAGGGTCATGTCGAGCATGGGGCGTGCCGTCCGCCGCTCCCGCCGGACGAGTGCGGCGAGCAGGACGGCGGATCCGGCGAACGTGCCCAGCACCAGCGGGTCGGCCCAGCCGCGCTCGGGGGCCTCGATGATCGCGTAGATGAGGGCGCCGAGCCCGGCGGCGGTGAACGCGGTGGAGAGGGCGTCGACCGTGGGGGAGGCGGGGTCACGGGTCTCGGGCAGCAGGACGACGCAGGCGAGGATGCCGATCGCGGCCATCGGCACGTTGATCAGGAAGACCGAGCCCCACCAGAAGTGGTCCAGGAGCCAGCCGCCGATGATCGGGCCGAGCGGCAGGCCGAGCGCGGAGCCGGTGGAGACGAGGGCGACGGCCCTGCCGCGTTCCCCGGGAGGAAACAGCGACGGCAGCACGGACAGCGCGAGCGGGGTGATCAGCGCTCCGCCGACGCCCATCACCGCACGGGCGGCGACGACCGGGGTGACGTCGTCGGCCAGCGCGCCCACCAGGGAGCCGGCCAGGAAGACGCCGAGCCCGCCGATCAGCATGCGCCGCCGCCCGAACCGGTCGCCCAGCAGTCCGGCGGGGAGCATCAGGGCCGCGAAGACGACGACGTAGGCGTCCGCCATCCACTGCTGTTCGCCGGTGCCGGCGCCGAGGTCCCGGGCCATCGTCGGCAGGGCCACGTTGAGGATCGTCAGGTCGAAGCCGAGCACCAGCATGCTCGCGACCAGGGCCCCGAGGGCCCACCAGCGGCGGGGGTGGGGTCCGGGGGAAGGGATAGGAGGCATGGAGTGAGAGTAACTGTCAAAATCCACGGACTGTCAATAGGGTGCTACTGTCGGAAGGGTGGTCCTGCTGTCCCGCGACACTCCGTGCGACGCGAAAGGTGCGGCTCCCTAACCGCCACCGGGCCCCCAGCGCGGAAGGCACGGCTCGGACGCCGCGACCGGCCCCCGGGCGCGAAGGCGCCGCTCGGCAGCCGTGACCGGTTCGCGCAACGCGAAAGGGCCACGGCTCGGAAGCCGTGGCCCTGGAAAAGGCGGGAAAAGGTCTATGCGTGCTGGTATGCCACCAGCGAGATGCCCACGTAGTGCACGGCGAACGCGGCCAGCGTGAAGGAGTGGAAGACCTCGTGGAAGCCGAACCAGCGCGGTGAGGGGTTGGGTCGCTGGAGGCCGTAGATCACGCCGCCCACGCTGTAGAGCAGGCCGCCCACGACCACCAGGACGAGGACGGCGACGCCGCCCGTGCGCAGGAAGTCCGGCAGGAAAAACACGGCCGCCCAGCCCATCGCGATGTAGCACGGGGTGTACAGCCAGCGCGGCGCGCCCACCCAGAACACCCGGAAGAGGATGCCGGCCGCCGCGGCGGCCCAGATGCCCCACAGCAGCCACTGACCCTTGGCTCCCGGCAGGAGCAGCATGGTGAGCGGGGTGTAGGTGCCCGCGATGATCAGGAAGATGTTCGCGTGGTCGAGGCGGCGCAGGATGCCGTCCATGCGCGGGCTCCAGTCGCCCCGGTGGTACAGCGCGCTCACGCCGAACAGCAGGCAGGCGGTCAGGGCGTAGATGCCGCAGGCCACGCGGCCGCGGGGGGAGTCGGCGAGTGCGGTGAGCACGAGACCCGCGATGAGGGCGGCCGGGAACATGCCGAGGTGCAGCCAGCCGCGGAGCTTGGGCTTGACCGGATGCGGCAGGGAGAGCGCGACAGGGCCCTGGCCGGCGGCCGGAGTCTCCGTACGCGCGTCGGGAGCGGACGCAGTCATGCGCCGCATCGTACCTACGGAACCGTAAGTTACGGCTCAACCAGGCCGGATGAGGGGCGAAGAGTGGCCATCATCTCACGGTCTCCGGAGGCCCGCGAGGGCGTCGGGATGCCCACGTGGCGAGCCTCACGCCGCTCATCTGTGACGTCCTCTGGACAGATGCGCCGAGGCGTCGGATGATCAAATGAGTGCGGTCGGCACCGGATGAGCGCTCAGCAGCTCGCTGCGAAGCATCCGGGTCGCGGCCCCCACGGGGCAGACAAGGACAAAATCCCTCACCTAGGAGCGATCGTGGCGCGCGACATCGCGGCTCCCCCCGTCATCCCCACCCAGCACCAGGACCTGATCTCGTGGGTCAACGAGATCGCCGAACTGACCCAGCCGGACAACGTGGTCTGGTGTGACGGATCCGAGGCCGAGTACCAGCGCCTGTGCGAGGAGCTGGTCGAGAAGGGCACCTTCAGGAAACTCGACCCGATCAAGCGCCCCAACTCGTACTACGCGGCCTCCGACCCGACCGATGTCGCCCGGGTCGAGGACCGCACCTTCATCTGCTCCGAGAAGGAGGAGGACGCGGGCCCGACCAACCACTGGAAGGCCCCCGCGGAGATGCGGGAGATCTTCCAGGGCGAGAAGGGCGTCTTCCGCGGCTCGATGCGCGGCCGGACGATGTACGTCGTCCCGTTCTGCATGGGACCGCTCGGCTCGGACCTCTCCGCGATCGGCGTCGAGATCACCGACTCCGCCTACGTCGCCGTGTCCATGCGCACCATGACCCGGATGGGACAGCCGGTCCTGGACGAGCTGGGCTCCGACGGCTTCTTCGTGCGTGCCGTGCACACGCTCGGGGCGCCGCTGGAGGAGGGCGAGCAGGACGTCCCGTGGCCCTGCAACAGCACCAAGTACATCTCCCACTTCCCGGAGACCCGCGAGATCTGGTCCTACGGATCCGGCTACGGCGGCAACGCCCTGCTCGGCAAGAAGTGCTACGCCCTGCGCATCGCCTCCGTCATGGCGCGCGACGAGGGCTGGCTCGCCGAGCACATGCTCATCCTCAAGCTGACCCCGCCGCAGGGCGAGTCCAAGTACGTCGCCGCCGCCTTCCCGAGCGCCTGCGGCAAGACGAACCTCGCCATGCTGGAGCCGACGATCTCCGGCTGGACGGTGGAGACGATCGGCGACGACATCGCCTGGATGCGTTTCGGCGAGGACGGCCGCCTGTACGCCATCAACCCCGAGGCCGGCTTCTTCGGCGTCGCGCCCGGCACCGGTGAGCACACCAACGCCAACGCGATGAAGACGCTGTGGGGCAACTCCGTCTTCACCAACGTGGCCCTCACCGACGACAACGACATCTGGTGGGAGGGCATGACGGAGGAGACTCCGGCCCACCTGACGGACTGGAAGGGCAACGACTGGACGCCGGAGTCCGGCACCCCGGCCGCCCACCCCAATGCCCGCTTCACCGTCCCCGCCGCGCAGTGCCCGATCATCGCGCCGGAGTGGGAGGACCCCAAGGGCGTGCCGATCTCGGCGATCCTCTTCGGCGGGCGCCGCGCCACCGCCGTCCCGCTGGTCACGGAGTCCTTCGACTGGAACCACGGCGTCTTCCTCGGCGCCAACGTGGCCTCCGAGAAGACCGCCGCGGCCGAGGGCAAGGTCGGTGAGCTGCGCCGCGACCCGTTCGCCATGCTGCCGTTCTGCGGCTACAACATGGGCGACTACATGGGCCACTGGATCGACGTCGCCAAGGACAAGGACCAGTCCAAGCTGCCGAAGATCTACTACGTCAACTGGTTCCGCAAGAACGACGAGGGCCAGTTCGTCTGGCCCGGCTTCGGCGAGAACAGCCGCGTCCTGAAGTGGATCGTGGAGCGCCTGGAGGGCAGGGCGGAGGGCGTCGAGACCCCGATCGGCATCCTGCCGACCAAGGAGGCCCTCGACACGAACGGGCTCGACCTGTCCGACTCCGACCTGGACTTCCTGCTCACCGTCGACAAGGAGGTCTGGCGCGAGGAGGCCGCCCTGGTCCCCGATCACCTCAACACCTTCGGCGACCACACGCCCGAGGAGCTCTGGGACGAGTACCGCGCACTGGTGCAGCGCCTGGGCTGAGAAAGCCCCCCAAGACGCCGCGGCCGGCTCCGATCGTGCCCTGACCAGCAACATCGTCACGGCCGGCCGCGGTGAGCACCAAGGACCGGCGAGGCTCCGCACAACGGCGTGAGGAGCCCTGGGCCTGTCGTCGTCCCCCCGTCCGCCCCGACGGACGGGACGACGGCAGGCCTTCGCCCGTACATCCGGCACGCCGGCAGGCCTTCGCCCGCACGGCCACGGACCGCGACCCGTCCTCCGAGTAACCGCTCTCGCGACGCCTGCTGCCGCGCCTGAGTCGCGCGCAGACCGACGGAAGGTCAGTACCGGACCGGCCGGCCCGCACACGCTTCCCGTGGCCCGCCCCGATGAGCGGCCGAACCCCGTCGGCCTTCGAGCAGCACCCGGTTTCCAGGGGCGCGGGGAACCGCGCGGCCCGCCACGAAGAACCCGCGGCCGCCGCAGGACGCGGAGCCCTGCGGCGGAACGGCGAACGTCGGCCGAAGCCGACGCGGTGTCATGGCGCCCGGTCCGCGCGTCGCTGCGGGTGCACGCGGACCGGGGCCGTTCAAGGGGACCCCTCGAAGGGGTCAGCCGGCGGTGCTCAGCTCCTTCTGCTCCGCCAGCGCGGCGGCGTGCGCGTCCATGCGCTCCGCCACCAGGATCGCCACAGCCGTGTCCGCGCGGGACGCCGCGACGACGAGCGCGCGGCCCGCCAGGGTGTGCGCCCGCTCGTGGAGGGCCGCCAGGGGCGGCTCGGACCGGTTGGCGGTCGGGGTCGTACGGACCGGCGTCCGTCCTCCCCTCAGCCGGGCCACCTGCTGCGCGAGCCGTCCGGCCGCGGTGTCCAGGTCGCTGGACGGTGACTGCGCGCGCAGCTCGTCGGTGACGGCGAGCAGTGCCGCGAGATGCCCCGCGAGCTGGATGTCCAGCTCCTCCTCGCGGGACCGGTGGGGGAAGTCGGAGGTGGTGCCGGCCATCGTGCTGTGGACCGACTTGGTACGGATCGGTTCGTACATGAGGATGGCCTCCCGTGCTCTGACAGGAAACCATCCTAGCTTAGATCTCGTCTAAAGTTGAGCCGATCACAAAACCGGGACCGGTCCATCACCGGCCGTGAGCGCGTGAGGCGTCAGTGCTGGCCGTAGCCGTCCAGGAAGCGCCCGATGCGGCCCATCGCGTCCCTGAGGTCCGTCACCGTCGGCAGGGTCACCACGCGGAAGTGGTCCGGCTCCGGCCAGTTGAAGCCGGTGCCCTGGACCACCATGATCTTCTCCCGGCGCAGCAGGTCGAGGACCATCCGCCGGTCGTCCTTGATCTTGAACACCGTGGGGTCCAGCCGCGGGAAGAGGTACAGCGCCCCCTTGGGGCGGACGCACGTCACGCCCGGGATCTGCGTCAGCAGCTCGTACGCCGTGTCCATCTGCTCCTTGAGCCGCCCGCCGGGCAGCACCAGGTCGTTGATGGTCTGCCGGCCGCTCAGCGCGGCCACCACGCCGTGCTGGCCCGGCATGTTCGCGCACAGCCGCATGTTCGCCAGGATCGTCAGACCCTCGATGTAGGAGTCGGCGTGGGCGCGCGGGCCGGAGATCGACATCCAGCCGACCCGGTAGCCGGCCACCCGGTACGCCTTCGACATGCCGTTGAAGGTGAGGGTCAGCAGGTCCGGGGCGACGGCGGCGGTCGGGGTGTGCTCGGCGCCGTCGTAGAGGATCTTGTCGTAGATCTCGTCCGAGCAGACCAGCAGGTTGTGACGGCGGGCGATGTCCGTCAGGCCCCGCACCATCGCCTCGTCGTACACCGCGCCCGTCGGGTTGTTCGGGTTGATGATGACGATCGCCTTGGTGCGGTCGGTGACCTTGCGCTCGACGTCGGCGAGGTCCGGCATCCAGTCCGACTGCTCGTCGCAGCGGTAGTGGACGGCCGTGCCGCCGGAGAGGGAGACGGCCGCCGTCCACAGCGGGTAGTCGGGGGCCGGGACGAGGACCTCGTCCCCGTCGTCCAGCAGGCCCTGCATCGCCATCACGATCAGCTCGGACACGCCGTTGCCGATGAAGACGTGCTCGACGTCCGTCTCGATGCCCAGGGTCTGGTTGTGCATGACGACCGCCCGGCGCGCGGCGAGCAGGCCCTTGGCGTCGCCGTAGCCGTGGGCCGAGGAGACGTTGCGGAGGATGTCCTCCAGGATCTCCGGCGGGCAGTCGAAGCCGAACGCGGCCGGATTCCCGGTGTTCAGCTTGAGGATGCGGTGCCCCGCCGCTTCCAGGCGCATCGCCTCCTCGAGAACCGGACCCCGGATCTCGTAACAGACATTGGCGAGCTTGGTCGACTGGATCACCTGCATGTCTGGGAGCTTACGGCTCGGTAACGCCTCTCGGGGCGTGTTTTCCGCCACGTGAGACGCGTGGTTTGGGTGGGTATCGCCGTCCGCTGTCCCAGGCGCCCCATGGGTATCTACAATCCGCGCCCATGTCCAGGCCAGGTGAGAGCGGAGCGCCCGAGGTGCGGCCGAACGTGTACCTCCCGTACGCCGCGACCGACCCGTCCTCGTACGAGGAGTACGCCGATCCGGCGGCCGCTCACGGGTGGGAGAACGCGTACGACGAGACGACCGAGCTGCCTCGCGTCCCACAGGATCCGCGCCCGGGCATGCCCGGCGGGCGCGCGGACCGGCGCCGTGCCGCCCGTCGGCCGCGCCGGGTGGTGCTCGCCGTCGGGGCGGTGGGGGCGGTGTCCCTGGCCGCGGTGGTCGCGGGGCTGGCCTTCTCCGGGTCCCCCGAGGACGGCGGGTCGCGGGAGAAGCAGGAGGGCGCGCGGTCGGCGCCCGCCGGGCCGGCCGAACCCGGCGGATCGGCGTCCCCGTCCGCGGACCCGACCGTGTCCCCGACCGGCACCCCCGACGCGGGCCCGACGCGGGGCGCGTCCTCCGGGGCGGGCGCCACGGTGTCCTCGGCGCCCCCGGCCACCCCCTCGGCCGCGGCGCCCACGGTTTCCCCGTCGGCCGGTCCGACGTCCGCGGAGCCCTCCCCGGAGTCCTCCGGCAAGGAGGGCCGGAAGGGGCGCGGGCCGGGGGCCTCCAAAGGGCCCCGGTAGGCGGGAGGGCGCCACCCCTGAGCCGCCCCCCGGCGCCCGTCCCTGAGCCGCCCGTCCCGGCGCGCGCCCCTGAGCCGCCGCCCCGCCCCTCGCCGGGAGTCCCCCGGCTGAAAAGCGACCCTTGTCCTCCCCCCTCCCTGCGCTAACAATGCGCATGACAAATCAGCGGGCGACCGGAAGATCTCCGGTCGCCTCGTCGTAAGAGGGGACCCCCACATGAGAAAGCCTCTCGTTGCCGCGCTCTTCGCCCTGGCGATCGCCGGGGCCGGCGCGGCGCCCGCGGTCGCGGCGCCCGTGACATCGACTCCGGCGACCACGGAGAAGGCGGGCGCGGTGAAGGCGGCCGCCGTGAAGGCGGACGCCGAGGCCGCGTCGCCGACGCTCCAGGCCGTCACCCTCGCCGGGACCGTCGCGCTGAGCAACTGTTCCGGGTCCGTCGTGCGCTTCCCGAACTCCCTCGACACCGACCCGGCGCTGGTGCTGACCAACGGCCACTGCCTGGAGACCGGGTTCCCGGCACCCGGTGAGGTGATCGTCAACCGGGCGTCCAGCCGCACCTTCGGCCTGCTCAACTCGTCCGGCACCCGTGTCGCGACGCTGCGGGCCAGCAAGATCGCCTACTCGACGATGACCGACACGGACGCCACGATCTACCAGCTCACCACCACGTACGCGACGATACGGAGCTCCTACGGCATCAGCCCGCTCACCGTGCAGGACACGCACCCCACCGCCGGCACCGCGATCACCGTCGCCTCCGGCTACTGGAAGCGGCTCTACAGCTGCAACATCGACGGGTTCGTGTACCGGATGAAGGAGGGCGACTGGACCTGGAAGGACTCGGTCCGTTACACCTCCGCCTGCCAGACCATCGGCGGCACCTCGGGCTCCCCCGTCGTCGACCAGGCCACCGGCAAGGTCGTCGCCGTGAACAACACCGGCAACGAGGACGGCGGGACCTGCACGGTGAACAACCCGTGCGAGATCGACGCCGCCGGCAACGTCACCGTCCGCCAGGGCATCAACTACGCCCAGCAGACCTACCAGTTCCCGGCCTGCTTCACGACCCGCAACCAGCTGAACCTCAGCGCCGCCGGCTGCACCCTGCCCAAGCCGTAACCGGACCGGGGCCTACGGGGTCCTGCGCACCGACCGCCCCGCCAGCACGTCCGTCCGCCGCCCGTCCTCGATCACGAACCGGCCGTCGACGAGGACGTACGGGATGCCGGTGGGCGGCGTGCGCGGGGCGTCGTAGGTGGAGCCCGCCGCGACCGTCCGCGGATCGAACAGGACCAGATCGGCCCGGTACCCCTCGCGGACCAGCCCGCGGTCCGGCAGCCGCAGCCGGGCCGCCGGGCGTCCCGTGAGGTGGGCGACGCACTCCTCCAGCGACAGCACCTCCAACTCCCGCACGTAGTGGCCGAGGTAGTGCGGGAAGGTGCCGTACGCGCGCGGGTGCGGCTTGGTGCCCCGGAGGATGCCGTCCGAGCCGCCGGTGTGGACCCGGTGGCGCATGATGGCCCGCACGTTCTCCTCGTGGCCCACGTGCTGGAGGATCGTGGGGGCCAGGCGGTCCTCCAGGAGGAGGCGGCGGGCCGTGGTCCAGGGGGTCTCGCCGCGCAGGTCCGCCGACGCCCGGACCGTCCGGCCCACGTACGCGCCGAGGCCCGGGCCGCCGACGCCCGAGATCTCGATGGTGTCCCAGTCGACGGGCACGCCGTGGCAGCCGTCCGCGCCGACGACCTCCAGGTGGTGGCGGATCCGCTCGGCGGTCTCCTCGTCCGCCAGCCGCCGCAGGATCTCCTCTGGCCCGCCCTCGCTCGCCCAGCTCGGCAGCAGGGCGACCAGCGTGGTGCAGCCGGGGGTGTACGGATAGGTGTCGAGGGTGATGTCGGCGCCGGCGGCCAGCGCGTCGTCGAGGAGGGCCAGCAGTTCGGGGGCGCGGCCCTTGTTCACGCCGAAGTTCATGGTGGCGTGGGCGAGATGGAGCGCACAGCCCGCCTCCCGGGCCAGCGCCACCATCTCCGCGTACGCCTCCAGGGCCCCCGCGCCGTAGGAGCGGTGGTGCGGGCAGTAGTAGCCGCCGTACGACGCCACCACCCGGCACAGCTCGGTCAGTTCGGCGTCCTCGGCGTACATGCCGGGCGTGTAGGTGAGCCCGGAGGACATGCCGACCGCGCCCTGTTCCAGACCCTCGGCGACCAGCTGCCGCATCCGGTCCAGCTCGCCGGGCGTCGCCTTCCGGTCCTCCCAGCCGACGGCGAGCGCGCGGACGGTTCCCTGGGGGACCAGATAGGCCGCGTTGACCGCGACGCCGCGGTCCAGGCGGTCCAGGTACTCGCCCACCGACCGCCAGTCGAAGTCGATGTCCTCGCCGTAGCCGTTCCAGCCGGCGATCGCCCGCCGCACCCCGTCGAGCGTGCGGTCGTCGACCGGGGCGTAGGACAGGCCGTCCTGGCCCAGGACCTCGAGCGTCACGCCCTGCGCCGCCTTCGCGCTGTGGTCGGGGTCGCGCAGCAGGGCGAGGTCGCTGTGGGCGTGCATGTCGATGAAACCGGGGGAGAGCACCAGGCCCTCGGCGTCCAGCTCGCGGACCGCCCGGGGACGCTGGCAGCCCGCGGCCGCCGCCTCCTTGACGATCGCGACGATCCGGCCGCGGTCGACCACGACGTCGGCGCGGTACGACGGTTCGCCGGAGCCGTCCACGACGTCCGCGTCCCGGATGACGAGCTCTTCCACGACCGGCCTCCTAGAAGAACGTACGGATGTAGTCGACGACCGTGCCGTCCGCCTCGGCCAGCGGGATCAGCGGCCACTTGTCGAAGGACGTGCACGGATGGGACAGGCCGAGGCCGACCCAGTCGCCGACCTCCAGGTCCGCCTCGCCGGTCGTGCGCAGCCAGGCGTGCTGGTCGGACAGGGCGGTGACCGAGACGCCGGTGGCGGGGCGTTCCGTGCCGTCCCGGCGGACCACCTGGGCGAACGGCAGGTCCAGGTCGTAGGCCGCGTCCCGCTTGCCCGCGTTGACGAAGGCCTGCTCGGGGGAGGGGCGGGAGACCACCTGGGTCCACAGGCGGAACGCCGGTTCCAGGGCGCCCTCCTCGGGGACCCGGTTGAAGGGCGTCAGCCTGCGGTAGTGGCCGTCGTCGTGGGAGACGTACGCGCCCGAGCGCAGCAGTTTCAGCACCGGCAGGGAGAGGCCGGGGATCTCGGCGAAGACGTCGGCGACCGCGTCGAACCAGGCGCTGCCGCCCGCGCTGACGACGATCTCCTCGACGCCCGCGAACCGCCCCGCCCCGTCCAGGTCGACGGCCAGCGCGACCAGTCGGCGCAGCCAGGCCCGCACGCGCTCGGGGTCGGCCCGCGGGACCTCGCCCTCGTAGCCCGCCACGCCCACCAGCCGCAGGGTCCGCGCGCCGGCCACCGCGTCCGCGACCGCCGCGCACTCCGCCTCCGTCCGCACCCCGGTCCGCGCGCCCTCGCCGGCGGCCAGTTCGACGACCACGTCCAGCGGGCGCCGCGCCCCGCGCAGGGCGGCGTCCATCAGCTCCACCCCGCGCACGGAGTCGACGTAACAGACCAGGCGGAAGTCCGGGTCCGCGGAGAGCTCGGCGGCGATCCAGCGCAGGGCCGCCGGGTCCACGAGCTCGTTGGCGAGGAACACCCGCCGCACCCCGAACGCCCGCGCCACCCGCACCTGGTGCGGCACGGCGAGCGTGATGCCCCAGGCGCCGCGCTCGATCTGACGCCGGAACAGCTGGGGGGCCATGGTGGTCTTGCCGTGCGGGGCGAACGCCAGACCGTGGCGGGTCGCGTACGTCTCCATCAGCGCGAGGTTGTGCTCCAGGCGCTCCGCGGAGAGGGCCAGGACGGGCGTGGTGAAGCCGCCGGTGAAGAGGTTGCGGCGCTGGGCGGCCAGCTCGCCGACCGTGAGCCCGTCGGCATCCGGCGGGAGGCCCTTGAAACGGTGGTCGACGCGTTCCTCGCCGAGACGCGCGAGCGCTTCGCTGCTCATCAGGAGCCTCCCCATCCAGTGCGTTGCGCAGAATGCAACGCTCATTGCGTATACCGCTTACCGCTGTCTAACATCTCGGCCACGCGGGGTCAACGACGGCCACCGCACCGACCGAGGAGCTACGACGATCGTGACCGCCACCGGAGCCCGCAACGCCCCCGACGTCGTGGACGTCGTCGCGCTCGGCGAGTCCATGGTCACGTTCCTGCCCTCCCGTCCGGGACGCCTCGCCGACGTCCCCTCCTTCGACCGGGCCATCGGCGGCGCGGAGTCCAACGTCGCGTGCGTGCTGGCGGCGGCCGGGCACACGACACGCTGGGTCAGCAGCGTCGGCGCCGACGGCTTCGGCGACCACCTCGTCGAGGAGATCGGTGCGTACGGCGTCGACGTCGCGTCCGTACGGCGTGATCCCGCGCGACCCACCGGCATCTACTTCCGCACCGCGGGGGACCGCGCCACCGACGCCCACGAGGTGGCGTACTACCGGGCCGGCTCGGCGGCCTCGGCGATGTCCGTGCGGAACGTGGACCTGGAGGCGGCGCGCGCGGGCCGCGTGCTGCACCTGTCCGGGATCACGGCGGCGCTGTCCGACGACTGCCTCGCCCTCATGCGGGAGCTGACCGAGCCCCGGCCCGGACGGCCGCTCGTCTCCTTCGACGTCAACCACCGGCCCGGCCTGTGGCGCGACGCCGACGGCCCCCGCGTCCTGCTCGACCTCGCCCGCCGCGCCGACATCGTCTTCGTCGGCGCCGACGAGGCACGGGCCGCCTGGGGGCTGCACGGCACGCGCGCCCTCCGCAACGCGCTGCCCGAGCCGCGGCTCCTGGTCGTCAAGACGGGCAGAGGCGGAGCCGTCGCGTTCGACAAGGACACCGAAGGCACCGAGGACGCCGACGGCACCGCCACCCTCGTCCCCGCCCTCCGCGTCGACGTCGTCGCCGCCGTCGGCGCCGGCGACGCCTTCGCCGCCGGGTTCCTCTCCGCCACCCTGCGCCGACTGCCCGTCCGCGACCGGCTGCGCCACGGCCACCTCATGGCCGCCGCCGCCCTCACCGTCCCCGGCGACCTCGCCGCGCCGCCCGCCCGCGACCTCGCCGACCGCCTGGCCGCCCTCGACGACGAGGCGTGGGGGACACTTCGACTCGGCCCCGGCTGGACCACCCCCGCCGCGCACCGGGCCGAGGAGGAGGTACGCACCCCATGAGCCAGACCGTCGACCGCGCCCTGAGCATCCTGCCGCTGCTCGCCGAGGGACCCGCCGACCTCGGACAGGTCGCCGACCGCCTCGGCGTCCACAAGTCCACGGCCCTGCGCCTGCTGCGCACCCTCCACGAGCACGGGCTCGTCTACCGCCAGTCCGACCAGCGCTACCGCCTCGGCGCCCGCCTCTTCGCCCTCGCCCAGGAGGCGATGGAGAACCTCGACATCCGCGAGATCGCCCACCCCCACCTGACGCGGCTGAACGAGCGGTGCGGACACACCGTCCACCTCGCGGTGTACGAGGAGGGCGAGGTCCTCTACATCGACAAGGTGGAGAGCCGGTACCCGGTGCGCATGTACTCGCGGATCGGCAAGCCCGTCGCCATCACCGTCGCCGCCGTCGCCAAGCTGCTCCTCGCCGACCTGCCCGAGCCCGAGCGCCGCGCGGTCGCCGAGAAGCTCGACTATCCCCTGTACACGGTCCGTTCCACCCCCAACGCGCCCGCCTTCCTGCGGGAGCTGGAGAAGGTGCGCGAACAGGGCTGGGCCACCGACCTCGGCGGCCACGAGGAGTCCATCAACTGCGTCGCCGCGCCGATCCGCGGCGCCGACGGCCGGGTGGTCGCCGCGATGTCGGTGTCCGCGCCGAACGTCGTCGTCACCGCCGACGAACTCCTCACCCTCCTCCCGCAGGTGCGCCGCACGGCGGACGACATCAGCGGCGAGTACTCCGGCAGAACGCCGGTGACCCCCGTATGAACCGCAGGAAAGGCGCCGCATGACCGAGAAGACCGCGCTCATCCCCCCCACCCACACCACCCCGCCCGCGAGGTTCTCGCACGGTGTCCGCAAGGGCGACATCCTCCAGGTCGCCGGCCAGGTCGGCTTCCTCCCCGCCGAGGAGGGCACACCCCCCACCCCGGCCGGCCCCACCCTGCGCGAGCAGACCCTCCAGACCCTCGCCAACGTCAAGGCGATCCTCGAGGAGGGCGGCGCGAGCTGGGACGACGTGATGATGATCCGCGTCTACCTCACGGACGTGGACCACTTCGCCGAGATGAACGAGATCTACGACGCCTACTTCGCGGAGCAGGCGCTCACCGCCCCGCCCGCGGCCCGCACGACGGTCTACGTCGGCCTTCCCGCCGGACTCCTGATCGAGATCGACGCGCTCGCCGTGCTCGGCTGACCGGCCGACGGCCCCGGCTGTCCCCGGCCGTCTCCTCCCCACTCCCGCACGCCGTACGACGACGGCACGGCGCCCCCTGCCCGGGTGCGCCGTGCCGCGATCCCCCCTGCCCGAAAGCTTCATGTACTTACGCAGAGGACCACCGCATGTCCCTCCCACTCGCGGCCGCCGCCCCCGCCGACGCCCCACCCCACACCGGAGGTCTGCTCCTCCTCGTCGACGGCACGGCCGGCCTGCTGACCGTCGCCGCCCTCGGCATCGCCCTCCTCCTCTACCTGATCATCAAGGTCAGACTCCAGCCCTTCGTCGCCCTCCTCGCCGTCTCCATAGCCGTCGGCCTGCTGGCCGGCCTGTCGGTCACCGAACTCTTCGGCACCGTCCAGCGCTCGGACGCCGTCTCCACCATCGAGTCCGGCATGGGCGGCATCCTCGGCCACGTCGCGATCATCATCGGCCTGGGCACGATGCTCGGCGCGGTCCTCGAAGTCAGCGGTGGCGCGGAGGTCCTGGCCTCCCGGCTGCTCGGCCTGTTCGGTGAGCGGCGGGGCCCGCTCGCGATGGGCGTGACCGGCCTGATCTTCGGCATCCCGGTCTTCTTCGACGTCGGCATCTTCGTCCTCGCCCCGATCGTCTACGCGGCGGCGAAGCGCAGCGGCAGGTCGATCCTGCTCTACTGCCTGCCCCTGCTCGCCGGCCTGTCGATGACCCACGCCTTCCTGCCCCCGCACCCGGGCCCGGTGGCGGCCGCCGGCCTCCTCCACGTCGACCTCGGCTGGGTCATCCTCATGGGCGTCGTCTGCGGTGTCCCCGCGGTGCTCGCCGCCTGGGCGTTCTCGGCGTGGATCGGCCGCCGCCTCTTCGTCGCCGTACCGCAGGACATGGTCGAGGCGGCGGCGGAGGCGAAGCGCGCGGTCGTCGAGGAACAGCGGGCGCAGGGCGTCGTGCCGCGCGAGGACCCGGTACCGCTCGGCACGGTCCTCGGCATCATCGGTACGCCGCTGGTCCTGATCCTCGCCGCCACGTTCTCCTCGATCGCCCTGGACCCCTCCACCGGCCGCTCGGTCGTCGAGTTCTTCGGCAGCCCCTTCGTGGCCCTGACCATCGCCCTGTTCCTCGCCTACTACCTGCTCGGCATCCGGCGCGGCTGGTCCCGCAAGTCCCTGGAAACCGTCTCCACGGCCTCGCTGAAGCCGGTCGGCAACATCCTGCTGGTCGTCGGCGCGGGCGGGGTCTTCGGCGCCGTCCTCAAGGCGAGCGGGGTCGCCCAGGCCCTCTCGGACACCTTCAACGACGTCGGCCTGCCGGTGATCGTCCTGTCGTACCTGATCTCGGTGGTCCTGCGGGTCGCCCAGGGCTCGGCGACGGTGGCCATCGTGACGACGGCCGGCATCGTCGCCCCCCTCCTCGCCGAGGGCGACCATTCCCAGCCGTTCGTCGCCCTCGTCATCATGGCCGTCTCCGCCGGCTCCATCTTCGCCTCGCACGTGAACGACGGCGGCTTCTGGATGGTCGCCAAGTACTTCGGCATCAGCGAACGGGACACCCTGAAGACGTGGACCGTGCTGGAGACGGTGCTGTCGGTGGTGGGGTTCCTGGCGGCGGCCGTATTGAGCCTGTTCGTGTAGGGGTCTGATAACGAAGTCGTGGCCCGGCTGTGTGCGGCACAGGATCTTCGACCATACTGCCCGCTGTGGAGCAGCGCATAGGTTCGAGCAGCCAGCCCCTGGAGGGCGCCGGATTCGACCCGGCATTCATCCCCGGGCTCACCTCGCCCGTGACCGCGGAGCCGGAGGACGCGAAGGCGAAGGACGCGACGGCGGACGACGACGACGAGGCCGTCGTCGACGAGGCGGTCGTCGACGAGGGCACCGCGTCGGCGTCCGCGTCCGGGGCCGAACCGGCCGACGCCGCCGGGGAGAAGCCGGAGGAGGAGACCCCCGACGGTCCCGTCTTCGAGGCCGCCGACCGCCGGGCGCGGATCGTCGCCGACGCCAGGGGCGTCCGTCTCCGCCTCGACGAGGAGGAGTGCGAGTTCCGCTGGGACGAGATCGGCGCGATCGAGACGGAGGCGCCGCGCTTCGGCAAGCGGTTCACCGTCACGGTGCACACCCCCGACCGCCGCTGGTACCCGATCGAGATCGAGGCGACGGCCAGGGGGCGCTTCAAGGAGTGGGACGAGCAGCTGGACGCGGTGCTCGACGCCTACTTCGAGGACGCCGACGACGCCACGGACGCGCACGACTCCACGGACGCGGACGACGTCAAGGACGTCAAGGGCGCCGAGTAGGTCCTAGCCGCAGTACTGGGCCTGCTTGCCGATGGAGCGGTACATGCAGTCCGCGTTCTCCAGCAGCTGCAGCACCGCGTCCCGGTTGCGCGCGGTCTCCCGCTCGATCACCTCGTCGGGCGGGTAGAACCCGCCCCCGCTAGCGGACCCCGGATACATCTCGAAGGTGTACGCGAAGATCTTGTGCGAGCCCCAGAGATAGTCGTCGATCGACCCGTCCGTGATGTACAGGTCGCTCGCCTGCTCCGGCGTGTACCCGTTGCTCGCGGCCATCGACCGGCCCACCGTCGCGAAGGCGTTGCGGTCGTCCGCCGTCATCCCCGTGGTGGTGTCGGCGGTGGTGTACCCGAAGGGCCACAGCACCAGTTCGCTGTACGTGTGGAAGTCGATGCCCGCCTTGATCTGCTGCACCCCGCCGACGACCCGGCTGCGCACGAAGTTCGCGACCACCTTCACCTCGGGCGCCGACTCGGCCGCCGTACCCCGGTACGTCTCGGAGGACGTCGAGCCCGAGGAGCCGCCGCAGCAGCCCCACCGGTAGGCCCAGTTGCGGTTGAGGTCGGTGCCGACGTACGAGGAACCGGAGTTGGGCTGGCGGTTCTTGCGCCAGGAGCGGTAGGAGCCGGTGGCGACGTCGTACTCGCCGCCATCGGGGTTGATGTCGGGGACGATCCAGATCTCGCGGCTGTTCACCATGCCGGTGACACGGGAGTCGGTGCCGTAGCCGGCGCCCAGCTCGCGGATCAGGTACAGGGCCATCTCCACGGTCAGGTGCTCACGCGCGTGCTGGTGGTGGGTGAACAGCACCTCCGGCTCGGCCTCGTCCGTGCCGACGTTGTCGCTGATCTTGATCGCGACGATGTCCCGGCCCTGGTACGACTTGCCGATCACCCGCTTGCTGATGATGTTCGGGTAGGCCGCGATGCGCTGGTCGATCTCCGCGTTCATCTCCGCGTAGTTGTGGTACCGCGAGTCGGCGGAGGGGAAGTCGTACAGCCGCACCTCGCCCTCGGCGGTGCGGTCGGGCGCGGCGCCCACCGGCGCGACCTCGTAGCCCTGCGCGCGGAGCTTCCTGATCTGGTCCGCGCGGCCGGAGACGACGACGGTCTCCTCGTCGGCCTCGTCGACGCTCACGCCGGACGCGGCGATCGCGGTGCGCATCTGGGGCGTGCTGTGGTGGACGTGGATCTCGTACTGGCGGATGTCGTCGACCGTGGCGGCCGCCTTCGGGGCGCTGCCGGCCGCCGCGTCCGTGGCGGTCGCCGAGACCGGTGCCGCGAGGGCGAGGGCCATGAGCGCGGCGAGGGCGGCGGTCCGTCTGCCGCCGAGGGCGCCGCCCGAGCCGGGGGTGCCGGAGCCGCGGGTGCCTGAGCCGCGTATGCGGAGTCGCATGAACTCTCCTTGGGTCTCCAGAAGTCCGGGGTCGCCGGACATGTGGGGGAGTGGAGCGGGGGGTGGTGCTTCGTGCGACGTGCTGTGCGGGGTGCCTGCGTGACGCGCCGGTGCGACGCGCCTGCGCGACGTGCCTGTGCGGGGTGCCGCTCATCGTCGGCTCATGTCATGGTCAGGTCAAGAGCGAACAAAGCGCCGGACTGGCCGGATCCATACGCCGGTGGCCGCGGCGGACGGGTGCACCGTCCCGCGTGGTCGCGCAGTGTACGCATGGCCGTCGTCCCCGGCGCGGTCCTCGGCAAAGGTCACCCGCGGGTGTGAGGCGCGCGTGCATATATGTACGTCACGGGGAACACTGGGGGTCCGCACGAAAGAGGAGCCGCACCCTCCGGCTCGCTCCTCCGACCACACCCCCAGAGGACTGGCTGATCATGGGCGGATCAGCGCCACGACGGGACTGTCACCTGCCGGTGGAGACGACCAGCTTCGTCGACCGGCGGAGTGAACTGGCCGAAGGGCGCGAGCTGTTGGCGAGGGCCCGGCTGGTCACCCTGACCGGCCCCGGCGGCGTCGGCAAGACCCGCCTCGCCGGACGGATCGCGGCCCGGGTCGCCCGCGCCTTCCCCGACGGCGTGCGCTTCGTGCACCTCTCCGGCCTCAACGACCCGGCCCTCGTCCCGCTCGCGGTGGCCGACGCGCTCGGCCTGCGGGACTACTCCGACCGCCCGGCGCTGGACGCCCTCGTGGAGCGCGTACGGGACCGGAGACTGCTCCTCGTCGTCGACAACTGCGAGCACCTGCTGCCGGCCTGCGCCACCCTCGCCGGCGCCCTGCTGCACGGCACCGTCGGCGTGCGTCTCCTCACCACCAGCCGCCACCGGCTCGGCCTCACCGAGGAACACCTCCTGGACGTACGGCCGTTACCCGTCCCCGACCCGGACGGCGACCTCTCCACCGCCGACGGCTACCCGGCCCTCGCCCTCTTCGCCGACCGCGCCGCCGCCGTCGTCCCCGGCTTCCGCCTCACCGCCGCGAACCGGGCCTCCGTCGCCCGCCTGTGCCGCCGCCTCGACGGCCTCCCCCTCGCCATCGAACTGGCCGCGGTCCGCATGCGCGTCCTCGACGTCGACCAACTCCTGCGCCGCCTCGACGACCGCTACCACCTCCTGACCGCCGGCAGCCCCACGGTGTCCCCGCGCCACCAGACCCTGCGCGCCGCCGTCGACTGGAGCCACGACCTGTGCAGCGAGGCGGAACAACTGGTCTGGGCCCGCCTGTCGGTCCTGCCGGGCGGCTTCGACCTGGAGACGGCGGAGGCGGTGTGCGGGGGCCCCGCGCACGAGCCGCCCGCCACCTCCACCGTGCCGAGCGCCGAGCCCACCGTGCCGAGCGCCACCCCCGCCGCGCCGCCCGCCACCCCCACCGTGCCGCCCGCCGCACCCACCCCGCCGCCCACCACCGCTGACGTATCCTCAGCGCCCCCCGTTCCCCCCACCGCACCGGGCCCCGCCCCCCTCCACCCCCACGCCGTCCTGGAAGCCGTGGCCGGCCTGGTCGACAAGTCCGTCCTCAGCCGCGAGTCCGGCCCGGGCGGCACCGTCCGGTACCGCCTGCTCGACACCCTCCGGGACTACGGCCTGGAGCGACTGCGGCAGCGTCCCGGCGAGGAGCACGCCGTCCGCATCCGCTTCCGCGACTGGATGCAGCACCGCGCCACCACCTGCGAGCGGGAGTGGTTCGGCCCCGGCCAGCCCGAGATCGTCGCGCGGCTGAGGGCCGAGCAGGACAACCTCCGCGCCGCCCTCGACTTCAGCCTCACCGCCCCCGGCGAGGCCCTCGCCGGCCTGCGCCTGGCCGGCACCCTGTGGTTCCACTGGCACGCCTGCGGAGCCCCCCGCGAGGGCCGCTACTGGCTCGACCGCGCCCTGGACGCCAACCCCGGACCCACCCGCGAACGCGCCCGCGCCCTGTGGGCCGCCGGGCTCCTCGCCCTCTGCCCCGAGGACCTCACCCGCGGCCGCCGCCGCGCCGAACAGGCCCGCGACCTGGCCCACCGCCTCGGCGACGCGGCCGAGGCGGCCCACGCCGAGTACGTCGTCGGCGTCATCCGCCTGTTCAGCGACGACCTCGCCGGCGCCCTGGACCACTTCCGGGCCGGCGTCGAACGCGGCCGCGTCTCCGGCCAGCACCTCAGCCTCGTCGGCCTCGACCGGGTCGAACTCGCGTGCGCCCTGAGCTTGCTGGGCCGTGCCGACGAGGCGGTCCTCGTCTGCGAGGAGACCCGCCGGCTGTGCGCCGAGCACGGCGAGCGGTGGGTGCTGTCGTACGTGGAGCGGATGCTGGCCCTCGCCCACACCGTGAAGGGCGACTGGCGGCAGGCGGAGCGGCACGGCCGCGAGGCGCTGCGCCTGAAGCTCGAGGTGCACGACGTCCTCGGCATGGGCCTCACCCTCGACCTGCTGGCCCGTATCGCCGCCGAGCGCGGCGCCCACGAGCACGCGGCCGTCCTGCTCGGCGGCGCCGACCGCGCCTGGGCCGACGTCGACCGCAGTCGCTGGGGATCGGCGGCGCTGAACTCCACTCGCCGCGGCAGCGAGGAACGGGCCCGCGGGGCGCTCGGCGGCACGGCCTTCCACCGTGCCTACGAGCGCGGTGCCGCCCTCGCCCTCACGGACCTCGTCGCCCACGTCCTGACCGCCGGAGCCGGCGATCCCGCGCGGCGCCGCCCGGCTCCGCCGCACGGGCCGCTTCCCCGCCAGGGAGCCCCCGCCCACGGTCCGGCCGACGGCCCCACGGCGGCCCCGGGCCGCACACCCCGGCCGCACGGTCCGGCCGCCGACGCCCTGCCGCCGTCCCACGAACCGGTCACGAGCGCCGCGCCCGCACCGCACGGTCCGGCCGTCCGCCTCACCCGCCGCGAGGTCCAGGTCGCCGAACTCGTCGCCGAGGGCCTCGCCAACCAGCAGATCGCCGACCGGCTGGTGATCGCCCGCCGTACCGCCGAGGGCCACGTCGAACGCATCCTCAGCAAACTCGGCTTCAGCAACCGCAGCCAGATCGCCGCCTGGGTGACGGCCCAGCGGTGACACCCGCACCCCTGCGCCCGCCCTGCGACCACGCCACCACACCCGCACTCACACCCACCCGCACACCACAGATGGGGGACCGATGAGCACTCGACCGGCCCAGGCACCCGGCGCGTTCGACCACCGCATGGCCGCCCCCGGCACGGACGACGCCTTCCTGGCCGTCGCCCTGCCCTTCCTCGCCGAAGGGCTCGCGGCACCCGACGAGCCCCCGCCCGTGGTCATCGCCGCCCCCGCCAAGCTGGACCTGCTGCGCGACGCCCTGGGCGCCGACGCCCAGGGCGTCGGCCTCGTCCCGCACACCGACTGGTACACCGGCTCCGCCGCCAACGCCGTCGCCCGGGCCGCCGGGCACCTCGCCGCGCACGCCGGCCCCGGCGGCCGTATCCACCTGCTCATGGAACCGGTGTGGAACGGACGGGCCGGACGCTCGCCGCGCGAGAGCGCCGAGTGGATCCGCTACGAGGCCCTCGCCAACCTCCTCTTCGCCCCCTCGGCCACCACCGCCCTGTGCGTCTACGACACCCGCACCGCCGGCTCCGCCCTCGTCGCCGCCGCCCGCCGCGCCCACCCCGGCACCGGGGTGTACGAGGACCCGGTACGGCTCGCGGCCGAACTGGACGCCGTACCGCTGCCCCCGCCCCCGTCCGACGCGCTCCGGCTCACCGAGCCCGCGCGGGACGCCGTGCGGGCCTGGGCGGCCGGACGCGGACTGGCCGACGCCGACGCCGAACTGTTCGCGACGGCCGTCACCGAGGCGGCTTCGCTCGGCCCGGTCGCCGGCGCCCTGCTGTGGGGCGAGGGCACCGGCTGCGTCTGCGAACTGACCCTGGCTCGCCGCGTCGAGGACCCCCTCGCCGGTTTCGTCCCCCCTCCCACGGCCGGTTTGGAGCCCGGCCAGGGCCTGTGGTTCGCCCGCCAGGTGTGCGCGTACGTCGACGTCCGCGACGCCGAGGACGGGGGCACGGACGTACGCCTCCAGTACGGGTGACCCGTAGACCTCACGGGTGTACGCGGGTACCCCAGGTACGGAATCAGGTAGTCCTCCCCGTGTACGGGTCGTCCGGGGAGGCCATCCTGAAGCCATGCTGGAACTCGCCGGGGGGCGCCTCCCGGACCCCGACCCTCCGTACGGCGCCTGTCTGCAACCGCCCCTCGGGGCGGGCAACCTGAGCGTCGGGTACGACCCCCGGCCGTCCGCGGTCGGTGAGGCCCGCGCCGAGGTGCGCCGACAGCTGGAGGCGTGGGGGCTGGCCGACCGGGGCGACCTGCTCGACACGGCCGTCCTCCTCGTCAGCGAGCTGGCCACCAACGCCCTGCTGCACTCCGCGAGCCACTTCCGGCTCGTGCTGTCCGCCGCGCACGGTGTCCTGCGCTGTGAGGTGACCGACACCGGCCGCCGCACCCCGCAGGTCCTGGAGGCGGGCTGCGCGGAGAGCGGCCGGGGGATGTTCCTGGTGGAGGCGCTCGCCCGGCGCTGGGGCTGTCACCAGGACGGGTCGGGCAAGACCGTCTGGTTCGAGCTCGGCACGTGCGGGTGCGACGGCTGCGGCCGGCGACAGCCGTAGCGCCCGGCCGGGCCGGCCGGCCTCCGCGGGTTCGCCCGGTCGCCGGGGCCGACCCCCCGGCGGCTGGTTGTGCCGCGGTGGGCGGCGCGCGAGCACATCCGGGGGAGATCGCGCACACCCTCTTGCCCGACCGCCTCGATTGGGCTTTCTTGACCTTCATGGCGGACACCACGGGAAACCCCACGGACACCGAGGCATCATCCGGCAGCACCGAGCACACCCCCCACAAGTCCAGTTGGCGCCACATCGGCCCCGGCATCGTCGTCGCCGCGACCGGCGTCGGCGCCGGCGACCTGGTCGCCACCCTCATCGCCGGCAGCAACTTCGGGTACACGCTGCTCTGGGCGGCGATCCTGGGCTGCCTCGTGAAGATCTCCCTCGCGGAGGCGGCCGGCCGCTGGCACCTGTCCACCGGCCGCACCCTGTTCGACGGCTGGGCCAGCCTCGGCCGCTGGACGACGTACTTCTTCGTCGTCTACGCCGTGATCTGGGGCTTCGTCTACGGCGCGGCCGCGATGTCGTCGAGCGCCCTGCCCCTCCAGGCGCTGTTCCCCGACATCATGGACCTCGAGTGGTGGGCCATCGCCTGCGGGCTGGTGGGCCTGGTGTTCGTCTGGTTCAACAAGTACGAGGTCTTCGAGAAGGTCATGACGGTCCTCGTGGGCGTCATGTTCCTGGTGACGGTGTACCTGGCGATCCGGGTCACCCCGAACCTCCCGGACGCCCTCGCGGGCCTCCTGCCCGTCCTTCCCGACGAGAAGGACTCCGTCCTCAACACCCTCGGTCTGATCGGCGGCGTCGGCGGGACCATCACCCTCGCGGCCTACGGGTACTGGGTGAACGCCAAGGGCTGGACCCACACCGGCTGGATGAAGGTGATGCGCATGGACAACCGCGTCGCCTACGCCACCACCGGGATCTTCGTCATCGCGATGCTGTTCGTCGGCGCGGAACTGCTGCACTCGGCGAACGTGGCCATCGCCGGCGGCGACAAGGGCCTCATCCAGCTCGGCGACATCCTGGAGGAGGAGTACGGCACCGCGACGGCCAAGTTCTTCCTCATCGGCTTCTTCGCCACCTCCTTCACCTCCCTGATCGGCGTCTGGCACGGCGTGAGCCTGATGTTCGCCGACTTCGTCGCCCGCTACCGCGGCCGTGAGCGGACGACCGGCGCGGAGGTCGCCTCCGGCGCCCGCGAGCGCTCCTGGCCGTTCCGGGCCTATCTGCTGTGGCTGACCTTCCCGCCGATCGTCCTGCTCTTCCAGGGCCAGCCGTTCCGCCTGATCGTCCTCTACGGCGTGCTGGGCGCGGCGTTCCTGCCGTTCCTCGCCGGGACCCTGATCTGGCTCCTCAACTCCTCCCGCACGCCCAGAAAGTGGCGCAACGGCTGGGTGAGCAACGGGATGCTCGCACTGGCCGGGCTGCTGTTCCTGGTCCTGTGCGTGAAGCAGATCTGGGACCAGCCGTGGTCGGAGTTCTTCTGAGCCCCGGCGGGCCGGGGGACACCCGGCCCGCCTGGCCCGCCGCTGAGGGCCAGTCCGCCATAGGTCAGCCGCCCTCGATCACCAGCCACTGCGGGCTGAGGGCGATCTTCCGCAACTGCGCCATGGACAGGGCGGGTTCCTCACGGGTGGCGGCCGTGTCCTGGCGGCCCGAGTTGAAGGCGCTGACCACCACGCGCTTGCCGTCCTCGCGCATCGTGTCGACCGTCCACATCACGACCCCCTCGCCGCCCTTCTCGCCCGGTCCCTGGCGCGTCGCGACACGCGTGCCGTCGGCGAGCGTCTCGGAGTCCGCGCCGTAGAGTTGGTCCGCGGCGTCGGACATGCCGGCCTGCACGTTGATCTGGACGTAGCTCCTGCCCTTGCCGTCGTCCACGACGACGTAGGCGAAGTCCGGGTCCTGCGCGCCGCGCGAGACGACCTTCAGCCCGTCCGGGAGCGCGGCGGTGAGGAGCCCGAGGATCCGCCGGCCCCCGACGCCCTCGGTGCCCCGGGGTGTGGAGGGGGCCGGCTGCCGGCTCGGCTTCGGGATGGCGTGGGCGACCCGCCGCCACTCCTTCGCCGCCGCCAGCGTCTTCAACCGGTCCAGCGACAGCGGTGGTTCGGGCCGGCTCACCGGCTCGCCCTTCTGGGCGGCGGCGTTCCACTCGCTCACGCTCACGCGCTGTCCGGCCGGCGTGACCAGGTCCGCCCCCCACGCCTTGGTCTCGGCACGGCGGTCGGGGTACTCGTACCCCTGGAAGAGGGTGACCACGGAGCCGTCCGGCAGTGTCTCGGTCACGCAGTGGTCCAGGCTCGACATCGGTGAGTCCGGGTCCGGGCACGGCATCACCTCACGGGTCGGGTCGACGGTCTCGGTGCCGCGCGCGATCCGGTCCACGCTCAGCGAGATGGCCCCCGCGCCCTTCCCGTCGTCGAACACGACGTACGCGTACGGCGGCAGCGGATCATCGGTCCCCCGCCCCTGCACGCCGCTGATCTCGCCCTCGGGGAGCAGCTTCTCGAGCGTGCGGATCATCTCGTCGGCCGAGACGGAACCCGGCTCGTCGGACCGCTTCGCGGCGACGGAGGTGCGCTGCTTCTCGCTCGCGCTTCCCTCGGACGGTGCGAGCAGGGCCCCGCCCACCCCCACGAGGGCGAGACCCGCCGCACCCCCCGCCACGACGGCCCGCCGCCGCCGCAGCCGCAGCCGGCGCCCGTACGCCTGGCCCGCGGCGACGAGTGCCGCCCGGTCGGTGTCGAAGGTGCCGCCCGCTTGGCGCAGAGCGGCGGAGAACCGGTCCTCGAAGGGGTCGTTGGGCTGTTCGACGGGCATGGCACACCACCGTTTCCCGGGGTTCGAAGTGAAGAAGAAGTCGTGGGGGGCAGTGTCAGGGGCCGGCGAGTCCATGGGCCGTAAGCCCAGGGCTCAAGGCTCCGGCTCACGGTCTGGCGTACTCGCCGATGTCCTCGCCGAGCAGCTCCCGCAGCCGGCCGAGGGCCCGCACACACCGGGTCCGTACGGCGGCCGAGCTGGCGTTCATCGCACCGGCGGTCTCCTCGATCGACCGGTCCTCCCAGTACCGCAGGACGAGGACGGCCCGGTCCTTGGCGGGCAGCCGGCCGAGGGCCTGCAGCAGCGTGAGCCGCAGCGGTACGTCGGCGGCGTGGTCGGCACGTTCCGGGAAGACGTCCACGGCACGCTCACCGCTGCTGCGCCGGCGCTGGTGGGCGAGGAACGTGCGGGTGAGGACGGTCTGCGCGTACCCGGCGGGGTTCTCCGCCCGCGAGACGCGGCCCCAGCGCAGGTACAGCCTGCCGAGGGTCTCCTGAACCAGATCCTCGGCGAGATGGGTGTCCCCGGCGGTGAGCAGACACGCGGACCGGTACAGCTGCCCGGTGCGCGCCGCAGCGAACTCCGCGTACTCGTCCACGCGGGCGGCCTGCCCCATGTGCTCCCCCAGTTGGTGTGTCCGTGCTCGCGCACTGTCCTCACCTCATTGATGGGGTGGGGCCGGAGAAATGTTTCACCGGGGACGGAAAGAATGAGCGCAGTTTCCGTCGCGCCGTGATCGGGAGGAACCGCAGGATGACCCATCAACCCCCGCCCCCGGGCTTCGGCCCGCCCCCGCCCCCGTACGGGGCCCCGGCACCACCCCCCTGCGGGGCGTCCCCTTCACCCCAGTACGCGGCCCCGCCACCCCCGTACGGCGCCCCCGCCGCGTCCGCACCGGAGTTCCTGGCGGTCGACAGGCACAACTCGATCGTCGTGGACGCCTCGGGCATCGCCTTCGAGATGTACGGCGTGTCGGCCGAGTTCGACTGGCCGGAGATCCGCAGCGTCCACTACAAGGCGAGCCCCAACGGCAAGGCGCTGATGGTGGCGGTGGTCCATCTGGACGGCAGGTTCTACGAGGCCGTCGTGGACGCGAAGCCGCGGGAGAAACTGGCGGGATGGTTCGGGCAGTTGGCGTGGGTGCTGGGCCACTACCGGCCGATGGGGTAGCCGGTGCGGCTGGATAGGGTGCTGCACCGACTGCTTGATCAACGACGGAGTCCTCGTGAGCACACCCCCGCCCTCCTACCAGCCGCCGGCCGGACACCCGGTGTACGCGCCGACACCGCATGGGTACCCGCAGCCGGGTGCGGCCCCCGCCCTCGTGTGCCAGGTCTGCGGAGCGGCACCCGCCGTACCGGTGACCGTCCGGGGCCACCAGGGCATGATCGTGATCATGCGCAACCTGCGGCGGCAGGGGGTGTTCTGCCGGACCTGCGGGCTGGCCGTCTTCCGTGAGATGCAGGCGAACACCATGCTGCTGGGCTGGTGGAGCCCGCTGTCCGTCATCATCACCGGCGCCGTCCTGCTGATGAACCTCGGCGCCCGCTCCGCCCTGCTCCGCCTCCCCCAGCCCACCACCTGGGGCGGCCGGCCCCCGCTCGACCCGGGCAAGCCGCTGATGAAGCGCCCGGCGGGCATGGTCGCCCTCGTCCCCCTGACCCTGCTGGCCGCGCTGGTCGTGTCGGCCCCCGTCCTGATGGTGGTCGGCCTGCTCAGCGGCGACAGCGACCCCAAGCCCCTCACCGTCGGCACCTGCGCCCGCAACGACGGCTCCTGGAGCGACCAGGACCTGAAAGCCGTCACGTGCGACTCGACGGCCGCCCAGTTGCGGGTGACGCAACCGGGCCTGGAGGGGTGCGAGGACGGTGAGTACATGGCGGACCTCAAGTACAGCGAGGACGGCACGACGAACCTGTGCCTGCGTCCTCTGGACCGCTGAGACCGACCGGAGAAGGCCACCGTTCTCAGAGGAGGTGGTCGGCCTTCCCCGCCTTGATGTCGAGGATCATCGTGCGGAGCGCTTCGCGGGAGTCGGTGAGGTAGGCGTCCTCGGCGCCGGCTATGGCGATGTAGGCGTTGCCTTGGGGGTCGGTGCCGAGGCGGAAGCAGCTGGCTCCCTCGCCGCAGAAGGGCTCCTCCCAAGTGATGGCATCCATCTGGCGTCTCCTCACAGGCTGTTGGCGATGTCCCGAACGAAGTCGCGCGATTCCTCCGGGGAGAGGGCGATGCGCTCCATCCAGTCCAGATGCGTACGGTACTTGGCCAACTGTGCTTCCCCGTCAAGGAATTCCGGCCCATGGGTGCTGTCGACCTGGACGGTGTCCAGTTGGGGGACCGGCCCTTCCAGAAAGTTAAAGGTCTGCCCCGAGCCGGGGAAGGTACCAGCGGCGAACGGAATGACCAGCAGCCGTACGGTCGGCCGCTCGGAGACGTCCAGCAGGTGCTCCAACTGGGCGCGGGCCACCTTGCGCCCGCCGAACTGCATCCGCACCGCGGCCTCGTGCACGACGGCGACGTACTCGGGCGGGTTGTCCCCATCCAACACCTGTTGACGCTCCACCCTGTACGCCAGTCGCAGGGCGACCTCGTGGTCCGGAAGCGGTGGCAACACTGCCCGGAAAAGTTCGAGGGCGTGATCGCTGGTCTGCAACAGTCCGGGAATGTGGGCGATGTGGACGGTTCGCATCCGTGTCGCGAACGCCTCGAACTCGGCGATGTCCAGTACCCCGGCGGGGAGGGAGCCTCGGTAACGCTCCCACCAGCCCCGTCCGTTGGGCCGCGCCATGCTCACGAGGGCTTCGATGTACACCAGGTCCGAGCAGTCGCAGTTGCACGCGAGGGTGCGCAGCCGCTCCGGACTGATGGTGCGGATGCCGGTCTCGATATTGGAGATCTTCGCGCGGTCGAGGCCAAGCAGCCCGGCGGCCTGGTCGGCCGTTATCCCCGCCGCCGTCCGCATCTTGCGCAGCTCACTGCCCAGACGCCTCTGACGCTCCGTGGGGGTCGTCCTCGGGGGCATGCCGTTCCTTCCGTGCGGTTCGTCAGCAGTCTGCCGCCAATCGGCACCGAGCGACCACGATCGGGTCAATTTCAAAGATCGCGTGGTAATTGAACCACTAGGAGTCTTACATTCAGTAACGCATCAACTACGCATCGGCAGTTGCCAGTGCATCGCGCGAGCCTGTCCGCACGCTCTTTCCCTGGAGGGGCGGGCCCGCGCCAGGGAGACGAGCCACCGACTGCGAACACCTGTACGCCCATCAGGAGCCCCGCCATGCCCATGCCCCTCTGCCCTGTCGCCCCCACCTTCCCCGCGGACTTCACCGCCCCCATCCCCGAAACCCTCTCCTACAGCCTCACGCTCCCCGCAGCGTTGGCCAGTCCCGCCCTCGCGCGAGCGGCGACCCGCGAAATGCTGAAGGCCCACGGCCTGCACGACATGCTGGATCCGGCGCTGCAAGCGGTCGGCGAACTGACTGCGGTGGCGGCCCAGTTCACGCAATCCGCCGACTTCTACCTCTCCCTCCGCTACCGAGCCGACACCCTCCGGGTGATCGTTTACGACAACCACCCCCGCCACACCCAACCCCGCCTCGCCGCCGCCTGTGACACCCGCCGCCGAGCAGCGCTCCGCGTCCTCGCCTGCGTCTGCCGCGCCTGCGACGGCGACTGGGGCTTCGGCGAGTCGCGTGAACCGGGCGGTGGGACGCGGATGTGGGCGAGGCTGCCGAGGGCGAGTGCGGTGGCGTACGGAAGGGCTACCGGAAGGGGATGTTGAGCCAAGGGTTTCCAGGGTCGGACATCAGGATCCGGTGAGCGTCGAGCATGTCCGTGTACCACTCCCCGAACTCTTCCTCGTCGAAGTGGAGGCACCGTCCGAGGATGTAGCCGGCGGAGAAGTCCTGCCAGGGGCAGTAGGACAGCGAGGCTGCCCGCCTGGCCTGTACCACGGCAGACTCAGCCTCCTGAAGGGTGCCGAACCGCGCTCCGAGTCCCCACCGTGCCATCTTCGATGCCCGCCCGAGGTCCCAGGCGTCGACGGAGGAGACGTACCGGTTCTCGTCGAGCACTCCGTCGGCGCGCATCCGGGCCTCGTAGCGCGTGATGCGGCCGATGAGTCGCTGCACACCCTCGATACGGGCCTCGGTCTCGGACGTGGGTCGTGGCTCGGTCTTCGTCACCCCATCGGCACTCAGCACGGTCGAACCACCGGAGTTCGCGCGGATGAGACTGGCGGCGGCCTGCCGCCAGTACCCGGTGTCGACGTGCCCGCCGAAGTCACGCGCGATGGTGCGGCGCAGCCTCAGCGCGAACTCCCATACATCGCTGTGTGATGCGCAGTCCAGGAGTTGCCGCAGAGCGGACTGCCACGCTTCGGGAGTGGTGATTCCCCACCACTCCCGAAGACGTGAGCGCTCACCGTCGTAGCCGGTGCCGTGCCAAGCCATGGCGTTCCACAGCGAGCCGTTGTTGACGCACAGCAGTGCGCCGCACGCGAGCCCGTGGGCCACTGGGCCATGGAGCGGACCGCCCACGTGAAGCGTGCGTAGTCGCTTACCGATGGGCAGGTCTCCCGCCTGCTCGGCGTGGTTCCAGGTGTCAGCGATTCCGCCGCGCCGCCTCGCAGGGTGGCTTTTCCAGAGTGAACGGTGTCCAACTGCTCAACATTCATTCCATACCACTCGATCCTTTCCAGGATGAGGCTTTTCGCGTAGGCGCCTACTGCTGATTGGTGAGGCTCGGGAGTGAAAGCCATGCCGAGAACGGCGGTTCCGGCCACGCATCGCACCACGCACACCGCGGTTTGATCTGTCATCGGCGTGAGGGTGTCCAGAACGCTCAGTACTGTCCTCTCGGGCACGCGTGTGTGCCTCCTTCGCAAATCGCGATCGCGAACCGGGCCAGCGCCGACTCGTCGGAGAAGGCGTAGATCCAGCGGATGCCGCCGAAGTCGGCGGCCAGGGGCGCCTCGTCGCCGTCGGCGAGGGCGAGGGGGACCAGGACGGGGGTACGGCGGAACTCGCCGAGCAGCGCCGGGAAGTCACGGCGGTCACGGTCGAGTCGGTCCATCGCGTCCGAAGCGGGAGCGGTGGCCCTGGCCTGTGGCTCGGAGGGCGCCTGTGGAGTGGTGCCGGGGGGCGGCGGGAGGGCGTCACCCGGAGGGGGTTGGTCGCCCGTGCCGCCGGACACGGCCATCTCCGCGTACTCGTCCAGCCGGGACCTGCGCGGCTGCTCCTGCGGGCCGGTTCCCCCGTCCACCACCATGCCCGGGATCATCACATCAGCGGATTGCCGGATGCAACGCGGCTTCCCGCGGGGGGATCCGCCGTGGCCGGATGCCGACGCCCGGTCCCCGGCGGTGCCGGGAACCGGGCGTCCTCCGCTCACCCCGCCGTGTCCTACGGCAGCGCGTGCACGTGCGGGCCCACCGCGTTCGACCACGCGTTGCCCGCCGTCGCGTCCCAGTTGGTCGACCACGTCATGGCGCCCCGCAGGTCGGGGTAGGTCCGCGGCGGCTTGAAGGTGCCGCAGGCGGTGCCCCTCGTCAGGCAGTCCAGCGCGTTGTTGACGACGGTCGGCGACACGTAGCCGCTGCCCGCGCCCCGGGTCGAGGCCGGCAGGCCCAGGCCCACCTGGGACGGGGCGAGACCGTTCTCCAGCTGGATGCAGGCCAGGGCGGTCAGGAAGTCCACGGAGCCCTGGCTGTAGACCTTGCCGTCGCAGCCCAGCATCGAACCGCTGTTGTAGTACTGCATGTTGACGACCGTCAGGATGTCCTTCACGTTCAGGGCCGTCCGGAAGTACGCGTTCGACGGCGACTGCATGTCGATGGTCTGCGGTGCCATCGTCAGGACCAGCGACGGGCCCGCCTTCGCCGACAGCGCGCGCAGCGCCTGCGTCATGTACGTCGCGTTCAGGCCGTTCTCCAGGTCGATGTCGACGCCGTCGAAGCCGTACGTCTGCATCAGCGCGTACACCGAGTTCGCGAAGTTGGCCGCGGACGCCGCGTCGTTCACGCTCACCGTGCCGCGCTCACCGCCGACCGAGACGATGACCTTCTTGCCGGCCGCCTGCTTGGCCCGGACGTCCGCCCTGAACTGGTCCACCGTGTAGCCGCCCAGCCCGGCGGAGTCCAGGGTGAAGGTCACCGCGCCCGGTGTCGTCGTGGCGTCCGCGAAGGCCACGGCGATGATGTCGTACTGGGCGGGGACGTCGGAGATCCGCTGGACCGTCGCGCCGTTGTCGAAGTTCTGCCAGTAGCCCGTCACGGCGTGCCGGGGCACCGAGCCCCCGCCGCCTCCGCCGGTCGCGGCCGTTCTGCCCGTGACCGCCGCCGACTTGACCGACTCACCGGCCGTGTTGACCGCCGTGACCTGGAAGGCGTACGACGTCGAGGCGGCGAGCCCGGTCACGGTCGCCGACGTGCCGGTCACCGCGGTCACCTTCGTACCGTCGCGGTAGACGCTGTAGCCGGTGGCGTTCGACACCGGGTTCCAGGTCAGGGAGACCGACGAGGAGGTCGTACCGGAGACGGCGAGTCCGCTCGGGGCGGCCGGGACCGTGGGGGCCGGGTCGCCGCCACCGCCGCCGTCGGGGCCGTACACCGAGACGTCGTCGGCGAGGTAGGCGGCCTGGCCGTACCAGCCGTGCAGGTACACGGTGACGGAGGTCGTCGACGCGCCCGTGGTGAACGTCGTCGACAGCTGCTTCCAGGTGGGGGAGTCGGGGGTCCACGTCGAGACGTCCGTGGTGCCGGTGCCGGCCGCGCCCAGGTAGGCGTAACCGCCCTGCACCCAGGCGCTCAGGGTGTAGGTGGAGCGGGGTGCGACGGCGACCGTCTGGGAGCAGCGGGCGTTGTCCTGGCCCGCCGGGGTCGCCTTCAGGGCGGCGGTGCCGCCGTGCACGGGGGAGGAGACGGCCGTGCCGCTCGACGCCGAGCAGGTCCAGTTCGTCAGCCCGGACTCGAAGCCGGCGTTCCTCGCGTTGTTGACGTCCGCGGCGGACGCCTGAGCCGCGCCCGCCAGGGACAGGAAGAGGGTCAGGGCGGCGGTCACCGCTCCCGACCAGAACCGTGTCGATCGTTTCTGTGGGGACATGACAACAAGTTGGTCCAGACCAATTGTGTTGTCAAGGTGTCCGCCAGGGGAGGCCTTGATGTGCGTAACCTGCCCCGGTTTGGCCTGACTTGAGGGAAGGGCAGTTGGTGCACAGCCACGGAAAGTGGTTCTCCGGCCACAGGGGCGTGGATACAGTGCTGAGGTAGTCACGCAATGAAGTCACCCCGGTGCGCCGGAGTAACACACCGGTGGGCCGGACCGCGGGAATCGGGGAGCTGCGCGTGCCAACTGCCATTGCCGTGACCGGCGCGGAGCTGGCGCTGCCGCCGCAGGACGAGCGGACCGTGCCCGCCGCCGTCCTCGACGGCCTGGACCGCCGGCCCCTCGACCAGGCCGTCGCCGACGTCCAGACACTCGTCGAGCAGCACGGGTACCTGATCGTCCTGTACTCGCGGGCCGTCCCCCCGGCCGTCGAACACCGGCTGCACACCATCCGCTCCCTCCTGGAGAGCGACCGCATCGCCCTGTTCCGGCCCGACCTGCCCCCGCTCGCGCTCGCCGTCCTGGCCCGCCAGTTGCGCCAGCTCGCCTCCTGCGACCTCAGCCCCGGCGTCCTGGCCTCGGCGAGCCGGCTGCTCATCCACTACCTCCACACCGGCGCCCTGCTCGCCTCCGTCGCCCGCCTCGACCGGATCCCCGTCGGCCTGAAGTCGCACGCCCGGTCCTGGGTCCCGGGCAGCCAGTTCGGTGTCCTCGCCCATCCACAGCCGCAGTTGGTGAAGGTGAGTGCGGAAACCGTGCTGCCGGGACCGGAGTTCGGCACCTGGATGCTGGTCGCCCCGGGCCGGCTCCCGGCCGACTGGGTCACCGGCACCCTCGCCCCCGCCTGGAAGGTCCAGGGCCTGCGCGAGACCGAGCTGCCCGCCGAGTCCGCCGACTGGTGGGGCACCGGCAAGCTCGTCGAGTTCTGTGCCTACCTGCCCGACCTGTCGGTCCTCTACCAACTGGTCACCTCGGTACGGCAGACGGTCTGCCACTGGTGCGGCGTCGACGTCATCGGCGACCGCTGCGTCTTCTGCTCCGCCACCCCGCCGCCCGCCCACGAGACGACCGGCCCCGTCCGCGCGCTCACCGCGGGCGGCCGCCACAGCCGTGCGCTCACCGCCGGCGGCTGACCAGGTCCACCACCCCGCCCGCACCCGTCCGCTCGACCCGACCCCCAACGAGGTTGCACGGTTTCATGAACTCCCGTCAGCGCCGCGGCGTGATTCTCCTGCTCCTGTCGGTGGTGTGCGCCCTCGGCGCCTTCGCCGGCGTCCTCTCCGTCATCGACGACGTGGAGTCCAAGGTCGGCCCCGAGGTGACCGCCTACCGGCTCAGGTCCGACGTCGCGCCCTACACCCCGCTCACCACGGGCCAGTTCGAGAAGATCGAGATGCCCGAGCGCTGGCTCTCCGGCAACGCGGTGACCGATCTCGCCGCCATCCGCGGCAAGATCGCCGTGACGACCCTGAAGAAGGGCTCCCTGCTCCAGAGCGACATGATCGTCGACCAGCCCGCCCTCCAGCCCGGCCAGCAGGAGGTCGCCATCATGATCGACGCGGCGACCGGCGTCGCCGGCAAGATCACCCCGGGCTCCTCGGTCAACGTCTACGCCACCTTCGAGGGCGCCAAGGACGGCGACCCCGACCAGTCGAAGATCATCGTCACCAACGCCCGCGTCCTCGACGTCGGCGAGCTGACCGCCCTCGAACCCGACGCCGACGACCGCGGGCGGCAGCCCACCGACGCGGTCCCCATCACCTTCGCGCTGTCCACCCTCGACGCCCAGCGCATCACCTACGCCGAGTCGTTCGCCAAGCGCGTCCGGCTCGCGCTGGTGGCACCCGGCGCCCCCACCGCGGTTCCCGAGCAGGACCGTACGTACGAACTCGCCACGGACAAGTGAGAGGCCGCCGCCCATGCCCACGAGGATCCTCCCGGCCGTCGGCGACGCGGACGCGGTCCGCTCCCTCACCACCCTGCTCAGCCAGCTCCCGGACGCCGAACCCGTCACCCCGGTCGCCGACTCCACCCAGCTCGTCGACACCCTCGCCCGGCTGGCCGCCGAGTCGGTCGACGAACTGCCCGAGGTCGTGATCGTCCACGAACGCATCGGCCCGGTCCCGGCGTTGGAGCTGGTCCGCGAGGTCGCCCTGCGCTTCCCCGCGGTCGGCGTCATTCTCGTCACCACCGACGCGAGCCCCGGCCTCTTCGCGGCGGCCATGGACTCCGGCGCCCGCGGCCTGGTCGCCCTCCCCCTGAACTACGAGGAGCTGGCGAACCGCGTTCAGGCGGTCGCCCAGTGGTCGGTCGGCGTACGACGTCATCTCGGCCACGGCGGCGACGTGTTCACCGGCGCCGGCGGCACCGTCGTCACCGTCAGCGGCGCCAAGGGAGGCGTGGGCGCGACCCTCACCGCCGTCCAGATCGCGCTGGCAGCCCAGGCGTCCGGCCGACCCACCGCCCTGGTCGACATGGACCTGCAGACCGGCGACATCGCCTCCTACCTGGACGTCCAGTTCCGCCGCTCGGTCGTCGACCTCGCCGCCATCGCCGACATCTCGCCCCGCATCCTCTCCGAGGCCGTCTTCCGCCACGACAGCGGCGTCGCCCTCCTCCTCGCCCCCGGTGAGGGCGAGCGCGGCGAGGAGGTCACCGACCGCGCCGCCCGCCAGATCGTCAGCGCCCTGCGCTCCCGTTACGAGGTCGTCGTCGTCGACTGCGGTGCGCAGCTCGGCGGCGCGGGCGCGGCCGCGGTCGAGATGGCCGACACGGCCCTGCTGGTCACCACCCCGGACGTGGTGGCGGTACGCGGCGCCAAGCGCACCGTCCGCATGTGGGACCGCCTGCAGATCCGCAAGGCCGAGGAGACGACGGTCGTCGTCAACCGCCACAGCCGCGCCACCGAGATCCAGCCCACGCTCATCCGGAAGATCACCGGCACCGCCATCGCCACGACCACGATCCCCGCCCACTTCAAGGAACTCCAGGCCGCCGTGGACGCCGGCCGGGTCCACGCCCTCGACGCCAAGGGCAGCGTCCGGCAGGCGATGTGGGCGCTCGCGGGGGAGCTGGGCCTGGTGAGGGCGGCGGAGGGCGCCTCGCCGCGCAGGACCGGACGGGCCGCGCGGGGCGGGGACCGGGGCTCGGTGGTGCTCCGGCGGAGGAAGGACTGAGGGGATGTCCTTACCAGCGCTGCGCGGAGCCCGGGACCGGGGCCAGGTCACGATCGAGTTCCTCGGCATGACCCCGCTGATCCTCGTGACCCTGGTGATGGTGTGGCAGTTCGTGCTGCTGGGGTACACCTTCACGCTCGCGGGGAATGCTGCCGACGAGGCGGTGCGGGAGGGGACGGCGGCGCATCCGGGGGAGCGGCAGGCAGTGTGCGAACAGGCCGGCACGGACAAGCTGCCGGACGCGTGGCAGGCGGGCGCCGAGGTGAGCTGCTCGTCGTCGGCGGGGTTCGTCACGGCGGACGTCCGGCTGCGGGTCCCCGTCCTCTTCCCCGGCACGATCGCCTTCCCGTTCACGGTGCACGGCCACGCGGGCGCCGTAGAGGAAGAGGACGACTGAGATGGCGTACGGACGCGGCGGACGTGACCGGGGCCAGGCCGCCGGGGAGCGGCACCGAGGGGCGCGGGGGAGGGGTCGGGTGGCGCGCGGCCGGCGGCAGGAGAGCTGGGAACGGCGCCCGGTGCCCCGGGCTCGGGGCCCGGTGGAACAGGGTCGGCGCCCAGTGGCCAGGGACCGGGGCCAAGGGGTACGGGGCCGGTGTCAGGCGGCCCGGGACCGGGGCCAGGTCGCCCTGGAGTACCTGGGTTTCCTGCCGATCCTGCTGGCCGTCGCGCTGGCCGCCGTACAACTGGGGCTGGTCGCGTACGCGGCCCAGCAGGCCGGGACGGCGGCCCGGGCCGGGGCCCGCAGCGCGTCCCTCGACGAGGGCGTCCAGGGCGCCTGCCGGAACGCGGTCAGCAGCTGGCTGGCCGACGGCACGAGCTGCTCGCCCGCCGACCTGGGCGACGAGGTCCAGGTCACCTCCAGCGTCACGATCCCGTCCGTCATCCCCGGGATCGGGGACTTCGGCCAGGCCCACAAGACCGCCACGATGCCGGTCGACCACTGATGGCCCGTGAAGGAAGGCACCGGACATGAGCCTGCGCGCACGCATCACCTCCCCCGAGGAGAACGGCAGCCGGGGCGAGGACGGCCACCTCGTCGCCTCCTACCGCGCCAAGCTGCTGGAGGAGATCGACCTCGCGGAGATGAGTTCGCTGGCGGCGGCCGAGCGCAGGGTGCGGCTGGAGCGGGTGCTGGGGCACATCATCAGCCGCGAGGGCCCGGTGCTGTCCACGGTGGAACGCTCCCAGCTCATCCGCAGGGTGGTCGACGAGGCCCTCGGCCTGGGCATCCTCGAACCGCTCCTCGAGGACGCCTCCATCACCGAGATCATGGTGAACGGCCCCGACGCGATCTTCGTCGAACGGGCGGGCCGGGTGGAGCAACTCCCGCTCCGCTTCGCGTCGAACGACCAGCTCATGCAGACGATCGAACGCATCGTCTCGACGGTCAACCGCCGCGTCGACGAGACGAACCCGATGGTCGACGCCCGTCTGCCCTCCGGGGAACGCGTCAACGTCATCATCCCCCCGCTGTCGCTGACCGGCCCCACCCTCACCATCCGCCGCTTCCCGCGCTCCTTCACCCTGCACGAACTGATCGGCTTCGGCTCCCTGGACGAGCCCATGCTGTACCTGCTGGCGGGACTGGTGCAGGCCAAGTTCAACGTGATCGTCTCGGGCGCGACGGGCACCGGCAAGACGACCCTCCTGAACGCGCTCTCGGGCCTGATCCCGGAGGGCGAACGCATCATCACCATCGAGGACTCGGCGGAGCTCCAGCTCCAGCAGTCGCACGTGATCCGCCTGGAGTCCCGCCCCCCGAACGTCGAGGGCAAGGGCCGCATCACCATCCGCGACCTGGTCCGCAACTCGCTGCGCATGCGGCCCGACCGGATCGTGGTCGGCGAGGTCCGCGGCGGCGAGTCGCTCGACATGCTCCAGGCGATGTCGACGGGCCACGACGGCTCCCTGGCCACCGTCCACGCCAACAGCGCCGAGGACGCCCTGATGCGGTTGCAGACCCTGGCCTCGATGTCCGACGTCGAGATCCCCTTCGTCGCCCTCCACGACCAGATCAACAGCGCCGTGGACGTCATCGTCCAGCTCACCCGCTTCGCGGACGGGGCGCGCCGGGTGACGGAGATCGCGCTGCTCGACAGCCACGGTGGAGAGCCGTACCGGCTGGCGACGGTCGCCCGCTTCAACGCCCGGCCGATGGCGGCGGACGGCCGCATCTACGGCGTCTTCGAGTACTTCCCGCTCCCGCGCCGCGCCGCGGACCGCCTCTACATGGCGAGCCAGCCCGTCCCGCAGGCCTTCGGGGTGGCCCGCACCCTCGACGAACTCACGACCCGGGAAGCGAGGTGAGCCGCCGGCAGGTAGGCAGCCGGAGCGGGCCGGGTGGACCGGACGGGCCGGGCGGGCGGACCTTCCCGGACGGGCCGGTCAGCCGGGCGGGCCCGGACACGTCGGTCAGCCGGGCGGGCAGATGAGCCGGGCAGCCGGACCGGCCGGACCGGCCGAACAGCCGGATCGGCCCCGACACGCCGGACGGACAGGTGACCCCGGTGCGCCGGCAGACCCCGCAGGCAGGACAGGCGGAACAGGCAGTACAGGCACAACAGGCAGAGCGAGCAGAACAGGCAGAACGGACAGGACGGACAGGACGCGGCCCCATGGATCTCCAGACCCTGATCACCCTCACCTCCGGCGTGACCCTCCTGACCTGTGTCCTGGCCGTCGTGGGCCTGCACACCTACGCGCGGGGCCGCGCCCAGCGGGCGGCGCTCGTCGACCGCCTCTCCGCCACCGGCCGGCCCGTCCTCACCGGCCGCCGGCGCCGCTTCCGCACCCTGGACCGCCGCCTGCGCCGTACGAACCTCGGCCGCACGCTGGAACTGAAACTGCAGGCGACGGGCCTGGACGTGACGCCGGGTGAGTTCTTCGCCTGCATGCTGGCGACGGTCGCCGCCCTGTGGCTGATCGGCCAGGCCACCCTGGCCCCCTTCTTCGGGCCGCTGGCCGGCCTCCTGGGCATCGGGGCTGCGTGGCAGTTCCTCACCTGGCAGCGCCAGAAACGCATCGAGCGGTTCATCAACCAACTCCCCGAACTGGCCCGCATCCTGGCCAACGCCACTCACGCGGGTCTCGCCCTGCGCACCGCGATCGGCATGGCCGCCGAGGAACTGGAGGCCCCGGCCGGCGAGGAACTGGCCAAGGTCGCCAACCAGCTGGCCGTCGGCCACTCCCTGGACGACGCCCTGGGCGAACTGGCCGACCGCCTGCCGTCCCGGGAACTGGTCGTCCTCGTCACCACGCTGGTCCTCTCCAACCGGGCGGGCGGACAAGTCGTGGGGGCGCTGCGGAACCTGACGGAGACGCTGGAGGAGCGCAAGGAGACCCGGCGGGAGGTGCGGACGCAGTTGTCGCAGGTGAGCATGACGTCGTACGCGGTACCGGTGCTGGGAGTCGGCTCGCTCTTCCTCATGAACGGGGTCAAGGACGGCGCCCTGGACCGCATGACCGGCTCCCCCCTCGGCCAGGCCGCCGTGATCATCGCCTTCGCCCTGTACGCGGTCGGGTTCCTCCTCATCCGCCGTATGTCCCGGATCGACGTCTGAGCGGCCCGGGAGGGACACGGACATGGAATACCTGCTCGCACTCGTCATGGGCCTCAGCGTCTGGGGCGTCTTCACCGGCATCCGCATGTACCGGGCGGACGCCCGGCTGCCCGCCGACCTGGCGCTTGCCCTGGAGGTCGGCTCCACACGGACCGGCGCGGTCGACTCCCTCGTCGACCGTCTGGGCATGCGGTACGCCCCCGCCGTCCTGCGGATGATGGGCCCCAAACAGGTCGCCAAGTACCGCCGCAAGATCGACCTGGCGGGCAACCCGGGCGGCCTGACGATCGACCGCTACGCGGCACGCCGCGCCGTGTACGGCGCCCTGGGCGGCTTCGGCGGCGTCGTGTTCCTGCTGCGGGGCGACGTCGTCCTGGCGCTCCTCCTCCTCGCCTTCGGCGTGTTCTGGACCGAGGTCGGCATCTGGTCGGCGATCCGCATCCGCAAGGACGTGATCGAACGGACCCTCCCGGACTTCCTGGACGTCCTCGCCGTCGTGGTGAGCGCGGGCCTCGGCTTCCGGCAGGCGCTGGACCGGGTGGCGTCGAAGTACGAGGGCCCCTGGGCGGACGAGATCCGCATCACGCTCCGCCAGATGGACCTGGGGGTGAGCCGCCGCGAGGCCTTCGCCGAACTCCGCCGCCGCAACGACTCCGAACAGGTCGCCATGTTCGTGACGGCGCTCCAGCAGGGCGAGGAACTGGGCGCGCCGATCGTCGACACGCTGGTCGCGATCGCCAAGGACATGCGGCGTACGGACGCCCAGAACGCGCGCCGCCGGGCCGCCCGCGCGGTCCCCCGGGCCACGCTGATGATCACCACGTTCATGGTCCCGGCCACCATGCTCCTCCTCGGCGCGGGCCTGCTGCTCGGCTCCGGCACGGACTTCAGCCCCCTCACGGGCGAATAGGAGGACGGGGTGACGGTGATGACGACGCTCACGAGGGGACGCGGCGGCCTGCTCCGGCGCCGCGCGAGGCCCCCCGCACCGGCGGCCCGCCCGCCCCACGTCACCCACCCCGAGCCGCGCCCCGGGGACAGCGCGTACGACGACGGCGCCCCCGGCGTCGGTGACATCCCCGGTGGCGCCCCGGGCGACACCGTCACGAGCCAGGACGCCTTACCGCACTCCGACACGCCCATCCCGCTCCAGGTCAACGCCCTCCAGGCGATGTGCCGCCAGGTCTTCGGCTTCCGCCTCGCCATGATCGCCCTGGCCGCCCCCGCCGCCCTCCTCAACGCCTCCCCGGGCCTGGGCGGCCGCCTGGTGGGCGCGGCCGTGGTCACCACCTTCATGGGCTCGTACGTCCTCTTCCGCGACTGGGAACGCTTCGGCCCCCTCCTCCTCGCCCACCCCACCCTCCTGGCCGTGGACACCCTCTTCGGTTCGCTGCTCCTGGTCTCCGCCGGCCCGGACACGACCCTCGCCTACGTCAGCGTCTGCACCCCTCTCCTCGCCGGCATCGTCTACGGCTGGCGGGGCGCCGCCTGCTTCGCCTCCCTGCAGTCGCTGATCCTCCTGCTGGTCCACGCCGCCCTGAAGGACGGCGCGCAGGTGAGCCTCGCTGAGCGGCTGCTGCTGCCCGGACTGTGCGTCATCACCGGCGCCATGGGATCCAACCTGCGCAACCTCATGCTCCGCTTCGGCACGGCCACCCAGGCCCTGAGCACCGTCCGGGCCCGTCTCGCCGCCACCGAGGCGGTCGCGGCCGAACGCGCCCGGCTGGCCCGCGAGATGCACGACTCCGTCGCCAAGACCCTGCACGGCCTGGCCCTCGCGGCGGAGGGCCTGGCCCGCTCGGCGGGCGGCACGACCACGGACCCGGCGCGCCTGCGGCAACAGGCCGAACTCGTCGCCCGCGCCGCACGCCGGGCCGCCGCCGAGTCCCGCGAACTCCTCACCGACCTGCGCCGGGAGCCGGACGCGGGACAGAGCGTCGACGCGCTGCCCGAACTGGCCTCGCTGGCCGCGCGGTTCACGGCACGCACCGGACGCCCGGCCACCTTCCACCCGCCGCCCGACCGCACCGCGCTCCCCGTCCCGGTCACGGTGGCCCGCCGGCTCCTCAGCATCACGGCGGAAGCCCTGGACAACGCCCACCGGCACGGTGATCCGGCCCGGATCGAGGTACGGGCGGGCGTACACGGCGAGCTGCTCACCCTGAGCGTCCTGGACGACGGCCGTGGCCTGCCCCCCGGCACCACGCTCGACCAACTCCGCCGCGACGGCCACTTCGGCCTGGTCGGCATGGTGGAACGGGCCGCCTCCCTCGGCGCCCGCCTCCACATCGGCCGCGGCCCCCACTCCCGGGGAACCGAGGTGCGCCTCGAACTGCCCCTGGCACCCCTGCCGACCCCCGACTGACACGCCGTATTCCACGACGAAAGGAGGCCTCCCATGCCCGACCGACCGACGCAGCCGCCGCCGAACCCCTTCGACGACGACCGGCCGCCGGACCCGCACACACCGCTGCGGGTCGTGGTCGCCGACGACAACCCCGTGGTCCGAGCCGGCCTCACGGCCCTCCTCTCCGACCGCGAGGACATCACCGTCGTCGCGGAGGCGGCCGACGGCCGCGAGGCCTACGAGGCCGCCATCCACCACCGCCCCGACGTCATCCTGCTGGACGTCCGCATGCCCGGCGTGGACGGCATCTCGGCCCTGCCCCACCTGGTGCCGATCGCCCCCGTCGTGATGCTCACCTACAGCGGCGAGTCACGGATCGTCGAGGAGGCGCTGCGGCGCGGCGCCGGCGGCTACCTCGTCCACGGCGAGTTCACCGTGGAGGAACTGGCGTTGGCGGTACGGGACATCGGCCGGGGCCGGGCGCACCTCACCCCGACGGCGGCGACAGCCGTACTGGCTCAACTCCGCACGAGTGCGACTGCACACAATGACGTAGCCTCATCACCCCCATTTTTCACCAGTTCTCCAAAACAGCTTTCGCACCTGCAATCGGCTGTGGGACAGTCACGTCGGGAGTTCCGACTCAGCGCGAGGGAGGCGGAGATCATGGACCTCATCGCATCCGGCATGAACAACCAGCAGATCGCCGCCACCTGCTTCATCAGCGAGAAGACGGTCAAGAACCACATCAACCGCATCTTCGCCAAACTCCACAGCACCAGCCGCGCGGAGGCGGCCGCCAAGTGGCTCGGCGCGACGGCGACGCCCCACCGAGGACTGGGGTGACGCCCGGTGACAGAGCGCCCGACGACACCCCGCCGCACCCTCCCTTGGGCCCGCGATTGGGCCCTGAGACCCTCCCCGGGACACCCCACCCAGCCGTACCGTCTCCCCGCCGACCACGGCACCGGCCCGCACCACGCCGGTCACGCGACACCTGGAGGGGAACAGCATGACCAACTGGATCAACACCACGGTCGCGTATCTCCGGTCCCGCGCCACACGCGACGAGGGCCAGACGGCGGTGGAGTACCTGGGCATCATCGCGGTGGTGGTGGCGATCGTGTTGGCTATTACGGGGACGGACATCGGGCAGACGATTTACAACGCGATCACGGACAAGATCAACGAGGTGATCAGCGGCTGAGGCGCCCTCGGAGCCTCAGCGACGCAGGGCAGGCCTTTCCCATCTACGTCACGGTGGTGGCGGGCCTGCTCTTTCTCGCGTTCGCCTTCCTCGCGGTCGGCCAGGCGGCGACGAACCGGAACGGTGCCCAGACGGCGGCCGACGCGGCGGCCCTCGCGGCGGCCCTCGACACCAGGGACCAGATCGCCGGCGAGTGGGTGGAGAACGTGCTCGACCCTGCGAAGTGGCAGGACATTCTGGACGGCAAGGGGGCAGACCTCGACGGGTGCGGGCGTGCGGCCCAGTTGGCCGCACAGAACGACGCCACAGCCGATTGCCGGCCGGTGTATGAGTTGCCCCTGGGCTACACGGTCGACGTCGAGACCGACAAGGCGGTCGGTGACTCCATCGTCCCTGGTACGGAGAACCTGCATGCCAAGGCGACAGCCACCGCCGTGATCGAGCCGCTCTGCACGTTCGAACTTCCCGAGGAGGATGCCGGTGAAGGTCTACTGCCGGTGCTCACCTGTGAGGACGACAGGGAGTGGACCCTGGACCCGGACGATCTCACCGACCTCCCGAAGCCGGAGGACCTCTTCGACGTCCATCTGGCCGACCTCTGAAGCGAACGACGAGTGACGAAGGAAGCAGAGCGATGAGCATTCGGTTGACTGCGAAGGCCCGCAGGGGGATCGCTGCGTTGACCGTGGCGGCCGGATTGAGCCTCGGTGTGGCCGGCTGCAGCGGTGGCGGTGACGACGACAAGCCCGAGGCGTCGGCGTCGGCTTCGAGGGAAGGCGGTTCCGAGCCGAGTGCTCAGGAGGGACAGTCGGAGGAGCCCTTGGCCGAGTCGAAGGGCCCCAGCGGCCTGTTGCTGCAGATCACCTCAGCCACGCGCGATTCCGGCGGTTTCGTCACAGTGACCGGCGAGCTCAAGAACGACAGCGCCGACCTGCTCACCATCCCCGCGCAATTGAGCGGCAACGAGACGGAGATCATCAGGAACGGCCGATCGTTCGGAGGCGCCACTCTGGTGGACTCCAAGAGCAAGAAGCGCTACTACGTTCTGCGTGACACGGATGGGCGCCCTCTCACCACTACGGGCGTCTCGAGCATCAAGTCCGGTGAGACCGTACCGGTGTTCATGCAATTCCCCGCGCCGCCCACGGATACCGCCGACGTGTCGTTCCAACTCCCCATGTTCGCCCCCGTCAACATCACGGTCTCGGGGTGACGGCCACCATGACCCACCCCGGCACCCGACGCTCGATCCCACGACTCACGGTGATCGCCGCCGCCACCACCCTCGTCCTCACCACCCCACCCCTCGCCCAGGCCGACGACGGCCCCAGCGTCCCCCCGGGCACAGAACCCACCGCCACCGCCCCCGTCCAGGTCGACGCCAACGACCCCGACCTCAAACTGCCCGAAGGCGCCACGCTCGCCGAGCCCAAGGTGCTGGACATCAAGCAGGTCGTCGAGGACCAGAGCGGGGACGAGCGCCGGGAGGACACCAACGCCGACGTGACCTTCGCCCTCCAGGCGGAGGTCCTCTTCGGCAAGGACAGCGCGAAGCTCGGCGCCACGGCGAAGGCCCGTATCGCCGCGATCGCCGGGGAGATCGAGAAGCAGAACGCCACCCGCGTGCGCGTCTTCGGCTTCACGGACAACCTCGGCTCCTCCGCCCACGGCGACGTCCTGTCGAAGCAACGCGCCGACGCCGTCCAGGCCGCCCTCGCCGGCGACCTCAACGACCCGAACGTCACCTTCGAGGTACGCGGCTACGGCGAGCAGTACCCCATCGCCGACAACTCCACCGAGGCCGGTCGCAAGAAGAACCGCCGGGTGGAGGTCACGTTCCCGCGGACGGCGAGCTGAGCAGAGGGGATCGGGTCATTCGCCGATCTGCAAGTCGTCGGGAATGACGGGCTTGTTGACGCATGCCAGCTCGGTGCTCAGAGTGCGAGCCAGGCTCACGGTCAGCTTCTGGTGGAACACTTCCGTGAATTCGGGCGCTCCTACCTCGTGAATCCTGGATTCGAGCAGTACCTGCGCCTGCTGCCCACTCGAGGCGCCCGGGATGTCGCAGCGGAACACGAGGACGATGGGGGAGTAGTCGGACACGTAAACAGACGTGCCTACTTGATGCCAGCGCCCGGAGGGAGACTGTACTTCCTTTAGGGACGCTGGGGCCCAGGCCACGATGGCAGAGAAGCTGTGGTCGCCCGAGAGTCGACAGACATCGTACTCATCGAAGCCCTTGAACTTGTTGTAGGGCTCGAGCGCTTCTTCCGTCAGGCTCTCCTTGAGCTCGTCGACGGAAAGAGAACCGTTGGTGAGTTCGAGGTCATCCGGTCCGACCATGTCCCTCAGGGATGCCATGTTCTCTGTGCCGAACAGGGTGTTACAGGTCTGCCACTGCGTGGGGTACTTGTCGCTCAGTGACTGCTCGTCCGAGCATCCGGCCGACAAAGCCAGCGCCGCTATCGCCCCACACCAGGAAATCCGTGTCAGTGACCTCACGACGAGACCTTTTCATTGTTCGAGATGGCGATTTTTCCAGTCAGGTAAGACTGTTCGATCTCCCGCACGGTCTCCAGTGATTCCGTATTGCTCACGCCCAGGGCCTGCATGTAGTTCAAGACGGGCTGTGTGGCCGCCCGCTCTCCGATGCTTTCCATGCCCTGCACGGCATCGAGTGCAGCCGAGTCATTCGTGTATTCATGGTCCTTCAGGTATTCCAAGGTGTGGTTGCCGTAGGCGGTGCTGACCGCGGCTCCGGCAGACTCCATGACCAGCGGAACGGCGGTGGCTGCCACGACGCCCGCTGCCGGGCCGAGGAGCATCGCTGCCCCCACTGTCGCCGCTACGGTGACCCCACCGCTCACCAGCGACTTGCGCCATTCCCCGTTCTGCTCCTGCAGCATCTGCTGGGCCTCTTCCGAACCCTTGAACTCCTCACGCATCCCATGGGACCGTGATTCGTCAAGAATCCCGTGCACTTTGGCTGCATTGTGAGCAAAGGTGAGGCCGGCGTCCTGATTTTTTTCGAAAGCCGCGAGGCCACTGGCCATGTACACCTGCTGGGCCGAGGTCAGTGTCTTGTATCCGTCCTCGTTGCCCGAGACCAGCATCATGAAGTTCCGTGCCGCGTGCTCACCGAAGGAACGTCGTGCCGATCCGTCGCTGCTGTGACCGAAGAACTGATCACGTTCCAGCGGGTCGCCCGTGCCGCCGAAGTCCATGATCGAGTAGTTGAGGTCATCGATGTATGACGCGCCCATGTGGGCGAGGCTGTCCTGCATGGCCTCGTGTGGCGGCCCGTCATTGGAGGCGACGTTGTAACGGAGGACCACCTTTTCCATGACCTCCCATGTTTTCTCGTCCCGATGCAGTTCCGGCGGATCCGCATCCCACGCCGCCCCCGTCGTCGCCGTCTGCAGCGCGTGCCCCAGGGCGTCGGGGCCCATCTCGCGGGCGTGCTTCGCCTCGTCGCTGCCGTGGTGGACGAGGCTGTCCGGGGCCCACTCGAAGTCCTTCTTGTTCAGCTCGTCGAAGTACCACGTGAAGTCGAGAGTGCCGTTCGCGTCGACCGTGCCGTCCTCCTTGTAGGCCGTCGGCGGGTCGGTGAAAAACTTCGTCGCGGCCTCGGGGCTGTGCCCGAGCGCCTCCAGGACGCTGGTGAGCGGGTCGTAGCCGGCACCTGTTCTTCCCGACGGGTTGAAGCCCCGGTCGAGGTCGGATCCACCGGCCATGGGCTTGTTGTCCATGAACCGGTACGGGTCCTTCCTGTGCAGCTGCACGACGTGCTCGGCGATGGGATTGATGAACCGCGCGTCGTAGTTGCCGTAGCGCAGGATGCCGCCCAGGAGCTGGTAGCCGTACGGGGACTGTCCTGCACCGGGGTAGAGCTCGATCCGCTGCGTGCCCAGTGTGCGGAGTTTCGACGACCAGCTCGCCGGCAGGTGCGACTTGTTGTCGGGGTCGGTCGCCGAGGCCAGGGCCAGGCCCATGTTCCGCTGGAGCTGCCGGGCCAGAGCGAGCCGCTCCTTGTCGTTCCCCGTGGTGCCGTCCAGCGACATGCGGCCGTAGAACTCCAGTGACTCCTTCGGGCCGCCGAGCGACTTGTAGAAGTCCGTGGAGAAGTCGGCATCCCTGGCGTTGAACCGCATGATGGAGTTCAGCTCCATGTACTGCTTGTCGGTCATCTCCGGACCGAGCTTGGCCAGTTCCGCGGCGCGCTCGGCCTGGGCGTCGTCGAGGGAGTCGTACGACGTGTGACCCGCGTTGTGCTTGTCGCCCCCGTGGCTCTTGGCCAGCGCGCGGGCCAGGGACGAGTCGATCTCGGAGGCGTGGGCGACGAGCCGGTTGATGCGGTCCTCCAGCTCCTGCTTGGCGTCGAGCTGTTCCTGCGTACGGTCGTCGCTCTCGCCCCGGATGTGCGGGAAGAAGCAGCGGACCCGGCCCTCGCCGATGTCCTCGACGCGGACCCCGAGGTTCGGGGCGTCGTGCTGAACCGCCGTGCTGATCTTCTTCTGGAGCGCGACGAGCTCCGTGTGGCCGTCGACGAGCACCGCGTGGATGCCGGCGGCCTCGGTGTGCAGGTCGGCGATCTCCTTCGCCGTCTTGGTGACGAACTCACGGGTCACCGTCGCGTTCACGCCGGCCCACCGGGCCTTGTCCGACTTGGCCCGCATGCCCGCGCGGGCGCTTGCCGCCGCGGCCTTGAGCGCGTCCACGCTCTTCTCCCAGTCGGAGACCGCGGTGCCGAGCTTGCCGAGGTCGACCTCGACAAGGTCCAGGTACGTGAGGGCCACGGGGCTGCTCCTACTGGAAGTACTTGCTGATCCGGGACACGGGCAGGGCGGTGCCGTCGCTGCTGAGGAGCACGGCCCCGATCTTGGCGTCCTCCTGGGCATGCAGCTTCTTGGTGAAGTCGAGGTGATCGGAGATGTGGGCGCAGGCCTGGAGCACCGTCTTGAGCTGCGATGTCCAGATGTCGACCGTCGTCGCCAGCGCGCCGCCCGACGCGAATCCGTGCGACGTCAGTGCCGCGGCGGCCTGGTGGGAGGACCCCACACCCTCCTTGTTCGCACCGGCACCGGCGATGTCCGCGCCGGCCTGCAGGTCCTCGTACAGGAGGTACGCGTCATGGCCGACGGCGCCGAGGTCGTCCTGGTTGACCACCAGGTCACCGGCCGGGCTGCCTGCGCCTCTGTCCGCCGGGAGCTGGTTGAGACGCATCTGCGTCGAGTTCCGCTCGACCGTGTCGGATTTCAGCTGCTCCCATTCGTCCCACGCCATGGGCCGTGGCCTCCCCCGCTCCCGTATTGTCATATCGGCATCTCCCGCTGTACCAGCCGTTCGCAGCTGATCGCGGGCCTTTGTACGGACTTTATTTCACGGAATGACGGTGCCGTAGTAAGAACCGGTGCACTAACCCGTTGCTATTCAGCCAATATTGCCCGCCGTCGGGGGCGCCGTCAGCTTTGTACGGCGTAACGCAGCAGGGCGACACCGTTGGAGAAGGTGTGGGACTCGATGAGGTGGAGGGAGGTCGTCGCGTCGGTCTCGGGAAAGAGTGATTTGCCTCGGCCGACGAGGACCGGGTGGACGTAGAGACGGATTTCGTCCACGAGGTCGTGGCGGAGGAAGGCGGCGGCGAGGTCGGCACCGCCGAGAGCCAGGTCGTCGCCGGGTTGCTCCTTGAGGGCCCGGACCTCCTCCGGGATGACGTGCCGCACGATGGTGGTGTTCCAGTCGGCGTGTTCCAGCGTTCGGGAGTAGACGTACTTCGGGATGTCCCGCCAGATGCCGGCGAACTCGGCCACCCACGCGGGGGCTGCGGGATCGGCGTCGGCGGTGGGCCAGTACGCGGCCATGAGGTCATAGGTGACCCGGCCGCTGATCAGGCCGCCCAACGGTCGGATGCTGTCGTTGAAGTGCCGGTGGAGCTCGTCGTCGACCCGGTGCCAGGAGATGTCACGGTCCGGGCCCTCGATGTAACCGTCGAGGGACACCGACATCATCAGGACGATCTTCCGCATACGACGGCCACCTCTTTGTGTCCCGGCTCGCTACGGTGCAGAGGTTAGCCACACGGCCGAGGGGAGACGGGCATGGCGCGCTGGCGTGACGGGTGGGGGGAGCTCGTCGTGGGCGGGGAGGGGCTGCGCGTTCCGCTGGAGATCGCCGCCTCTTACCGGGCTCGCAGAAGGGGGCTGCTCGGGCGGGAATCCGTCGACGGGGCGATGCTGCTGTCCCCCGCCAACAGCGTGCACACCTTCGGTATGCGCATGCCGATCGACGTCGCCTACCTCGATCGGAGGATGCGGGTCCTCGCCGTGCGCACCATGCCGCCCGGACGGCTGGGGAGGCCTCGACTCCGGGCCCGACACGTGCTGGAGGCGGAGGCAGGGGCCATGGTGCGGTGGGGGGTGGGGGCCGGGGCCGAGGTGGAGATCCTGGGATGACGGCCGCCTCGGCCGTGGCCTGCCCCCTGTTTGTTCTGTCATCCAGAACAAGGAAAAGGTGTCTACGTGGCCGACACCGCTGCCGTGGCCGGGGACGTCGACGTCGTTTTTCGCCGCGAGATCAAGGGCGCGACCGGGCGGCAGGAGCAGGTTCTTCTCGACGCCAGGGTCAGCGCGCCGGATCCCCCGGCCGTCTCACACGATGCCACCAGAAGCTGACCCCAGAACTGGCTCGCGAACTTCGGGACGAGCTGGTGTGCGTCACCAGCCCGAGATCCGGGCCGACTGGCGATCAGTGGCTGAGCGCGCCTCATGAGGTATGCCGGAAGGGGGCGGCCGTAAAACAGTTGTCCCGGCCATCCCCGCCCACTAGGAAGTTCCCATGACCCAACTCGGCGCCGTCTTCCGCCCCCAACTCCCTCCCGAACGCCTCCGCGGCGTCGCCCGGCTGGCCGACGGCACCGGGCTCGACGAGCTCTGGCTGTGGGAGGACTGCTTCCTGGAGGCGGGGATCTCCGCGGCGGCGGCCGCGCTGGCGTGGACCGAGCGGGTGCGGGTCGGGGTCGGCCTGCTGCCCGTCCCGCTGCGCAACGTCGCCCTCACCGCGATGGAGGCCGCGACCCTGCACCGGATGTTCCCGGGCCGTGTCAGCCTCGCCGTCGGCCACGGCGTACAGGACTGGATGGGCCAGGTCGGCGCCCGCGCCGCGTCCCCGCTGACCCTGCTGCGCGAGTACACCCTCGCCCTGCGCGGCCTGCTGGACGGGGAGCGGATCACGACCGCCGGCCGGTACGTGACGTTGGACGACGTAGCCCTCGGCTGGCCCCCGGACGGCGGCGCCGAGGTGTTGGTCGGCGGCATCGGGCCGCGCACCCTGCGGCTGTCCGGCGAGGTCGCCGACGGCACCCTGCTCAACGAGGTCTTCTCCCCGGACGGTGTGCGCGAGGCCCGTCGGATCATCGGCGAGGGCAGGGCGGCGGCCGGACGCGATCCGGAACGGCCGCACAGGATCGTCGTCTACGTCTTCACCGCCACGGGACCCGACGCCGACGCCCGCCTCCAGCGGGAACTGACCGCGGGCGGCCACACCGGGACCCCCGGCCTCGGAGTCGCCGGCGACGCCGCCCGGGTCGCCGAGACCGTCCAGCGCTTCGCCGACGCCGGCGCCGACACCGTCGTCCTCCTGCCGACCGCCGACGAGCCCGACCCCGAGGGGTTCGTTCGGTTCGTCGGGGACGACGTACGCGCCCTTGTGAAGTGACTGGAGTGCTCAGGTGACTGAAGTGGCTCTCCGATGCCGAAGTGACCGAGTGACCGAGTGACCGAGTGACCGAAGTGACCCAAGTGGCCCAAGCGAAGTGACGTGACAGCGATGGACGACGACCAGCACCGCACCTTCGAGGACCTCGTCGCCGAAGGTGCCGCCGTGCCCACCGAAGGGTGGGACTTCTCGTGGTTCGAGGGGCGGGCCACCGAGGCGCGGCCCTCCTGGGGCTACGCGGTGTCCCTCGCCGGACGGCTGGTCGGCGCGAGCGCCGCGCTGGACGTGCAGACCGGGGGAGGGGAGGTCCTGGACTTCGCCCTCGGCCGGGCCGCCCCGAAGGCTCCGGTCCTCACCGTCGCGACCGAGGGCTGGCCGGCGAACGTCGCCAAGGCCACCGCCCTGCTCCGCCCGCGCGGCATCGCGGTCGTCGCCTCCGCCGAGGACGCGCCCCTGCCCTTCGCTGACGACACCTTCGACCTGGTCTCCAGTCGTCACCCCGTCCGGCCGCTGTGGGCGGAGATCGCGCGTGTCCTCCAACCGGGCGGCACCTACTTCGCCCAGCACGTGGGGCCGCGCAGCGTCTTCGAACTCGTCGAGCACTTCCTCGGGCCCCTGTCGGAGGAGGTGAGCAGCGGCCGCCATCCCGACCGCGAACGCGCCGACGCCGAGGCGGCCGGCCTCGAGGTCGTCGACCTGCGGGCGGAGCGTCTGCGCGTCGAGTTCCACGACATCGCCGCCGTCGTCCACTTCCTGCGCAAGGTGGTGTGGATGGTGCCGGGCTTCACGGTGGCGGCGTACGAGCCGCAACTGCGCTCTCTGCACGAGCGGATCGAGGCCGAGGGGTCCTTCGTCGCCCACAGCACCCGGCATCTCCTCGTGGCCCGCAAACCGAGCCGCTGACGCGGGCGCGCGGCCCGGCCCGCACAGCCGCCTCCGCGAAGTCCACGCGGGCCGGCTCCCCAGGGCGACGCTCCCGAGCCACTCGTCCACACCAGTCGTCCACACCCGTCGTCCACACCACGCGTCCACGGCACCCCCAACCCGGGGGCCGTGCGGGGGCCGCGCACGGGGAGTCAGCCGCACCCCCGCGCCTCCCCGGGCGGCCTCCCCGGCCATCTCCCGGCCCCCGGGACAGGATTGGCCAGGAACCACCCTCCGACCCCGGCGCACCCCGCACGCTCACCCCGCGCCCACCGCACCCTGGCCCGATCCTCGACGCCCGCGCCGGGGACGACGGGGGTGGCGGGGGAGCATTCCTGTTCTCGACCCCCCTCATGGAATGGGGTATTCCGGGACACTCCGCGACAGAACATCCCGTCATCTCCACAGGGTTTCCACATCGTTATCGCGGACGGCTCGCATCACCCGTCTGCCTCACGTAAGTTCGAGCCCAGGCAATTCGCGTGAGCAAAGCTGCGCGGGCGTCACCGCGCAGTGGAGGGGGCTGCGCGGTGCCGGTCGCGTCAAGGCGGCGTGCGGGGCCCGGGTAGCCCGTCGGGGGGACTGCCGCGCGAGTGCCCGACAGAGGTGAAGTGGGATCGATACCTCCACTTCCATCGCCGTACGGCCTGTTCTGCCTGGGAATCCGCTGTCTTTCGGCCATGAATCACCCGAAAATGCCGCCCTCGGTGCCCGGCAAACCGTCGCCGGGTGATTTCGGAGAGTAATTGTGGCGCGCTGATGCACGCACCATCCCTTACGAAGGGTTATGGTGGAAACCCCCCCTCGGGCCGGTCCGTCTCCCCCCCACGGACCGGCCCGTTTTTTCGTCCGTTTCCGGGTGACTCGTAGGCACGGGCCCAGGCGCCGGACCTGAGGGGTGTGGGGAACCCCGCCACGACCCGCCACGACCCACCACGACCCGCACCCGGCGGGGCACCCGCGACCGCCCCACCCGGCGCGCGGCCCAAGCCTCGCAGGGGTAGGCTTCCGCCTCGCGGGGACCGCATCCGCACGGAGGGGCTGACATTCACGTGAACCTGCGCGACAAGCTGCGCGGCCTGTTGGTGAGGCTGTACGCGCGCCGGGTGGAAGGCCACCTGGACCACGCTCAGGTGCCCAAGCACATCGGCGTCATCATGGACGGCAACCGGCGCTGGGCGAAGGCCGCCGGCTCCACCACCGTGCACGGTCACCGGGCCGGCGCCGAGAAGATCGAGGAGTTCCTCGGCTGGTGCTCCGAGACGGACGTCGAGGTCGTCACCCTCTGGCTGCTGTCCACGGACAACTTCGACCGCGCCAAGGAAGAGCTGGTCCCCCTCCTCGGCATCATCGAGGACGTCGTCCGCACCCTCGCCGCCGACGGCCGCTGGCGCGTGCACCACGTCGGCACCCTCGACCTCCTCCCGGCCGGCATGCAGCGCACGCTGAAGGAGGCCGAGGAGACCACGGCCCACATCGACGGGATACTGGTCAACGTCGCCATCGGCTACGGCGGCCGCCAGGAGATCGCCGACGCGGTGCGCTCGATGATCCTCGACGCCCAGGACAAGGGCGTCTCGATGGAGGAGCTCGCGGAGTCCGTCGACATCGACATGATCGGCCGCCACCTCTACACCGGGGCCCAGCCCGATCCCGACCTCGTGATCCGCACCAGCGGCGAACAGCGGCTGTCCGGATTCATGCTGTGGCAGACGGCCCATTCGGAGTACTACTTCTGCGACGTCTTCTGGCCGGCCTTCCGCAAGGTCGACTTCCTGCGCGCCCTGCGTGACTACGCGGCCCGGCACCGCCGTTACGGCGGCTGAGCCACCCATCGGGCGCCACGCCCGCCGGGTCGCGCCCGCCACGCCGCACCCGGTGAGCACCCCCGCGAAAGCCTCCCGGGTACCCCGTTCGGGGCAGAAGTAACAAGGAGTTCACCAGCGCGCCGTCATATGCCGTGGCATGGCGGCGTGTGTTCGAGGGCATAAGGCAAGCAGGTCGACGCCCGAACCACGGGTGTCGGATCTCAGCGGGCGGCACGGGGCCGTCCGCCCGGGAGGCCCTTTGCACCAGCCCGATCGTGCGGTCAGCACGGACGCAGCGGAGGGCCGGTTTTCGGCCCGTGCAGGGCGGCCGACTTCCGGTCCAGCTCCACTCCGTCGCTCCCCGACCTCATCCGAGGGGGTACGTCCTTCCGTGGTGACCAGCACAAAGCGCCACAAGCCCGACCGGCGCACCTACGTTCTCGACACCAGCGTCCTGCTGGCCGACCCGAACGCCCTGACCCGCTTCGACGAGCACGAGGTCGTGCTCCCCATCGTCGTGGTCACGGAGCTGGAGGCCAAGCGGCACCATCCCGAACTCGGCTACTTCGCCCGGCAGGCCCTGCGCCTGCTCGACGACTACCGGGTGAAGTACGGACGCCTCGACGCCCCCATCCCGATCGGGGAACTGGGCGGGACCATCCGTGTCGAGCTCAACCACTCGGACCCCAGCGTGCTGCCCACCGGCTACCGCCTGGGTGACAACGACTCACGCATCCTCGCCGTCGCCCGCAACCTGCAGGCCGAGGGCTATGACGTCACCGTCGTGTCGAAGGACCTCCCGCTCCGGATCAAGGCGTCCTCCGTCGGGCTCCTCGCCGAGGAGTACCGGGCGGAGCTCGCCATCACGGACGCCTCCGGCTGGACCGGAATGTCCGAACTGACCTTGCCGGGTGAGCAGGTGGACATCCTCTTCGAGGAAGGACACGTGTACGTCCCGGAGGCCGCCGACCTCCCCGTGCACACCGGCCTGACCATCCAGTCCGAGCGCGGCAAGGCGCTCGGCCGGGTGACCCCCGAGGGCACCGTGCGTCTGGTGCGCGGTGACCGGGAGGCCTTCGGCATCAAGGGCCGCAGCGCCGAACAGCGCATCGCGCTCGACCTGCTGCTCGACCCGGACATCGGGATCGTGTCCATGGGTGGCCGGGCCGGCACCGGCAAGTCGGCGCTGGCGCTGTGCGCGGGCCTGGAGGCCGTCCTGGAGCGCCGTCAGCACCAGAAGGTGATGGTCTTCCGTCCGCTGTACGCGGTGGGCGGGCAGGAGCTGGGCTATCTGCCCGGCACCGAGGCCGAGAAGATGAGCCCCTGGGCGCAGGCGGTCTTCGACACGCTGTCGGCGGTCACCAGCCGCGAGGTCATCGAAGAGGTCACCGCCCGCGGCATGCTGGAGGTGCTCCCGCTCACCCATATCCGGGGCCGCTCCCTCCACGACGCGTTCGTGATCGTCGACGAGGCGCAGTCGCTGGAACGGAACGTACTGCTGACCGTCCTGTCCCGGATCGGCGCCAATTCGCGGGTCGTTCTGACCCACGATGTGGCGCAAAGGGACAATCTGCGCGTCGGCCGATACGACGGTGTCGTCGCCGTGGTGGAGAAACTGAAGGGGCATCCGCTCTTCGCGCACGTCACCCTGAACCGGTCCGAGAGGTCCCAGATCGCCGCCCTTGTGACCGAAATGCTGGAGGACGGACAGATTTAACCGACCTGCCCAAGTCCACCGGGATGGCGCGGTGGTTGGCGCCGTCCGGCAAAGGCCGTGAGCCTAGTCGGGCGGCGCCTTCACATGTGCCCGAACGATGAAATCCCTGGGACCAAACCGGATGTGAGCTTTCACACGCAACCGGGAATTGCCTTGCGGTGTGGGGTTACGGCAGAGTCTCACTCCTGTCAGGCCCCGCATACGACACACCTGTACCCCCAGCGGTACGGCACCACAAAAGCGTCACCGCCAACTCCATACCTCCGTCGTATGCCGCCCGAGCACCACGCGGCGCTCCCTCGGGAGTTGCCCACCGGGCCCGCGCCTCCCGTGACCCCGCAGTTGGGAGGCCAGTGTCAGGGGCACGATTGCGTCCGCCAGGGTCACCGAAGCGGGCGATGCTGGAAGGAAACCGTGTGAGCCGGATCTCGGTCCGGGGATTCGCAGTGGCCTCGGCCACGGCGGTCACCGCTGTCGGAAGTGTCGTCGGCGTTGCCTCGGGCAGCACCGCGCAGACCAACGACGCAGAGGCGACGGCAAGCGACTCGACGCTCCTCGCGGAGATCCCTGTCGGCCAGCAGGCCCAGGTGCAGACGGCGTCCCTGACGCAGCAGGCCAGCGTCCAGGCTATCGCCGCGGACGAGAGCGCCAAGAAGGACGCCGAGGAAGCGGCCCGCAAGGCCGCCGCCAAGACCGCGATCGCGAAGAAGGAAGCCGCCGAGAAGGCGGCCAAGGAAGCCAAGGAGCGCGCCGAGGCCAAGGCCGCGGCGAGCCGCAGCGCCTCCGACTTCCCGGTCCAGAGCTCCTACACCATCGCGCAGATCCAGGCGATGGCGCAGCAGATGGTTCCCAGCGGCCAGTGGCAGTGCTTCAGCAACATTGTGGACCACGAGTCCGACTGGAACTACCGGGCCGTCAACCCCTCCTCCGGCGCCTACGGTCTCTTCCAGGCCCTGCCCGGCTCCAAGATGTCGTCCGTCGGCTCCGACTGGCAGACGAACCCGGCCACCCAGATCAAGTGGGGCCTGAACTACATGAACGACCGGTACGGCAGCCCCTGCGACGCCTGGTCGTTCTGGCAGGCCAACCACTGGTACTAGACCGCCGGTACCGCGGGTGGGCCCACGGGCCCGCGCCCGCTCGCTCAACTCCGCGCAGCCCCTCCCCGTCCTAGGGGGAGGGGCTGTCGCCCTGTACGGTCGTGGAGCCGACGACTCCAGGGGGAGTGGTGGGGAGAGACGGGGGAAGAGGACGTTTCATGTCGCGAGTGCCAGGGTGGCTCGGCCGGCTGGGTTCCGGTCTGACCGAGATGGGAGAGCGGCTCGACGCCCGCCGCGCCGAGGCCCGGCGGGAGGCCGGTCCGGGTGACGAGCCGGAAGCGGTACCGCCCGGCACCCCCGAGGTGCCGACCGAGGAGCTGCCGCCCCCCGCCCCCCGCCCCGATCCCGCCCAGGTCGTGCCGTGGGGTGTCCGGGTCGCCGCCGAGGCGGGCTGGCGGCTGCTGGTGCTCGCGGGGACCGTCTGGGTCCTGATGAAGGTCATCAGCGCCGTCCAACTCGTCGTGCTGGCCTTCGTGGTGTCGCTGCTGCTGACCGCCCTGCTGGAGCCCACCGTCGCCCGCCTCAAGCGCCTGGGCGTGCCCCGGGGCCCCGCGACCGCGCTGACGGCGATCCTCGGGTTCGTCGTCATCGGCCTGATGGGCTGGTTCGTGACCTGGCAGGTCATGGAGAACATCGACAACCTCTCCGACCAGGTCCAGGACGGCATCGACGACCTGCGCCGCTGGCTGCTCAACAGCCCCTTCCACGTCACCGACAAGCAGATCAACGGTATCGCCCAGAACCTGCGGGAGGCGGTCGGCGCCAACACCGACGAGATCACCTCGGCGGGGCTGGAGGGCGTCACCGTCGTCGTCGAGGCCCTCACCGGCATCCTGCTGGCCTTCTTCTCCACGCTGTTCCTGCTCTACGACGGCAAGCGCATCTGGCAGTGGACCCTCAAGCTGGTCCCGGCCGTCGCCCGGCCCGGCGTGGCGGGCGCGGGCCCGCGCGCCTGGGCGACGCTCACGGCGTACGTGCGCGGCACGGTGGTGGTCGCGTTGATCGACGCGATCTTCATCGGCCTCGGCATCTACTTCCTCGACGTGCCCATGGCCGTCCCGCTCGCCGTCTTCATCTTCCTGTTCTCCTTCATCCCGCTGGTCGGCGCGGTCGCCTCGGGGGCGCTGGCCGTCGTGGTCGCGCTGGTGACCCAGGGCGTGTTCACCGCGGTGATGACCCTGGCGGTCGTCCTGGCCGTCCAGCAGATCGAGGGTCACATCCTCCAGCCGTTCATCCTCGGGCGCGCGGTGCGCGTCCACCCGTTGGCGGTGGTCCTGGCGGTCGCCTCCGGCGGCATGGTCGCCGGCATCGGCGGCGCGGTGGTCGCCGTACCGCTGGTGGCGGTCTCCAACACCGTGGTGGGCTATCTGCACGCGTACTCACGGGAGTCGGCGCTGCGGCAGGCGCCGCGGCCTCGCGGCGCCACGGCGCTGGACACCGCCCCGGTGACCCCGGACCCGGGGCCCGCGCCCCCGGACACCCCTTCGGCCTGAACGGCGGCCGCGCCACCGCACGGCGGGTCCCCGCGTTCCCGCGCCCCGCGTCGCCGGACGGGCTGACGTGACGGCCCTGCCGGAGGCAGGAGCGGCTCGGCAACGCCGAGGGCCCCGCCCACCAGTGGTGGACGGGGCCCGGGGAAACCGGCTCTACTCGGCGAGGACCGCCTCCGACTCCAGCGTGACGCCGACCGCCTGGATCACCGAGGCGATCTTGAACGCCTCCTGGATCACCTCACGCTCGACGCCCGCCTTGCGCAGCACCTGCTCGTGCGAGTCGAGGCAGAGGCCGCAGCCGTTGATGGCGGAGACGGCGAACGACCACAGTTCGAAGTCGACCTTGTCGACCCCGGGGTTGCCGATGACGTTCATCCGCAGGCCGGCGCGCAGGTTGCCGTACTCGTGGTCCGACAGCAGGTGACGGGTGCGGTAGAAGACGTTGTTCATCGCCATGATCGCGGCGGCGGACTTGGCCGCCGTGTACGCCTCCGGCGAGAGGTTCGCCTTGGCCTCCGGCGCCAGCTCGCGCAGGACGATGGGGGAGCGGGAGGCGATCGCGGTCGCCAGCACCGTGCCCCACAGCTGCTGCGCGGGGAGGTCGGAGTTGCCGATGACCGAGCCCAGGTTGAGCTTCAGGTCCTTGGCGTAGTCCGGTATCGCGGACTTCAGGGAGTCGAGGGACATGTCAGCTCACTCCCCGGCCAGCAGCTTGACCGGGTCGAGGGTGTCCTCGCCCTTGGACCAGTTGCACGGGCACAGCTCGTCGGTCTGCAGGGCGTCCAGGACCCGCAGGACCTCCTTGGGGTTGCGGCCGACGGAGCCCGCGGTGACCATCGTGAACTGGATCTCCCGGTTCGGGTCGACGATGAACACGGCGCGCTGCGCGAAGCCGTCCTCGCCCTCGATGCCGAGGTCGCGCATCAGCTCGTGCTTGGAGTCGGCCATCATCGGGAACGGCAGGTCGGTCAGGTCCGGGTGGTCCTTGCGCCAGGCGTGGTGGACGAACTCGGAGTCGCCGGAGAAGCCGAGGATCTGCGCGTCGCGGTCGGCGAACTCGTCGTTCAGCTTGCCGAAGGCGGCGATCTCGGTCGGGCACACGAAGGTGAAGTCCTTCGGCCATGCGAAGACCACGAGCCACTTGCCCTCGTAGGACTTGTGGTGGATCTGCTCGAACTCCTTGCCCTTCTCCAGCGAGACGCAGGCGGTCAGTTCGAACTCGGGGAACGTGTCACCGACAGTGAGCACAGGCTCTCCTTGCAGCGAAGAAGCGTCCGGATCGCGGACGTTTCCCATGGGTTGGACGATCTCGATCGTGGCACAGGGTGCATTGATTCAGGAAATGGATACACTCGATTGTGTTGATCGGAGGTCGTTATCAGTGACTGTCGGTAATGTGGGTGCCAAGAGTGTGGGCGGGGTGGGGCCCAAGAGGCGGCAGCCCAGCCTGGCGCAGCTGCGGGCCTTCGCGGCCGTCGCCGAGCACCTGCACTTCCGGGACGCGGCCGCTGCCATCGGCATGAGCCAGCCCGCCCTGTCCGGTGCGGTCTCCGCGCTGGAGGAGACGCTCGGCGTCACCCTCCTCGAGCGTACGACCCGCAAGGTGCTGCTCTCCCCGGCCGGCGAGCGGCTCGCCGTACGGGCCAAGGCGGTGCTCGCGGAGGTCGGGGCGCTCATGGCGGAGGCCGAAGCGGTGCGGGCACCCTTCACCGGGGCGCTGCGGCTCGGGGTCATCCCCACGGTCGCGCCCTACCTGCTGCCCACCGTCCTGCGCCTGGTCCACGACCGCTATCCGCAGCTCGACCTCCAGGTCCACGAGGAGCAGACCGCCAACCTCGTCGACGGCCTGAACAGCGGCCGGCTCGACCTGCTGCTGCTCGCCGTACCGCTCGGGGTGCCGGGTGTCGTCGAACTCCCCCTCTTCGACGAGGACTTCGTGCTCGTCACCCCGCTCGGCCACCGGCTCGGCGGCAGGGAGGGGATACCGCGCGAGGTCCTCAGGGAGCTCAACCTCCTCCTCCTGGACGAGGGGCACTGCCTGCGCGACCAGGCCCTCGACATCTGCCGGGAGGCCGGCCGGAAGGACGCGCCGGTGACCACGACCGCCGCCGGGCTGTCCACACTCGTCCAGCTCGTCGCCGGCGGCCTGGGCTGCACCCTGCTGCCGCGCACCGCCGTCACGGTCGAGACCAGCCGCAGCACCCAGCTCCTCACCGGTTCCTTCGCCGACCCCGCGCCCAGCCGCCGGATCGCCCTCGCCATGCGCCCGGGCGCGGCGCGCGCGGCGGAGTACGCGGAGCTGGCTGCCGCCCTGCGGGAGGCGCTGAGGCCGTTGCCGGTCCGGGTGCTCGGTGCCGACGGCTGAGGTCGGCACTCGGTCGAAGGGGCGCCGGACGAGGAGAGTCCGCGCCCACTGGGCGCGGTGACGGCGCGACGGCCCCTCCCCCCGCCGGGGGAGGGGCCGTCGGGTCACTCCGTGCGCAGCCCGTCCGGCCGCATCAGCCGCAACAGCGGCGGCAGGCTCAGCAGCGTCACCACCAGCACGACCGCCCCGCCGATGCCGGTCATCGCGAGCACGCTCGCCCAGTCCACCCTCAGCGGGACGGTGGCCATCTTCAGCAGGATCACGCCCAGCGTCAGTCCGACCGCCATGGCGAGCAGCAGGCCCAGCGTGATCGGGATCGCGGTCTGCCACAGCACGGACAGCGTGAGCGTGCGGCGCCGGGTGCCGAAGGCGATCAGCGACGACAGCAGCTTCCTGCGCTCGCGCAACTGCTCCAGCTGGGAGACGAGCAGGCTCGCCCCGATGAGCACCAGGACCGCGGACGCGCCCACGAACAGGCCGGTGCGGATGGTGTCGTACTCCTCCGAGCGCTGGGTCGACGTCCACGACCAGGCGTCGACGAGCGGGTCGATCGCGGCGGCGGTGTTGCGTACGTGCTCCCGGGCGTCCGGCACCGACTCGTCCACCCGCACGTAGACGTTGCCGTACAGCGACGGCTCGGCCTTCGCGGGCAGCGCGGACGGGGTGACCAGCAGACCCGTCACGTGGGGCTGCAGGGAGTCCTCGCGGACGTTCACCGCGGGGACCGCGGCGGGCAGCGTCCAGCGGGCCTCGGCCGCCGGCTCGCCGTCGCCGTAGGACGGGTCGACCCACACGGTGGCGCCCGGTGCCATCAGCTCGCGCAGCTTCGCGTCGTAGTCCGCCACCTCGGACTCGGCCAGGAACACGTCGCCCTCGCGGCACGTGGAGAGCCGGGCCAGCTCGCGCAGGGCCGCGCAGTCCCCGACGGTGATGTCCAGCGTGTACTCCGGGTCCTTGCGGCGGTCGCCGAACGAGGTGTGGGACAGGGCCACCGCGTCCCGCACGCCCTCGGTCTTCTCGAACTTCCGCCCGGCCGCCGCCACATCGACGTCGTCCGTCAGGTCGACCTGCATCTGGACCCGGCTCGGGTCGCGGCCGGTCGACTCGGTGTAGTCCTCCTGGACCGCCGCGAACAGCATCTGCAGCGCGATCGCCCCGGCCACCGCCACCGCGATGCCGTTGACCATCCGGGCCGCCGTACCGCTGCTCAGCTGGAGCCGGCGCACGGCCAGCTGCCAGGAGACCGCGCCGTGGCCCAGCCGGGCCACCGACGCCTCGACGACCCACGGCAGCAGCGCGGTGACGCCGACGAGCAGGAGCAGGACGCCGCCGGTCACCAGGTACTGGTTGAAGTCCCCGTTGCCGTCGCCCTGCCCGATCATCGGGTAGAGCATGGCGAGCCCCGCCAGCGGCGGCAGCAGCCGCCACCACAGCCTGCGCCGCGCGGGCTTCGCCGTACGGACCACGCCCAGCGGCTCGATGACGACCCGGCGCAGCGCGAACAGCGTCACGAACACCGCCGCCGCCGGGACCGCCACGGCGACCAGCGCCGCCAGGACGGGCGTCGGGGTGAGGTAGTCCGGGAACACGCTGACGCCGAACAGCTCGACGGTGCCCGCTATCTCGGCCCCGATCAGGAAGAAGCCGGTGCCGAGCACCAGGCCCAGCACGGCGCCCGCGAGCGCCTCGCCCGCCGCGATCCGCCGGGTCATCCCGCCGTCGCAGCCCACCAGCCGCAGCGCCGCCAGTCTGCGGTCGCGCTGCTCGCCGCCGAACCGTACGGCGGTGGCGACGAAGATGCCGACCGGGGCCAGCAGCACCACGAAGACGAGCAGGACGAGCAGCAGCAGGACCGGGTCCAGGGCGCCCGATCCCTCGTCGCCGATGTCCCCGAAGTGGTCGATGCGCGCCACGGCCGAGTGGTGGCCGATCCGTTCCGCGAGGTCGTCCGAGCCCGCGTAGTAGGCGAGTTCGGCCGGCCCGATGAGCCCCTTCTCCCCGATGGTCCCGACGATCTTCCCGGGCAGCCGCTCGCGCAGCAGCTCGCCGCCGGACGACTTCAGCACCTCGGCCAGCGCGGGGGAGACGTACATCTCGCCGGGCGCGGGGAAGCCGGAGATACCCGGCGGCAGCGGCGCCCGGGCGCCCTCCGGCTGCAGCAGCCGTCCCCGGATGTCCCGCTCGTGCCACAGGGACCCGGCGTGCGCGACGACGAGGGTGTCGTCGGCCGCCGGGATCTCCTCGGGCGTCAGCGAGAAGTCGTGGCGGGCGGACTCGCGCGCGTGGCGGGCGTCCAGGATGTTCGGGACCGCGGTCGTCAGCAGCAGCAGCGCCACCCCGAGGCCCACGCCGACGGACGTGAGCAGGGCCCGGACCCACCCCTCACGTCCGCCGCTGAAGGCGAACCGGAACCCCATGGCGAGGTCCCCGCACATCGCCCGCGCGCGGCCTCGCTCGCGCGGGGGATGCTCCCGCCGCACGTTCATACGACCCGCTCCATGTCCCGGGACTTCCCGTCGCGTACGACGATCTCGCGGTCGGAGTAGGCGGCCACCCGCGCCTCGTGGGTGACCAGCACGACGGCCGCGTTGGCGGACCGGGCGGCGTCGGTGAGCAGTTCCATCACGCGTTCGCCGTTGAGCGAGTCCAGCGCGCCGGTCGGCTCGTCGGCGAACACCACCCGCGGGCCGGTGACCAGCGAGCGGGCGACGGCCACCCGCTGCCCCTGCCCGCCGGAGACCTCACCGGGCCGTTTCGCGCGCAGGTCGTCGACCTCCAGCCGCTCCATCCAGGCCAGCGCGGTCCGCTCGGCCTGCCTGCGCGGGGTGCCGTTGAGCCGCAGCGGCAGCGCCACGTTCTCCACGCAGGTCAGCTCCGGCACGAGCTGCCCGAACTGGAAGACGAACCCGAAGTCCGAGCGCCTGAGCGCACTGCGCCGCGCGTCGCTCATCGTCGCGAGCTCCTGCCCGTCGTACGTGATCGAGCCCGAGTCGGGCGTCACGATCCCGGCGAGACAGTGCAGCAGCGTGGACTTGCCGGACCCGGAGGGGCCCATCACGGCGACGACCTCGCCGGGGTGGATGGAGAACTCGGCACCGTCCAGCGCGACGGTGGGCCCGTAGGCCTTGCGCAGGTTCTCGGCGGCGAGCAGGGAGCCCGCGGGAGCGCTCACGCGGTCACCGCCTCTCGGAGCTTGTCGAGGCGCGCCGCAGTCAGCTCCAGCCAGCGCAGGTCGGCCTCGAGGTGGAACAGGGCGTGGTCGCAGATCAGCTGGTCGGCGAGGTCGCCCTTGCGTTTGCGGTCGGTCAGGACGCGCATGCTGCGCAGGTGCTCGGCGCGCTGCGTGTCGAGGATGTCGGCCGCGTCGCGGCGGGTGAGCAACGCGAGGACGACCTTGGTGTAGAGCGTCGACTGCAGGTACGGCTCGGGTTTCTCGGGCGTGGCGAGCCAGCGGGCGACGTCGGTGATGCCCGCGTCGGTGATGGCGTACCGCTTCCGCTCCGGGCCGCCGCCCGCCTCGATGCCGTCGACTTCGACGAGCCCGTGCTTCAGCAGCCGGGACATCGTCGAGTAGACCTGGCCGTAGTGCAGCGGCCGGTCGTGACCGAACTTCTCGTCGAAGGCCCGCTTCAGGTCGTAGCCGTGGCGGGGCCCGGACTCCAGGAGTCCCAGGAGGGTGTGACCGATGGACATGAATCCGACTCTACACACGGTGTATACGCGGTGTGTATACGCGGAGTGCGGAGTCGGTGGCGGGGTGTGGGCCCGCGCAGGTGGGGGCCGATTGTCACAGGTCTGCTACAGGCCCCGGTCCTTGCCCGGAGGCCGCCCGCGACGCGGAAGGGGGCCCGCCTCGCCCGGCAGCCGCCCCGCCTCCTTCAGCGCCTTCCGCAGCAGGAACTCGATCTGCGCGTTCGCCGACCGCAACTCGTCCGAGGCCCAGCGGGCCAACGCGTCGTACACCAGCGGATCGAGCCGCAACAGCACCTGCTTGCGCTGCTGCGGCCGACGCTGGGGGGCACCGTCCCCGGCGGGATCCGTCACTGGTAGAGCGTTCCGGTGTTGAGCACGGGCTGGGGTGCCCGGTCCCCGCACAGCACCACCATCAGGTTCGACACCATCGCCGCCTTCCGTTCGTCGTCCAGTTCCACGATGTCCTGCTCGGCTATCCGGTTGAGCGCCGCCTCGACCATGCCGACCGCGCCGTCCACGATCTCCCGCCGCGCCGCGACCACCGCGCCCGCCTGCTGCCGCTGGAGCATCGCGGAGGCGATCTCCGGAGCGTAGGCGAGGTGCGTGAAGCGGGACTCGATGATCCGCACGCCGGCCGCCTCCACGCGCGCGTGCAGCTCGGCGGCGAGCTTCTCGGTGATCTCCTCGGCGTTGCCGCGCAGCGAGAGCCCGCCCTCGTCATGGGCGTCGTAGGGGTACTCGATGGCGATGTGCCGGACCGCGGCCTCGGTCTGGGTGGAGACGAACTCCACGAAGTCGTCCACCTCGAAGGTCGCCTGCGCGGTGTCGTGGACCTTCCACACCACCACCGCGGCGAGCTCGATCGGGCTGCCGTAGGCGTCGTTGACCTTCAGTACCGCGGTCTCGTGGTTGCGGACGCGGGTGGAGATCTTGTGGCGGGAGGTGAGCGGGTTCACCCAGCGCAGGCCGTCCTCGCGGATGGTCCCGCGGTAGCGCCCGAAGAGCTGGACCACGCGGGCCTCGCCCGGCGCCACCGTGTTCAGCCCGCACATCGACAGGAACGCGGCGAGGGCGATCACGACGCCCGCGGTGATCAGGGCGGCCTTGACGCCGGTGGCGGTCACCAGCGCGGCCACCGCGATCAGGCCGGCGCCGGCCAGCAGTCCGACCAGGCCGGCCAGCAGCGCGAATCCGCCGCCCACGCTGTGCGCCGGGAACTCGTGCACGCGCGGGGCGGGCATCTCGGGCGCGTCGACGGTCGCCAGCACCTCGTCGACGGCCGTGTCCCGTGGGTCGTTCGGGCCGTGCGGCTCCTGCGTGGACATAGGGGTCCCCCCGTTTCTCGCGAGCGCTGCCGCCCGCGTCGGCTTCGATCTAGCTAAGTGATATCACTTTACGGCGGGATGGCAACCCTCGGCCGCTCTCGTACGTCGGTTTCGGTGGAACGGTGTGCTGGTTCCACCGAGCGGGGTGCTGATTCTCACGCCCGCACCGGACCGAACCGAGACCCCCTTGCCACAGAGAGCGGTGTTAGCTTTCTGAGCTGACCTGCCTCCGGGCACTGGTGTGACAGCCGAGTAGGAAGCGGAGCGAGCGGACTCATGGGACGAGCGGACGAGAGACGAGCGCGACAGCGCGGTGGCCGCCGCGCGGCGCCCAGGAACCGCTCGTCGCGGGCGGCGGCTCCCCCCTCGCGCACCGAGGACGTGACCGCGGCCGAGGCCGCCACGAGTGCCGCGGCCGGCGGACGCGCGGCGGCCCGCCGGAGCGCCAGGAAGGGCGCCAAGGGCACCAAGGGGGAGAAGGGCCGCATACGCCGGCTCTTCACCTGGAAGAAGATGCTCGGCACCTTCCTCGGCCTCTGCGTGCTCGTCATCGGCGCCTTCGTCGCGCTCTACATCACGACGCCGATCCCGGACACGGCCAACGCCGACGCCCAGCTGCAGAGCAACGTCTACAAGTACAGCGACGGCACGCTCGTGACCCGGGACGGCAAGCTCAACCGCGAGAACGTCGACCTCGCGGACGTCCCCGAGGCCGTCCAGCACACCTTCGTCGCCGCCGAGAACAAGACCTTCTACGACGACGCCGGCGTCGACCTGAGGGGCACCGCCCGCGGCATGCTCAACACGCTCATGGGCAAGGGCGCGCAGGGCGGATCGACGATCACCCAGCAGTACGTCAAGAACTACTACCTGACCCAGGAACAGACCGTCACGCGCAAGCTGAAGGAACTGGTCATCTCGCTGAAGCTGGACCGGGAGAAGTCCAAGAACTACATCCTGGCCGGCTACATCAACACCAGTTACTACGGCCGCGGCGCCTACGGCATCCAGGCCGCCGCCCAGGCCTACTACCGCGTCGACGCCGACAAGCTCACCGTCGAACAGGGCGCCTACCTCGCCGCGCTGCTCCAGGCCCCCAGCCAGTACGACTGGGCCGTCGCCTCGGAGAACGGCAAGAAGCTGGTCCAGAACCGCTGGAACTACGTCCTGAACAACATGGTCGAGGAGAAGTGGCTCGACAAGGCCGAGCGCGACGCCATGGAGTTCCCGATCCCCAAGGAGCCCAAGGCCGCCCCCGGCCAGGAGGGCCAGGTCGGTTACCTGGTCGACGCCGCCAACAGCGAACTGGAGCGGCAGCTCGTCGCCCAGGGCGTCGCGGAGAGCAGCAAGGAAGCCGAGGCGATGGTCAACGCCGGCGGCTGGAACATCACGCTCAACATCGAGAAGAAGAAGCAGAAGGCGCTGGAGCGGTCCGTCAAGGAGCAGCTGACCAGCAAGCTGGACAAGAAGAAGCGCTCGGTCGACGGTGACGTCCAGGCCGGCGCCGTCTCCGTGAACCCGAAGACGGGCGCGGTCGTGGCCATGTACGGCGGCGTGAACTACGTCGAGCACTACACGAACAACGCCACCCGCACCGACTACCAGCCCGCCTCCACCTTCAAGCCGGTGATCCTCGCCGCGGCCTTCGACCAGGGCGCCGAGACCCAGGACGGCGACAAGATCACCGCGAACACGATCTACGACGGCACCAGCAAGCGCCCGGTCGTCGGCAGCGACATCGGCTTCGCCCCGGAGAACGAGGACGACGTCGACTACGGCGACGTCACCGTCCAGACCGCGATGAACAAGTCCATCAACTCCGTCTTCGCGCAGATGGGCGTCGACGTCGGCATGGACAAGGTCATCCAGGTCGCCGGCGACCTCGGCATGGACACCGAGGACCTGAAGGCGGTGCCCGCGCAGACCCTCGGCACCATGGGCGCGAGCCCCCTGCAGATGGCCGGTGTCTACGCGACCCTCGACAACCACGGCAAGAAGGTCACGCCGACCCTCATCAAGTCGGCGGAGAACAGCGCCCACGCGGTGAAGCCGGCCGAACCGATCGGCGAGCAGGTCATCAGCCGCGAGGCCGCCGACTCGGTCACCTCGGTGCTGACGGGTGTGGTCGACGACGGTACGGCGCAGAGGTCCGTGCGGGACAACCCCCTGCGCAAGGGCCAGAAGGTCGCGGGCAAGACGGGCACCTCCGACGACAACAAGTCGGCCTGGTTCACCGCCTACACGCCCGACCTGGTCACCTCCGTCGGACTGTTCGGCGAGTCCGCCAAGCCGCCGCACCCCCAGGTCACCCTCACCGGCGCGACCGGTCTGATCCCCGGCAAGGGCCGCATCAACGGCGGTGGCTACCCGGCGCAGATCTGGGCGGCGTACACCTTCGGCGTCTCCAGCAAGGTCACCAGGTTCGACCTGGAGACCGACCAGGGCGCCGCGGTCCAGCCGCCCGTCACGACGAGCCCGTCGCCGTCGCGGTCGCAGGAGCCGTCGGAGGAGCCGAGCACCGAGGCCCCGACGACCAGCGCGCCCCCGAAGACCCAGACCCCGTCCCAGACGCCGACCACGCAGGAACCGTCCGAGGAGCCGACCACGGAGGAACCGTCGGACGAGCCGACGACGGGGGAGCCCACCACGGAGGAGCCCGAGAACCCACTGGACCCGCGACTCGCTCAGTAGTCCGGACTCAGGGACAGCGAGAGGGCGGGGGGCCGGCGATCGCCGGGCGCCCTCTCGCTGTCCCTGACCCCGGGCCGGGGCACCCTCTCGTCCGTCCGGGCCCTAACCCCGGCCCAGCTCGAACCAGACCACCTTGCCGGTGCTGAGCCGGGTCGCGCCCCACCGCCGGGCCAGCCGGTTGACGAGGAACAGTCCCCGCCCGCCCTCGTCCGTCGCCCGCGCCTGGCGCAGACGCGGCAACTGCGGCACGTCGTCGCCGACCTCGCAGCGCAGGACATCGGTGCGCAGCAGCCGCAGCGTCACCGGCCGGGAGGCGTACCGCACCGCGTTGGTGACCACCTCGCTCACCAGCAGCTCGACGGAGTCGGTCAGCTCCTCCATCCCCCAGCGGGCCAGCGCCCGCCGCGCCAGCCGCCGAGCGCGCCCCGGCGCGGCGTCCTCCGGCTCCAGGAACCAGTACGCGACGTCACTCGGCGCGATCCCGTCGAAGCGCGCGGCGAGCAGCGCGATGTCGTCGTCCCGGTCACCCGGCCCGAGCATGTCGAGCACCTCGTCGCACAGGGCTTCCAGGGGCGGCGGATGGTCCGGCCCGGTCAGCTGCGCGGTCGCCGCGAGCTTCTCGCGCAGCTGCTCTATGCCGGTCCACACGTCCCGCAGCCGGGACTCCACCAGACCGTCGGTGTACAGCAGGAGGGTCGCCCCGGCGGGCGCGTCCAGCTCCACGGCCTCGAAGTCGACGCCGCCCACGCCGATCGGCGCGCCCGGCGGCACCCGCAGCACCTCGGCCCGGCCGCCCAGGTGCAGCAGGACGGGCGGCGGATGGCCGGCGTTGGCGATGGTGATGCGGTGCGAGACCGGGTCGTAGACCGCGTACAGGCAGGTCGCCATGCGGTCGGTGCCCAGGCGCTGGGCCTGCTCGTCGAGATGGTGCAGCACCTCCTGGGGCGGCAGGTCGAGCCCGGCGAGCGTCTGGGCGGTGGTCCGCAGCTGGCCCATGATGGCCGCGCTGGTCATGGAGTGGCCCATGACGTCGCCCACCACCAGCGCCACCCGGCTGCCCGGCAGCGGGATGGCGTCGTACCAGTCGCCGCCGACCCGCGCGGTCTCCGCGGCCGGCAGATAGCGGGAGGCCAGCCGCACGCCGGTGGGGCGGGGCAGGGTCTCCGGAAGCATCGTGCGCTGGAGTTCGTCGGCGATGTACGCCTCACGGTCGTACAGCACCGCCTTGTCGATGCCCAGGGCGCTGTGCGTGGCGAGCTGGGCGGCGACCAGCAGGTCGTCGTTCTCGAAGGGGATGCGGTCCGGGCGGCGGATGAAGACCGCGGCCCCGATCACCCGCCGCCGGCCGCGCAGCGGGGCCAGGATCGCCCGCTGGTCGTCCGGCACGACCAACGGGCTGTCCTCACCGATGAGTTCCGGCAGCGCGACCCGTGCCGCCGCGGTGTCCGCGAACACCGGACGCACCCCGCGCAGCACCTCCGCGAGCGCCCCGCCCGGCCGCACCTCGCACAGTTCCGCGACCGCCGCCGACAGCTCCGACACCTCAGGCGCCTCCTGCGGCGGCACGGCCAGCAGCGCGAACCCGGTCTCCGTGTCCCGATCCTCCGGGATCCGGTCGGTGCGCCGCAGCCGCAGCACGACACGGTCCGCGACCGGCCGCTCGTCGCCCACCGGCAGCGGGTCGCGCAGATAGACGAGGATCGCGTCGGAGAACGTCGGCACGGTCGCCCGGCACAGCCCCATCACGATCTCGTCCAGGTCCAGCCCGCGGGCGATCCGCCGGGTGGCCGCGCCCACGAAGCGCAGCCGGTCCCCGTCCCGCCGCATCGGCGTGGGCCGGCCCGGCGCCGGGATCTGGCCGGTACGGCGGTCCTGGACGTCGGGGCCGTGCTCGGGCCGCGCCTCGGCACCCGGCTGGAGGGGGATGGACTCGGGTGCGGGCCGCGGCCGGTGCTCACCCACGCTGGGCTTCGCTCCCGTGGAAGGGACGCCCATGGTCTCGGCGACCGCCGGCTGCGAGTGCTCGGAGTCGGAGCCGGCCGTCTCCTCCGGCCGGCCCTCGGCGCGGGCCTGGGCGGCGGGAGACGGTAAGGCGGAGGAGCCCGTCAGGGGCGTCTGGGAACGCAGGGACCCCCCGCGGGGGTCCGTGGGGTCGACGCCCTGGGGGCGTCCGTAGGAGGTCGGCTGCTCCGTCACGCGTGTCGAATCCGTCCGTCCGGGGCTGCGCGCCGCGCGTGCAGTTGGTCCCGCAGAGAACCCGATACCCGGAATACATGTCCCCGGAACGGATTTCCCGCGTGGTCAGAGGCTGTTCCTGTGCCACCGGTGGACCGGGCGCGGCCCCCGGGGCCGGCGTCGGCCCCGCCGGTGTTGCCCTCGTACCCCTCGCTCACGTCCTGCCGCCCCTCGGTGACGTTCGGTCAGACCCGGCGCCTTCTCCGGGAGTTGGTGTGTCCTGGCCTTGCGGAGGACGATCCTACGTTTGTTGCCCGGGGGCGTATCAAGGGTCTCATGTGGACAGACGCGCGGGTGTGCGGTCCCAGTCCTCCGGCAGCAACGGTACGGCCCAGGACGGGTCCGGGCGCCAGTGCTGCCAGCCGTCGCCGAACGGCGCCCCCCAGGCGCGGATCACCTCCACCGCCGACCGGCCCGCCTCCCGCACCCGCTCGGCCACCGACGCGTCCATCAGACCGTCCTGCTGGGCCTGCGCGAACTCGTCCTCGTCGCGCCACCCCCACGTACGGTCCGGGTACACGCAGATGTCCAGGAAGTGGTCCTCGGAGTCCACGCCGCCGTCCCAGCGGGCCAACGGCTCCTCGAGGTTGACGTACCAGTTCTTGAACTGCCAGCCCGGCTCCCAGAACAGCCACACCGACCAGGGCTCGCCCGGCCGGGCCAGCTTCAGCACACCGGTGCCGAACCAGCGGTCGAGCACCACGCTCCGCGGCTTGGTGTACCGCGTGCGCAGCGGTTCCTGGTGCAGCGGGGTGCCGTCGGCGAGCACGGGCTTGACGCACTGGGTGCCGGGGGCCATCCACACGGCGAGCACGTCCTCGTCGTCCCGGACGACGGTGACCGGCCGGGCGATGTGGAAGCGCTCGCCGCCGTTCTCCCGGTACCGCCACAGGATCTGGTCACCGGGCTCCCAGAAGGTCGCCGCACCGCCCGTTCCCACGCGTCTCACCGCTCCGCCGTCTGCCATGAACAGATATTAGGTGCCATGGACATACGACGCTGCGGCGCGTGTCACGGTTCTCGCGCCGGGCGCGAAAGGTTACGGGTGCGTCATCCGCAGGACATCCAGCGCCTCGTCGAGCTGTTCGAGCGTCAGGTCGCCGCGTTCCACATAGCCGCCGTCCAGCACCGCCTCCCGGATGGTCCTGCGCTCGGCCAGCGCCCTCTTGGCGACCTTCGCGGCCTCCTCGTACCCGATGTACTTGTTCAGCGGCGTCACCACGGACGGCGACGACTCGGCGTACTCGCGGGCCCGTTCGCGGTGGGCGACGATGCCGTCGACGGTGCGGTCGGCGAGCAGCCGGGAGACGTTGGCGAGCAGCCGGACGGACTCCAGCACGTTCTTGGCGATCACCGGCAGCATGACGTTGAGCTCGAAGTTGCCGGCCGCTCCCGCGGCGGCGACGGTGGCGTCGTTCCCGGTGACCTGCGCGGCCACCATCAGCACGGCCTCCGGGATCACCGGGTTGACCTTGCCGGGCATGATCGAGGAGCCGGGCTGGAGGTCGGGCAGGCTGATCTCCGCGAGCCCGGTGCGCGGCCCGGACGCCATCCACCGCAGGTCGTTGGCGATCTTCGTCAGGCCCACGGCGACGGTCCGCAGCTGCCCGCTGGTCTCGACGATGCCGTCCCGCGCGCCCTGCGCCTCGAAGTGGTCGCGCGCCTCGGTCAGGGGCAGCCCGGTGACGCGGGCCACCTCCTGGATGACGGCCGCGGAGAAGCCGGGGGGCGTGTTGATGCCGGTGCCGACGGCGGTGCCGCCCAGCGGCAGCTCGGCCAGCCGGGGCAGGGACGCCTTCAGCCGCTCGACGCCGTACCGCATCTGCGCGGCGTACCCGCCGAACTCCTGGCCCAGCGTCACGGGCGTGGCGTCCATGAGGTGGGTCCGCCCCGACTTCACCACGTCGGAGAACTCCTCCGCCTTGCGCTCCAGGGCGGCGGCCAGGTGCTCCAGGGCCGGGACCAGGTCGCGGGTGACGGCGGCCGTGGCGGCGATGTGGATCGACGACGGGAAGACGTCGTTGGAGGACTGGGAGGCGTTGACGTGGTCGTTGGGGTGGACGTCCCGCCCGAGGCGCTCGCTCGCGAGGGTGGCGATGACCTCGTTGGTGTTCATGTTGGACGAGGTGCCGGACCCGGTCTGGAACACGTCCACGGGGAAGTGCTCGTCCCACCGGCCCTCGGCCACCTCGGCGGCCGCCTCCTGGATCGCCCCGGCGACCTCCTCGTCGAGCACTCCGAGCTCGGCGTTGACCTTCGCCGCCGCGCCCTTGATCCGGGCGAGGGCCTCGATGTGGGCGCGCTCGATGCGCTGTCCGGAGACGGGGAAGTTCTCCACCGCCCGCTGGGTCTGGGCCCGCCACTTGGCGTGGGCGGGGACGCGGACCTCGCCCATGGAGTCGTGCTCGGTGCGGTACTCGGCCGCCTTGTCCTGCTCGTCGGTCATCGACGATCACCTCCACGTCTCACAGCATGCGCGACGCGACCACTGTTCCCCGTGGAGGTGAACCGTCACCGACCGGGTTACGCGAGTCCCGGCCCCCGTACCGGAATGGACGTGAATGTCGGCGCGGGCGCCGGGTCCTTGAAGAAGTCGTTGCCCTTGTCGTCGACGACGACGAACGCCGGGAAGTCCTCGACCTCGATCTTCCAGACGGCCTCCATGCCGAGCTCCTCGTACTCGACGACCTCGACCTTCTTGATGCAGTCCTGGGCGAGGCGGGCGGCGGGGCCGCCGATGGAGCCGAGGTAGAAGCCGCCGTGGGCGTTGCACGCGTCCGTGACCTGCTGGCTGCGGTTGCCCTTGGCCAGCATCACCTTGGAGCCGCCCGCCGCCTGGAACTGCTCGACGTAGGAGTCCATGCGCCCGGCCGTCGTCGGCCCGAAGGAACCGGACGCGTACCCTTCCGGCGTCTTGGCGGGGCCCGCGTAGTACACCGGGTGGTCCTTCAGGTACTGCGGCATCTCCTCGCCCGCGTCCAGCCGCTCCTTGATCTTGGCGTGCGCGATGTCACGCGCCACGACCAGCGGACCGGACAGCGACAGCCGGGTCTTGACCGGGTACTTGGTCAGCTCCGCCAGGATGTCGTCCATCGGCTGGTTCAGGTCGATCTTCACGACGTCGCCGGACTCGTCGAGGTGCTCGTCGGTCGTGTCCGGAAGGAAGCGCGCCGGGTCGGTCTCCAACTGCTCCAGGAAGACGCCCTCGGCGGTGATCTTCGCGACCGCCTGCCGGTCGGCGGAGCAGGAGACGGCGATGGCGACCGGGCAGGAGGCGCCGTGCCGGGGCAGCCGCACCACGCGTACGTCGTGGCAGAAGTACTTGCCGCCGAACTGCGCCCCGATCCCGATCCTCTGCGTCAGCTCGAAGACCTTCTCCTCCAGCTCCTTGTCCCGGAAGCCGTGCCCGAGCGGGGAACCCTCGGCCGGGATGTCGTCCAGGTAGTGCGCGGAGGCGTACTTCGCGGTCTTCAGCGCGTACTCGGCGGACGTACCGCCGACCACGATCGCCAGGTGGTACGGCGGGCAGGCGGCCGTACCGAGCGAGCGGATCTTCTCCTCCAGGAACTTCATCATGGAGGCCTCGTTCAGGACGGCCTTCGTCTCCTGGTAGAGGAAGGACTTGTTGGCGGAGCCGCCGCCCTTCGCCATGAACAGGAACTTGTAGGCGCCGCCGTCCGTCGCGTACAGCTCGATCTGCGCCGGCAGGTTCGACCCGGTGTTCTTCTCCTCCCACATGGTGAGCGGAGCCATCTGCGAGTACCGCAGGTTGAGCTTGGTGTAGGCGTCGTAGATGCCGCGCGACAGGGCCTCCTCGTCCCGGCCCCGCGTCAGCACGTTCTGCCCGCGCTTGCCCATGACGATCGCCGTGCCGGTGTCCTGGCACATGGGCAGCACGCCGGCCGCCGCGATGTTCGCGTTCTTCAGCAGGTCCAGGGCGACGAACTTGTCGTTGCTCGACGCCTCGGGGTCGTCGATGATCCGGCGCAGCTGCGCCAGGTGGGCGGGCCGCAGGTAGTGCTGGATGTCGTGGATGGCCTCCTCGGCCAGCTTGCGCAGCGCCTCCGGCTCGACCTTGAGGAAGGTGCGCCCGTCGGCCTCGAAGGTGGAGACACCCTCGGAGGTCACCAGCCGGTAGGGGGTGGTGTCCTCTCCCATGGGGAGCAGATCGGTGTACTCGAACTCAGGCATCGGTGCCCATTCCTCTTCGACAAGACAGCGCGGCCGGCCCGCGGCTGACCTCCATTGGCAGCGCCCACCAGGGTAGGACCTGCCGCTGACGGCGAGCTTGTGAGGTAAGGCTCAGTTCGACCCGGCGAGGGCTATCGCGATCTATCGTGTGTGGGTACGCTGCTGGCGTGGACCTTCAGAAGCAGACCGCACCGCGCGCCTCCGTCGCCGATCTGCGCGCCTCGGACGCCGACCGTGACCGCATCGCCGGCATGCTGCGCGACGCCCTCGCCGAGGGGCGCCTGAACGCGGAGGAGCACGCCGAGCGGGTCGAGGGCGTGCTGGCCGCCAGGACGGTCGGCGAACTGGACGGGTTCGTCCAGGACCTGCCCGCGGCCCACCGCCGGCACGTCCCGCCGCACGCCCCGGCACCGAACCGTCCGTCGGCCCCCGTCCCCGCCGACCCGGACGACCACGTGGTCGCGGTCTTCAGCAACAGCGTCCGCAGGGGCCGCCGGCGCGCCGGCCGCCGTATCCACGCGTACGCGATCTTCGGCAGTGTCGAGATCGACCTGAGCGAGGCGCTGTTCGAGTACCAGCAGGTCGTCGTCAAGGCGGTCTCGGTCTTCGGCAACGTCGAGGTCCGCGTCCCGGAGAACGTGTCGCTGCGCGGCACCGGCGGCGGAGTCCTCGGCAACTTCGAGGTCGACACGCTCGACTCCGCCGACCCCGACGCCCCGGTCGTCTACATCGACGGATGGGCCGTCCTCGGCAACATCGAGGGCCGGCCGAAGCGCGGCCGGCTCGTCGCGGACATCCTCGACCGTGTCCAGCGCACCCTCGACCGGAGTGTGCGCGGGCATCTGTGACCGTTGACGGTCGCGAAGGCCGGTGGGCGCCGGGCGGGTCCGGGGGCGGGCCGGCCCGGGCCGACGTGCGCACGAGGGCCCGTGATTCGGTGGTTCGGAACTCAGTGCATAGGCGCGCGCACAGCGGGTAGGCCTTGCTGCATCGTCTCTCGCTCGCGAAGCCGTCGTCAGGAGTAGACCGTGCTGCAACCGCCGCATTCGTCCCTGCAGGTAGCCGCCGTTCCGGCCCAGCGGGTGCCAGCGCGCGACAGGGACCAAGACGCTCCTTGGCACACCGAGGCGGTGTGCCGGCGCGACGAGGCAGGCCTCTTCTTCGCCCCCTCCAAGGAGCCCACCGCCGCCCGTCTCTCCCGCGAGGAGGCGGCGAAACAGGTCTGCGCCCGCTGTCCGGTCATGGTCGAGTGCCGCGAGCACGCCCTCCTGCAACCCGAGCCCTACGGCGTCTGGGGCGGCCTCACCGCCGCCGAACGCCGCGTCGTCCTCGCCCGGCGCCGCCGCCGCGACGTGGAACTGAAGAAGGCGGCGCGGGCGGCCGACCGCATAGCGGCAGCCGGCTAGCGGATTCCCACCGGGGAGCGCGCAGCCGGTCAGCCGGGTGCGCCAGGGCAGCGTGCAGCGGGCCGGCCGGTCCCCACCAAGGAGACACGTGAGAAGAGGGGCGCCCCCTCCGCACCGGGGGCGCCCCTCTTCCGGGACGGGTGGTTCTTCTGGCGCCGGGCGCCCTGCTCGCGGGCGTCCTGCCTCTACTTCGCGCGGTCGAAGTCGATCGCGCTGTAGGCCCGCAGCTTGCTCAGCCGGTGCTCGGAATCGATCCGCCGCACCGTCCCCGACTTCGACCGCATCACGATCGAGTCGGTCGTGGCGGTCTCCGACCGGTAGCGCACCCCGCGCAGCAGCTCCCCGTCGGTGATCCCGGTGGCCACGAAGAACACGTTCTCCCCGGTCACCAGGTCCTCGGTGGTCAGCACACGGTCGAGGTCGTGCCCGGCGTCCAGCGCCCGCTGCCGCTCCTCGTCGTCCTTCGGCCACAGCTTGCCCTGGATCGTGCCCCCCAGGCACTTCACGGCACAGGCCGAGATGATGCCCTCGGGCGTGCCGCCGATGCCGAGCAGCAGGTCGATGCCGGTGCCCTCGCGCAGCGCCAGGATCGAGCCGGCGACGTCGCCGTCGGAGATCAGCTTGATGCGCGCGCCGGTCTCCCGGATCTCCTGGATGATGCCCTCGTGCCGCGGCCGGTCCAGGATGACGACGGTGACGTCCTCGGGCGTGGCCCGCTTGGCCTTGGCGACCCGGCGGATGTTCACCGACACCGGCGCCTCGATGTCGACGAACTCGGCGGCCTCCGGGCCGGTGACCAGCTTGTCCATGTAGAACACGGCGGACGGGTCGAACATCGAGCCGCGTTCGGCGGCCGCGAGGACGGCGATCGCGTTCGGCATGCCCTTGGCCGTCAGCGTGGTGCCGTCGATCGGGTCGACGGCGATGTCGCACTCGGGGCCGGTCCCGTCGCCCACCCGCTCACCGTTGAAGAGCATCGGAGCCTCGTCCTTCTCGCCCTCGCCGATGACGACCACGCCGTTCATCGAGACGGTGGAGACGAGGGTCCGCATGGCCCGCACCGCGGCACCGTCGGCGCCGTTCTTGTCGCCGCGCCCGACCCAGCGGCCCGCGGCCATGGCCGCCGCTTCGGTCACCCGGACCAGTTCCAGGGCGAGGTTGCGGTCGGGGGCCTCGGAGGGGACATCGAGTTCGGTCGGCAATTGATGATGCTCGGTCATCGGAGCGCACCTTTCTGATACGACGACGGCCGGATGAGGGTTGCGGGCTCGACTCTATCGTCAGTCCGACAAAATGAGCAGGGGACCCCACGGATGAGCGCGCCAGGTACCTGCGACGATAGGGAGCGTGGCAGGTTCGAAAGGCAAGACGCAGACGGTCCGGGACATGGTGCTCTCCCTGGGCCTGATCATGGTCGCCGGGGCGGTGATGTACCTCTTCATCCCCCACGACGACAGCGCCCCCGACGTCAAGCGGGTCGACTACCGTGTCGAGTTGCTCACGGCACGTCGTGCGGCCTCCTATCCGGTCGCGGCGCCCGAGGGCCTGCCGTCGAGCTGGAAGGCTACCTCCGTGCGCTTCCGCGGGGACGACTTCGACGCCTGGCACCTCGGCTTCCACACTCCCGACGGGGAGTACGTCCAGGTCGAGCAGTCGACCGAGAAGCGCTCCACGTTCATCGACGAGGCGACGCAGGGCGCGCGGGAGACGGAGAGGACCGAGCAGCTCGCCGGCCGGACCTGGACCCGCTACACCGAGGGCCGCTACGACGCCCTCGTGCTGGAGAACGCGGACGGTTCGACGACGGTGGTCGCCGGCACGGCGTCGTTCGCCAGGCTGGCGCAGATGGCGGAGTCGCTGAAGATGGCGTGAGCGCCCCGCACCCCCGGCACGACGAAGGCCCCCGGCGAGATCGCCGGGGGCCTTCGTCGTGCCGGTGCTCGGGCACTCAGACCGTGGTCACGACCTGCTCGTACGCCAGTCGCGGCGAGCGCGGGTAGGAGGCGTCCTCCCCGGGCTTGCCGATGTTGACGACCATCAGCGGGGTGTGGTCGTCGTCCAGGAACTCCTTGCGGACGCCCTCGGAGTCGAAGCCGGTCATCGGGCCGGCGGCGAGGCCGGCGGCACGGACGCCGACGATGAAGTACGCGGCCTGGAGGGCGGCGTTCAGCGCGGCGGCGCTCTCGCGGGCCGGGCGCTCGGCGAAGAAGACGTCCTTGGCCTGCGGGAACGCCGGGAACAGGGTGGGCAGCTCCTCGTGGAACTCGTTGTCCGCGGAGAGGATCGCGACCAGCGGGGCGGTGGCCGTCTTGGCCTGGTTGCCCTCGGCCATGTGCCGCACCAGACGCTCACGGGCCTCGGCGGAGCGGACCAGGGTGATCCGCAGCGGGGTCTGGTTGAAGGCGGTCGGGCCGTACTTGACCAGGTCGTAGATCGCCTGGACCTGCTCCTCGGTCACCGGCTCGTCGGTGAAGGTGTTCGCGGTGCGGGCCTCACGGAACAGCAGGTCCTGGGCGGCGGGGTCGAGAACGAGAGACATGCGTGAACTTCCTGGAGTACGGAGTGCGGAGTACGGGCGCGTCCCGGTCCGGACACCGGAGCGGACGGCCGGGATCGACGGTACGCGATAGAAGTTCAACATTCAACAAAGCTCCGGGCGGGATCACACCGGCCGCGGTGACCCTCCTCACGCGCCGCCCCGCCGGCTCACCCCTCCTCCGCGTCCTCCTCCTCGGCCAGCGCAGCGTCCAGCCGCGCCCGCGCGCCCTCCAGCCAGCGCCGGCACACCTTGGCCAGCTCCTCCCCGCGCTCCCACAGGGCGAGGGACTCCTCCAGCGTCGTACCCCCCGCCTCCAGCCGGCGGACGACCTCGATCAGCTCGTCGCGCGCCTGCTCGTACCCGAGCGCCTCTGCCACCTTGTCGGTCATCCACTCACCCTAAAGATCGACTCGTACGTTGAACTCGCCCTCGGCGACCCGCGCGCGCAACGCCTCGTCCGCCGCCACCTCGCCCGGATCCCGCACCACATGCCCGTCGGCCCGCTGCAGCACGGCATACCCCCGCTTCAGCGTCGCGGCCGGCGAGAGCGCCACCACGCGCGCGTGCGTGTGCGCCAGCTCGGAGTCGGCGCGGTCCAGGAGGTGCCCCAGGGTGCGCCGGGAACGGTCGACCAGCGAGGTGACGTGATCCGCCCGCTCGTCGATCATCCGGTGCGGATCCTGTATCACGGGCCGCGCCAGCGCGTGGGCGAGCCCGCGCTCCTCCCGCTCCACGAACGCCTCCGTGCACCGCCGCGCCCGGTCACGCAGCATCCGCACCCGCTCCAGCTCCTCGCCGACGTCGGGCACGACCTTCTTCGCCGCGTCGGTGGGCGTCGAGGCCCGCAGGTCGGCCACATGGTCCAGCAGCGGATTGTCGGGCTCGTGCCCGATCGCCGACACCACCGGCGTACGGCAGGCCGCGACGGCACGCACCAGCTGCTCGTCGGAGAACGGCAGCAAATCCTCCACGCTGCCGCCGCCGCGCGCGACGATGATCACGTCCACCTCCTGCAGCGCGTCCAGCTCCTTCACCGCCTGGACGACCTGCGGCACGGCGTGCACCCCCTGCACGGCCACGTTGCGCACCTCGAAGCGGACGGCGGGCCAGCGGTGCCGGGCGTTCTCCAGCACGTCCCGCTCCGCGGCGGAGGCCCGCCCGCACACCAGCCCGATCAGCTGGGGGAGGAAGGGCAGCGGCTTCTTCCGCTCGGGGGCGAACAACCCCTCCGCGGCCAGGGACTTCTTCAGCTGCTCCAGCCGGGCCAGCAGCTCCCCGACCCCCACCGGCCGTATCTCGACCGCCCGCAGCGACAACTGCCCGCGCGGCGCGTACCACTCCGGCTTGGCGTGGACGACGACCCGCGCGCCCTCACCGACGACGTCCGCGACCGCGTCGAACACCTGCCGGTAGCAGGTCACGCTCACGGAGACGTCGTACGACGGGTCCCGCAGCGTCAGGAAGACGACGCCCGCGCCGGGACGCCGCGACAACTGGGTGATCTGCCCCTCGACCCAGACCGCGCCGAGCCGGTCGATCCACCCCCCGATGAGCCGGGACACCTCACCCACGGGCAGCGGTGTCTCGGCGGACGTGTTGACAGCCATGCCGCGAGCGTAGTGGCCGTCACCGACAATGCCGCGTGCGCTGCCCGGGAGGCGACCGCTCACGGGGCGTGACGAGCACACGATCTTCGACCCGCCGGACGCGGCCTTACGATGGGACGCATGACCGCTTCGCCTGGCCGCCGTGTCCTGCTCGCCGCCCCCCGGGGCTACTGCGCGGGTGTGGACCGCGCCGTGATCGCCGTCGAGAAAGCCCTGGAGCAGTACGGCGCTCCCGTCTACGTCCGCCACGAGATCGTCCACAACAAGTACGTCGTGCAGACCCTGGAGAAGAAGGGCGCCATCTTCGTCGAGCGGACGGAGGAGGTCCCGCCGGGCAACATCGTGATGTTCTCGGCGCACGGCGTCGCCCCCGTCGTCCACGAGGAGGCCGCGCGCGGGAAGCTCGCGACCATCGACGCGACCTGCCCGCTGGTCACCAAGGTCCACAAGGAAGCGGTCCGCTTCGCCCAGGACGACTACGACATCCTCCTGATCGGCCACGAGGGCCACGAGGAGGTCATCGGCACCTCCGGCGAGGCCCCCGACCACATCCAGCTCGTCGACGGCCCCGCCGACGTCGCCAAGGTCGAGGTCCGCGACCCCTCCAAGGTCGTCTGGCTCTCGCAGACCACCCTCTCCGTCGACGAGACCATGGAGACCGTCGACGCCCTCAAGGAGAAGTTCCCGCAGCTGATCTCCCCGCCCAGCGACGACATCTGCTACGCCACGCAGAACCGTCAGCTCGCGGTGAAGCAGATGGGCGCCGAGGCGGAACTCGTCATCGTGGTCGGCTCCCGCAACTCCTCCAACTCCAAGCGGCTCGTCGAGGTCGCCAAGCTCGCCGGCTCGCGCCAGGCGTACCTCGTGGACTTCGCGAGCGAGATCGACGAGGCCTGGCTGGAGGGTGTGACCACGGTCGGCGTCACCTCCGGCGCCTCCGTTCCGGAGGTCCTCGTCGAGGAGGTCCTCCAGTGGCTCGCCGAACGCGGCTACGGGGACGTCGAGCTGGTCAAGGCCGCCGATGAGCACATCACCTTCTCGCTGCCCAAGGAACTCCGCCGTGACCTGCGCGAAGAGGCCGCGGCACTGATCGCCGAGCGCGGCGGGAGCGGTGCCGGGGGCGCCTTGGCGGAGTGAGGACCGGGTGAGGGCGGGGTGACCGGCGCCGTGACCGTCAGTCGGTCGTCGTAACGTGGAGCCATGCAGATCTTCGGCGTGGACATCGGTGGATCCGGGATCAAGGGCGCCCCAGTGGACCTGGACAGGGGCGACCTGGCCCAGGAGCGCTGCAAGGTGCTCACCCCGCATCCGGCGACGCCCGACGGCGTCGCCGACGGCGTGAAGCAGGTCGTCGAGCACTTCGGGTGGACGGGCCCGGTGGGGCTCACCTTCCCGGGCGTGGTCACCGGCGGATCCACCATCCGTACGGCGGCCAATGTCGACAAGAGCTGGATCGACATGGACGCGCGCGCGCTGTTCAGCGAGCGGCTGGGCGGCCTGCCGGTGACGGTTGTCAACGACGCCGACGCGGCGGGCGTCGCCGAAATCGCGTTCGGCGCCGGCCGCGACCGCAGCGGCACGGTGATCCTGCTGACGTTCGGCACGGGCATCGGCAGCGCCCTCTTCGTCGACGGGGTCCTCGTCCCCAACACCGAGCTCGGCCACCTCGAGCTGAACGGCCACGACGCGGAGAAGCGCGCCTCCAGCAAGGCCAAGGAGGACGGCGACCTCACGTGGGAGCACTGGGCGCGCCGCGTCCAGAAGTACCTCGCCCACGTCGAGATGCTCTTCTCGCCCGAGCTGTTCATCATCGGCGGCGGCGTCAGCCGCAAGGCGCAGAAGTTCCTGCCCTTCGTCGAGGGCATCAAGGCGGAGATCGTCCCGGCGCAGCTGCAGAACAACGCGGGCATCGTGGGAGCGGCGATGCGGGCGGCGAACCACGGCTAGGGACGGCCAGGGACGGGCGCCGCAGCGACCTGGAACACCGGAGGCCGAAAACTCCGGGGCCGGGATACCGGGGCCGGAATGCCGGAGGCCGGAACACCGGGGCGGAGCACGGTGAGGGCGGAGGCGGGTGGGGGAGGCTACCGCCGGGCCCCAGTCGGGGGAGGCTACCGCCGGTCTCCGGTCACGGGAGGCTACCGCCGGTTTCCCGTCGGGCGGCGGCGCGTCCGGGCCGCCGCGGCGATCCGGCGCACCAGCATCACCACCCCCGCCAGCAGCGTTCCGCCGTAGAGCCAGCCGACCTCGGTGGCCAGGGCGGTGGCCAGCCCCATCAGCCGGGAGCCGAGCCCGTCGCCGCCGTCGGCGACGGGCAGGAGCCCCAGGGCGAAGGCGATCGGGACGACGACGGGCGCGGACAGCGGTTCCGCCCTGCGCACCCACAGCGCGGTCAGCAGGCACACCGGCAGGAACAGTACGCCGTACACCGTCAGCGAGGCTCCGAACAGCAGCTGGTCCAGCCAACCGAACAGCAGCATGAGCGCTCCGCTGAACAGGCCGCCGCCGAGCCCGGTGAGCCGGGGGTTGCGCATACGCCGTACGGCCGCCGCCGCGGGCGGAACGGGCGGCCTGGGGGCGCGTGCAGGCCGCGGGAGCGCCGGGGGGCGGCCGGCCGTCGACGGCGTACCGGCACGAGCACGGGAGCCGGCGGCGGCACGGGAGCCGGGGCCCCGTTTCCGTGGCACCGAGGGACGGGCGACCCGCGATGCGTCCGCCCGCCCGGCCGGCACCGCCGAACCGTTCCTGCCACCGCCACGGGCGCCGCCCCGGCGGTCGCCCCCGCCGCCCCCGCGGCCGGCGCCCCCGCCCGCACCGCGGACCGCCTGCGGCGGCAGGGGCGGGGTGCCGCCTCGCGTCCCGTTCTGCCGGGAGCGCGTCCTGTGTTGCTCCATCGGTCCAACTTAGGTCGGTTTATGTGCCGAATCCGGCGCGGGACACGCCGAGGGAGAGACCTTGGCCATGCGTTCGACAGGTCCGCCGGGGCGGGTGCGGGCACGCCGTAAACTGGTGGATCGGCCAGTCCTCTGGCCCCCTGGCCCTCTCACTACGGGAAGTCGCAACGTGTCGCTCACGATCGGAATCGTCGGTCTGCCGAATGTCGGCAAGTCGACCCTGTTCAACGCCCTGACCAAGAACGACGTGCTGGCGGCCAACTACCCGTTCGCCACGATTGAGCCCAACGTCGGCGTGGTCGGTGTCCCCGACGCCCGGCTGACCAAGCTCGCGGAGATCTTCAGCTCGCAGCGGATCCTCCCGGCGACCGTCGACTTCGTCGACATCGCGGGCATCGTGCGCGGTGCCAGCGAGGGTGAGGGCCTCGGCAACAAGTTCCTCGCGAACATCCGTGAGTCCGACGCGATCTGCCAGGTCATCCGCGCCTTCAAGGACGAGAACGTCGTCCACGTCGACGGCAAGGTCTCGCCCAAGGACGACATCGAGACGATCAACACCGAGCTGATCCTCGCCGACCTCCAGACCATCGAGAAGGTCCTGCCGCGCCTGCAGAAGGAGTCGCGGATCAAGAAGGACATCGCGCCGAAGGTCAAGGCCGTCGAGGAGGCGAAGGAGATCCTGGAGAAGGGCGACACGCTCTTCGCGCACGGCATCGTCCAGGGCACCGAGCGCAACGAACTCCTCCACGACCTGCACCTGCTGACCACCAAGCCCTTCCTCTACGTCTTCAACGTCGACGAGGACGAGCTGGTCGACGAGTCCTTCAAGGACGAGCAGCGCGCCCTGGTCGCCCCCGCCGAGGCGATCTTCCTCAACGCCAAGCTGGAGGCGGACCTCGCCGAGCTGGACGAGGAGGACGCCCTGGAGCTGCTGGAGTCGGTGGGCGCCGAGGAGCCCGGCCTCGCCACCCTCGCCCGCGTCGGCTTCACCACCCTCGGCCTGCAGACGTACCTCACGGCCGGCCCCAAGGAGTCCCGCGCCTGGACCATCAAGAAGGGCGCCACCGCCCCCGAGGCCGCCGGGGTCATCCACACCGACTTCCAGAAGGGCTTCATCAAGGCGGAGGTCATCTCCTTCGGGGACCTGGTCGAGGCCGGCTCGGTCGCCGAGGCCCGCGCCAAGGGCAAGGCCCGCATGGAGGGCAAGGACTACGTGATGCAGGACGGGGACGTGGTGGAGTTCCGCTTCAACGTGTAGTCATCTCGATACCGCTTGCGAGGTCTTCGGTCACCATGCGGCTCAGGAGAGGCCGGGCTCCGGCGAGTCCGGCCTCTTTCACGTCCAGGTGCTGACCTGGTGCTGATTGTTCAGCCGCTCCGGGGAGGCGTGAGCTTGTCGAGGTCGATACTGATCTCGAAGGGCACCGGGCGCTGGAGGGCGCCCCGGAAGATGCCGGCGGGCGCGTAGGCGCCCGTTGGTTCGTCGAGCTCGTACACATGGACGACGGGTGCGCCGTCCTCGTCCTCGATGCACCAGTAGTGCGGGATGCCGGCCTCCGCGTATTTGCGGAGCTTGACCGTGCGGTCGCGGTGGGCGGACTCGGGGGAGACGACTTCCACGACGAGGCTCACGTCATCGGGGGCGTACCAGGTGCGGTCGGGGTCGTAGGGCAGGTCCGTCAGCAAGAGGTCCGGCTCGGGGCGGTTGCGGGCATCGAGGCGGATCGTCATCTCTCGCTCGACCTCGACGCCGGCCGGCGCCTGCGCCATGAGCGTGGTGGTCAGGGCAGTGACGAGGCGGCCGTGCCAGGACCGCTGGGGCGACATCATGAATACGAGGGCTCCGTCGATCAGCTCCGTGTGGCGCGGTGCCTCGGGGAGGTGATCCAGGTCCTCCGCGAACCAGCCTTCCGCGCGGGGCGGGCGCATCCAGTCGGGTAGTGCGGTCATGGCTTCACGGTAGCGGCTGCGGCGGCGGCGAGCCGGGTGCTCCCCCGGAGCCTCCGATCCACGCCTCGCCACGGCCGCGAGTGCCTACGGCGTGGGGACGATGCCTCCGTCCAGCGCGTCATGACGGATGCGTTGCGTCAGGGCGAGCTGTTCGCGCAGCAGGCGCTCGTGTTCGTCCAGCCGCTTCATCGTGTCGGCGATCGCCTGCTGGGTGGCGAGGCCGGGCAGTACCACGGGCAGCTCACGGAGCACATCGAGGGAGATGGTCTTCATCTTCATGCTCCCCGTGGAGTGGGCCTCCAGCCACGTACGCGCCTCCGGACCCCGCAGGTACGCGGCGAAGTAGTCGGCGTCGAGCCCGGCGGGGGGACGCAGCAGGAAGCACCCTGTGCCGCATACCCAGCCATTCTGTTCCTCACGGACGACGGCGGCTCGTCCCAGCTCTCCCCGGCGCGCCAGGACGACATCGCCGGGGCGGAGGTGGAAGCGCTCCAGCCCCATGGCCTGTCGCTCGCTGATGCACCGGATGCTCGCAGTGCTGAAGCCGCTCCCGGTCAGGTCTTTGGGCATCACCACGGGGACGCCGCCGACGTCGACGTAGTCGTCGGCGCGGATCAGACTTCCCGACGGTCCCGCGATCAGCAGGCCCGGGGCCTCGAGTAGCCCTTCCGCGGTGCCCTCCACCAGGCGCCGGAGCGGCACACGCGGGGCTTCCGTCTCGCCGCGCGCCACCCGCTCGCTCCGATCGAAGCTCTTGCAGAGGCGGGCCGTCGCGCCGGCTGTCGATTCGGCGCGATTCACCAGCTCGTCGAGCAGGCGGCGTGTGTCCAGCGCTGCGGTTGGCTGCTCCCGGGCAGGCGCCACGTACAGCCGGGGGTCAAGGGGGCAGCCGTCGTTCTCCAGGATCTCGTCGTACGTGACCGAGCAGGAGAATCCGGGTTCGTCGGGGGTCGCGCGGGGAGACCGCAGCCAGGCGTGGAACCGGCCGCTGATGCGGTCCCTGTCCGCCGGGCCGAGTTCACACGCTCGGCGCGGAGCCTGCGTGCCGAGTTGGCTCGCGTCGATGAAGAGGACGGACTCGGTTTCATCGACGGGGGCGTGGCGGGATTTGTCACGGGCGAGTAGCCAGAGGTGCACTGGGACCGTCGTGTGGGAGAAGAGGCCGGCCGGTAGTGCGACAACGGCGAGAAGCGCGCCTGCGGCCAGTATCGCCTTGCGGATCTCCGCTGCGCGACCGCGTGCGGAGGCGGCGCCCGACGGCATGATCAGGGCCGCCTTCCCCTTCTCGCTGAGTCGGGTCCACGCGAGCTGGATCCAGGCGAAGTTCGCGTTCGACTCGGGGGGCGGGCCGAAGGGCCAGTCGAGGTGTTCCAGGCCCTGGACGCGCTGGTTGAACGGTGGGTTGCACAGCACGAGTTCGGCCATGCCGTTGCCCGGACTCCGGAAGAGTGACCCGGGATCGGAGGCACGCACCAGGGGCCGGTCGATCCCGTGCAGGGCCAGGTTCATCATGGCCAGGTGGGGGTTGCGGTGATCCATGGCGTAACCCTCGAACGAGGCGCCGCCCACGTGGCCCTGCTGTGCGATGTGCCGCGCGGCGGCGGCCAGGAACCCCCCGGTGCCGCAGGCGGGGTCGAGTACACGATCGCCGGGCTGGGGGGACAGGGATTCCGCGAGCAGTCGCGTGAGCGTGCGCGGCGTGTGGTACTCGCCCGTCTGAGCGGTGCTCTCCGTGACGTACCGTTCCAGGAGCAGGTCGGCGACCTCTTCGAGTCCGGCCTCGGCGGCTGTGGGGGACTGTTGGAGCGCGGCGAGGAAGGCCGCCACCCATGGCAGGTCCTCCGCCTCGCCCTTGCCGGCGAACACATTCTCCGGATTCCAGGGTGCGAGCACGGGAAAGCGGTCGTGCCTGGAGGCGAGGAAGAACGCGTCATTCAGGTCCCTCAGCGGTGGATACCCGGTCTGTGCCTCCGCAACGGCTCTGGACCACCGTTTGACCAGTTCGTCACCCGGGTCGTTCGTGGAGTCGATGAACCTCGCGAGCAGCAGGACGGCGAGCATCGCGGTGAGGTCGCGGTCCGTGCTCCGGCCCCGCTGAAAGGGTGCATACGCCCGCCACAGTCGGTCGACGACCTCTGCGGCGGGGCCGTGCGCATCCGTGCTCTCCACTGGGAACTCCTCGCTCGGGTGTTTCACTTCGGTCGGCTGAACGTGTACGTGGCCGTCGGTACCAGCATGAGGCAGAATGCGCAGTGGGGCTGCGCACTCTGGCACACGGCATTTATGCCGCGTGTATCTTCCGGCGTCCTCTTCTGTTGAGGCGTCATAAACCTAGCAGTGCCGATGGGTTGATGCGGGGCGCCAACGGGTCTCGTCGCTGCACGAGGGACTGATGCGCAGTCGGACTGCGCGATCGAGCTTTACGTTCTTGCTGCTGGAGCGGCCCGGGGACGATTCGCGGTGTGGGGGAGGTGGCCGCCGGGAGCTCTGGGGAGTGACCCACGTCACCATCGCCTTGGCGTGCCGACCCGTAGGGCGTGGTCGCCGACGCCGACGCCTTCGGGACGCGGCGGCCCGTCGCCCTCGCCGTGCGCTGGTGCCACGTGCTGCGGAGCGCCTCCGGCGGGGCCGGGAGAAGAGGGCCGGGGCGGGTGGCGCGTGGCGAGCGGGACACGGCCGCGAGGGGGCGGCTGCACGAGGCCGGCTCGGTCGGTCTGGATCGGTGCTGCATTCTCCGACCCGATGTCAGGAATGCTCAGGTCTGTAGACGGTGGAGCGATGCCCGACGTGCACGACCAGATCACCAGGTCGCCGTGACCGGCGACGCGCACGCCAGGAACGGATCGGCCGCCTTGCTCCAGGACTCGCCCCGTGCGAGTGCGGCTGCTCCCTCCGTACGCAGCGACTCGACGACGGGCGAGAGGAAGTCCGTACGCCAGTGTCGTACGGCTCGCTCCTCCATCCCGCTCGCGTCGACGACCGCACTCACCTTCGCTTCGAGCACGGCCACGCCCTCTGCGATGTCCTCACCGGTCCACTCGTCCATGCGGTCGGCCACCAGGGCCCAGGTCAGCTTGATCATGCGCGGGATCGTAGAGGCGTCGGCGAGCAGGGAGAGGTCGCAGGGCGTTGGGTACGACCCCTCGGGCCTTCTCCGGCCCCCTTCCGCCCACCCGGGACTCCGGTGTCTCCCCGCCCGGGCGCAGCCGGGGCAGAAAATCACCCGGGGACGGTGCAACCCTCGCCGCCCTCCACGTGTCGTACATGGCGTCAGGACCTTTGGAGGGGGATCCGGGGGGATCGCGGGGGTTCTGATACGCGGAGGGGGCAAGCCGAGGGGCCCGGTCGACTTGACCAGGCCCCTCGAAGCGTCTTCCCGGGTCAGCGGCTCAGAAGAACACCCCGCACCGCAGCAGCACGTTCGCGTACGGTCGCGCCTCCCCGGTGCGTACGACCAGCCGCGCGCCGGCCGACAGTTCCTTCAGCTCCTCGTGCGGGACCAGCGCCAGGCCGGGGAAGTGCCCGTCCAGCAGCGCCGACGCCGACGGGTTCGCGGCCCGCACCTCCCGCGCCGCCGTCGCCCCCTCCACGACCAGCTCGTCGAGCAGTCCCTCGACGACCTCCGCGAACGACGGCACCCCCGCCCGGAAGGCGAGGTCGACGACGCGCGGCCCGTCGGGTATCGGCATGCCGGCGTCACACACCAGCACCCCGTCCCCGTGCCCCAGCTCGGCGAGCGCCCCGGAGAGATGACGGTTCAGGATTCCCGCCTTCTTCACAGGGCGTCACCCCGCCGCGCCACCTCGGGCGCGCGCAGCGCCTCGACCTCCCGTGCCGTGGGGAACGACTCCTGCGCGCCCCGCCGGGTGACCGCGACCGCCCCGACCCGCGCCGCGTAGGCCGCCGCCTCCGCGAGCGACGAACCAGCGCCCAGCTTCCAGGCCAGGGCCGCGGTGAAGGAGTCACCCGCGCCCGTGGTGTCCACGGCGTCCACCGCCACCGACGCCACCCGCGCGACCCCCTCCGGCGACGCCACCAGCGCGCCCCGCGCGCCCAGGGTGACCACCACCGACCGGGGGCCCTTCGCGAGCAGCAGCCGCGCCCAGTCCCCGGGGTCGTCGCCCACGCCCGCGTCCCCGAGGAGCACCTTCGCCTCGTGCTCGTTGACGATCAGCGGGTCGCAGGCCGCCAGCACCTCGGCGGGCAGCGGGCGGGGAGGGGAGGGGTTGAGGACGAAGCGGCTGCCGGGCGCCAGGGCGCGGACGACCTCCACGACCGTCTCCAGCGGGATCTCCAGCTGCGCCGACACCACGCGTGAGGTGTGGAAGAGGCACGCGGCGGCCCGTATGTCCTGCGGGGTCAGCCGGCCGTTCGCGCCCGGGGAGACGACGATGCTGTTGTCACCCGACGGGTCCACCGTGATCAGCGCGACCCCGGTGGGCGCCCCGCCCACCAGCACGCCCACCGTGTCCACCCCGGCCGCCCGCTGCGAGTCGAGGAGCAGGCGACCGTGGGCGTCGTCACCGACCCTGGCCAGCAGGGCCGTACGGGCACCGAGGCGCGCCGCCGCGACCGCCTGGTTCGCGCCCTTGCCGCCCGGGTGGACGGCCAGGTCGGAACCGAGGACCGTCTCGCCGGCCCCGGGCCGTCGCTCGACGCCGATCACCAGGTCGGCGTTGGCCGACCCTACGACCAGTAGGTCGTAGTCGTACATGAATGAACTCCCCTGGTACGTGACGTGGGGCGAACGGCGGTCCAGCACCCCCGGTGCCGGACCGCCGCCCGCCCGCTCGCCGATGTCAGCCGCTGAAGCCGGCCACGTTCTCCGCCGTGACCACCTTCACCGGCACCTTCACCGTCTGCTGGACCTTCTTGCCCTGCAGCGCCTTCAGCGCGTTGTCCACGGCGATCCTGCCCAGCTCGGACGGCTGCTGTGCGACGGACGCGTACAGCGTGCCGTTCTTGACCGCGTTCAGGCCGTCCGGGGTGCCGTCGAAGCCGACGACCTGGACGGACTTTCCGGCCTTCGAACCCAGCGCCTTGATCGCGCCGAGCGCCATCTCGTCGTTGGCGGCGATGACGCCCTGGACGTCCGGGTGGGCCTGAAGCAGGTTCGACATCACGTCGAGGCCCTTGGTGCGGTCGAAGTCGGCCGGCTGCTGGGCCAGGACCTGGATGCCCGGGTAGGCCTTCAGCCCCTTGGCGAAGCCCTCGGCGCGTTCCCGGGCCGCGGACGTGCCCGCCTGGCCCTGGAGGATCACGATCTTGCCGGTCCCGCCGAGCTTCTCGGCGACGGTCCGCGCGGCCAGTTCGCCGCCGGCGACGTTGTCGGAGGCCACCAGCGTGTCCGTCGTCGCCTTGTTGACGCCGCGGTCGACCGCGATCACCGGGATCCTCGCCTTGTCGGCGGCTCGCACGGCGGGGCCGGCCGCGTCGGAGTCCACCGGGTTGACGATGATCGCGTCGTAGCCGGAACTGGTGAAGTTCTGCAGCTGGTTGGCCTGCTGCGAGGCGTCGTTCTGCGCGTCGGTGACCGTCAGGTCCACACCCAGCTTCTTCGCCTCGGCCTTCGCGCCCGACTGGATCTGCACGAAGAACGGGTTGTTGAGCGTCGACAGCGCCAGACCGACCTTCGGGCTGGAGGCCGACGAGGTGCCGCCGTGCAGGAAGGAGGTCGCGCCGACGATCGCCACGGTCACCACGGCCGCCAGCGCGTACGTCACCGCCTGCTTCCCCCTGTTGCCGCCGGTGCCGGCCGCGACCGGGGTCGCCCCGGCCTTGCGGCGCAGGGTGTCCAGCAGCACGGCCAGCGCGATGACGACACCGATGACGACCTGCTGCCAGAAGGCGGAGACCGACAGGAGGTTGAGGCCGTTGCGCAGCACCGCCAGGATCAGCGCGCCGATCAGGGTGCCGGACGCCTTGCCGGTGCCGCCGGCGAGCGAGGCGCCGCCGATGACGACCGCGGCGATCGCGTCCAGCTCGTAGCCGTCGGCGGCCTGCGGCTGCGCGGAGGAGAGCCGGGCGGCGAGGACGACACCCGCGGCGGCGGCGAACACGCCGGACAGGGCGTAGACGGCGAGCTTCTGCCTCTTCACGCGCAGACCGGACAGACGCGCGGCCTCCTCGTTGCCGCCGATGGCGTACATCGAGCGGCCGATGTACGTCCGGCCGAGCACGAACGCCGCGATCAGACCCATGACGATCATGACCAGCACGGGGACGGGCAGCCAGCCGCCCAGCGTGTCACCCAGGTGCGAGACGGAGTCGGGGAAGGCGATCGGGGAGCCCTCGGAGATCACCAGCGACAGACCGCGGCCCACCGACAGCATGGCGAGCGTCGCGATGAACGGCGGCAGTTTGCCGTACGCGATGAGGAAACCGTTCACCAGACCGCACACGACGCCGGTGACGACGGCCAGGAGCATCGCCAGGACGACCGGGACGCCCTGCTGGGTGGCGCTCCACGCCAGCACGGTGGCCGACAGGGCCGCCACCGAGCCGACCGACAGGTCGATGCCCGCCGAGACGATGACGAACGTGACGCCGAAGGCGAGGATGGCGGTCACGGCGGCCTGGACACCGACGTTGAGCAGGTTGTCGGTGGTGAGGAAGTCGCCCGACAGCGCCGACATGGCGATGACGAGGACGATCAGCGCGGTGAGCGCGCCGTTGTCGAGGAGCAGGCGGCGGACCGCCGCGGCGCCACCGGCGCCCGTTGTGCTCTTGAGCGTGTCAGCGGCCACGGCCGGCCTCCGAATCAGTCGTAGCGATGGGGGTGGGGGTACTGACGGCGAGCGCCATCACGGCGTCCTGGGTGGCCTCGTCGGCCGGGAGCTCACCGGCGATCCGGCCCTGCGCCATCACCAGCACCCGGTCGCTCATGCCGAGCACCTCGGGCAGGTCGCTGGAGATCATCAGGACGGCGGCTCCGGCGGCCGTCAGTTCGTTGACGAGCTGGTAGATCTCGACCTTGGCGCCGACGTCGATACCGCGCGTCGGCTCGTCGAGGATCAGCACCTTGGTGTTCGCGAGCAGCCACTTGCCGATGACGACCTTCTGCTGGTTGCCGCCGGAGAGCGTGCGCACGTGCTGGCCGAGGCCAGCCATCCGCACACCCAGTTGCTTCGCGATCCGGTCGGCGGCCTCGTGCTGGCCCCTGAGGTCGACGAGTCCGGCCCGGGTGGCGGACCGCATGGTCACCAGCCCGAGGTTCTCCTCGACGGAGGCGTCGAGCACCAGCCCCTGGCCCTTGCGGTCCTCCGGCACGAGCCCGATCCCGGCCGCCAAGGCCGCGTTCACGTCGTGGCGGGGCAGGCGCGCGCCGCCGACCTTCACGGCTCCGTGGTCGTACGGGTCCGCCCCGAAGACGGCCCGGACGACCTCGGTACGGCCGGCGCCGACGAGCCCGGCGATACCGACGACCTCACCGGCGTGCACCTGGAAGCTGACGTCGTGGAAGACGCCGTCCCGGGTGAGCCCCTCGACGGAGAGCAGGGCGGCGCCCCTGTCGGCGCGCTCGCGCGGGTACTGCTGCTCGATGGAACGGCCCACCATGAGCCGGACGAGTTCGTCCTGGGGCGTCGAGGCGGGCACCTGGCCGACGCTCCGTCCGTCGCGGATGACGGTGACGCGGTCGCCCAGGGCGGCGATCTCCTCCAGGTGGTGCGTGATGAAGACGATGCCGACACCGTCCTCGCGCAGCCGGCGCACGATCGCGAAGAGCTTCTCGACCTCCTCGGAGGTGAGCACGGCGGTCGGCTCGTCCATGATCAGCACGCGCGCGTCCAGGCTCAGCGCCTTCGCGATCTCGACCATCTGCAGGCGGGCGATGCCCAGTTCCCGCACGCGCGCGCGGGGCGACACGCTGACGCCCACCCGCTCCAGCAGGACGGCGGCCTCGGCCTCCATCCGCTTGCGGTCGATCATCCCGAACCGGCGCGGCTGGCGCCCCAGGAAGATGTTCTCGGCGACCGTCAGATCGGGCACCAGGTTGAACTCCTGGTAGATGGTGGCGATCCCGAGGCGCTCGGAGTCCTGCGCGCCCTGGATGCGCACCTCCTCGCCGCCGGCCAGGATCCGCCCGGCATCGGGGCGGTAGGCGCCGGAGAGCATCTTGATGAGGGTGCTCTTGCCCGCACCGTTCTCACCCAGCAGTACGTGCACCTCGCCCCGGCGCAGATCGAAGTCGACGCCGTCGAGCGCGACCACACCGGGGAAGGTCTTGCGTATGCCTTCGATGCGCAGCAACTCGTCCGCGTTGCTCACGACTGGCTCCTGTTCCTTGCGGGGGGCTGCGCAGCGGGGGACTGCGCAGAGGCCGGCTCGCCGCACGAGCGGCGCACGACGAGACGGGCGGGGAGGGTGACGGACGCGCCGGGCCGTCCCTCGATGCGGTCGACGAGCGCGCGCACGGCCGCGCGCCCCAGTTCGCCCGTCGGCTGGGCGATCGCCGTGATCGGCGGATCGGTGTGCACGAACCAGGGGATGTCGTCGAACGCGGCCAGCGCGATGTCGTCGGGAACGCGCAGCCCACGCGCGCGTACGGCGTCCAGCGCGCCCAGCGCCATCAGGTTGTCGGCCGCGAACACGACCTCGGGCGGTCCGGGCAGGTCGAGGAAGCTGTCCATGACCCGCCGTCCGCTCTCGGCCTGGAAGTCGCCCTGCCCTGTGTAGGCGTCGGGCAGGGGGAGTCCGTACGTGGCCAGGGCGGCCCGGAAGGCCTCGACGCGCTCGCTGCCGGTGGTGGTGGCGGCCGGGCCCGCGATGATGGCGAGCCTGCGGTGCCCCAGCCCGTGCAGATGCGCCACCAGGTCCTGTACGGCGGCCCGTCCGTCCGCGCGGACCACCGGCACGTCGACGCCCGGGATCCACCGGTCGACGAACACCATCGGCGCCCCTCCGCGCGCGGCGTCCAGCATCAGCGGCGAGCCGCCGTCGGTGGGGGAGACGAGCAGCCCGTCGATACGGCGGTCCAGCAGGGTCCGCACATGGTGGTCCTGGAGGTCGGGTCGCTCATCGGCGTTGCCGATGATGACGCTGTAGCCGAGCGCGCGGGCCTCCTCCTCGACGGAGCGGGCCAGTTCGGTGAAGTAGGGGTTCATCACGTCGCTGATGACCAGGCCGAGGGTGCGGGTCTGGTCGGTGCGCAGGGACCGGGCGACGGCGTTCGGGCGGTAGCCCAGCGTCTCGACGGCGGCCAGCACGCGCGTGCGTGCCTCGGCGCTGACCGACGGGTGGTCGTTCAGGACGCGCGAGACCGTGGCGACGGACACGCCCGCCTCCGCGGCGACGTCCTTGATGCTCGCCATCGCCGGTCCACCTCCTTGTGGAACTCGGGGAGCTCCGAAGAACTCCTGGAATCGATTACATCGATGTGTACGGAGGATTGGAATCGATTACACGGGGGTTAATCAAGACCCTGGCGTGGCCGAAACCCGATCGTGATGAAGCGCCACCCCCGCAGGAGCGTGGTGGCGGGCCACAGGGACCGCCTCGCACCGGACACACGAGGAGGGGCAGGCGTACCACTGACCGCCGGCCGTGTCCGCGTGGTCCCGGAGGGCAGCGAACGGGGGGAGTTCTCCCCGGCCGAGGACTTCGAGAAGGTGAACCGGCACGTGATCCCGCAGGCCGGCCGGGTTGTCGGTGCCGGGCGGTACCGTCGGATCATGACCGATCAGGCGGGGGCCTCCCGGGCGGGAGAGCGGCGACTGGCCACACTCGAAGGCGTCCTGGAGCGCATCACGTACGCCAACGAGGAGAACGGCTACACGGTCGCGCGCGTCGACACCGGCCGCGGCGGCGGCGACCTCCTCACCGTCGTCGGCGCGCTGCTCGGCGCCCAGGTCGGCGAGTCGCTGCGCATGGAGGGCCGCTGGGGCTCCCACCCCCAGTACGGCAAGCAGTTCACGGTGGAGAACTACACGACGGTCCTTCCGGCCACAGTCCAGGGCATCCGCCGCTACCTCGGGTCGGGCCTGGTCAAGGGCATCGGCCCGGTCTTCGCCGACCGCATCACCCAGCACTTCGGGCTGGACACCCTGAGGATCATCGAGGAGGAGCCGAAGCGCCTCATCGAGGTGCCCGGTCTCGGCCCGAAGCGCACCAGGAAGATCGCCGACGCCTGGGAGGAGCAGAAGGCGATCAAGGAGGTCATGCTCTTCCTCCAGACCGTCGAGGTCTCCACGTCGATCGCGGTCCGCATCTACAAGAAGTACGGGGACGCCTCGATCTCGGTGGTGAAGAACCAGCCGTACCGGCTGGCCGCCGATGTCTGGGGCATCGGGTTCCTCACCGCCGACAAGATCGCCCGGTCCGTCGGCATCCCGCACGACAGCCCCGAGCGCGTCAAGGCGGGCCTGCAGTACGCCCTGTCCCAGTCCACCGACCAGGGCCACTGCTACTTGCCCGAGGAGCGGCTGATCGCCGACGCGGTCAAGCTCCTCCAGGTCGACACCGGCCTCGTCATCGAGTGCCTGGCCGCACTCGCCGCGCCCCCCGAGGAGGGCGAGGACCCCGGCGTCGTACGGGAGAAGGTGCCGGGTCCGGACGGCGGGGAGCCCGTCACCGCCGTCTACCTCGTCCCCTTCCACCGCGCCGAACTCTCCCTGTCGGCCCAGCTGTCGCGCCTCCTGCGCACCGACCAGGACCGTATGCCGGGCTTCCGCGACGTGGCCTGGGACAAGGCGCTGGCGTGGCTGAAGGGCCGCACCGGGGCCGAGCTGGCGCCCGAGCAGGAGGCGGCGGTCAGGCTGGCGCTCACCGAGAAGGTCGCCGTGCTCACCGGAGGCCCCGGCTGCGGCAAGTCCTTCACGGTCCGCTCGATCGTGGAGCTGGCCCGCGCCAAGAAGGCCAGGGTCGTCCTGGCCGCCCCCACCGGCCGCGCCGCCAAGCGCCTGGCCGAACTGACCGGCGCCGAGGCGTCCACCGTCCACCGGCTGCTGGAGCTCAAGCCCGGCGGCGACGCGGCCTACGACCGCGACCGGCCGCTCGACGCCGACCTGGTCGTCGTGGACGAGGCGTCCATGCTGGACCTGCTGCTGGCGAACAAGCTCGCCAAGGCCGTGCCCCCGGGCGCCCACCTCCTCTTCGTCGGAGACGTCGACCAGTTGCCCAGCGTCGGCGCGGGCGAGGTCCTGCGCGACCTGCTGGCCCGCGACAGCCCCGTCCCCGCGGTCCGCCTCACCCGTGTGTTCCGGCAGGCCCAGCAGTCGGGCGTGGTGACGAACGCCCACCGGATCAACGCCGGGCAGCACCCGGTCACCGACGGAATGAAGGACTTCTTCCTCTTCGTCGAGGAGGACACGGAGGCGGCCGGCCGGCTCACCGTGGACGTGGCCGCCCGGCGCATCCCGGCCCGGTTCGGCCTGGACCCGCGCCGGGACGTCCAGGTCCTCGCCCCCATGCACCGCGGCCCGGCCGGCGCCGGAGCCCTCAACGGGCTGCTCCAGCAGGCCATCACCCCGGGCCGCCCGGACCTGCCCGAGAAGCGGCTGGGCGGCCGGGTCTTCCGCGTCGGCGACAAGGTCACCCAGGTCCGCAACAATTACGACAAGGGGAAGAACGGCGTCTTCAACGGCACCGTGGGCGTGGTCACCTCGCTCGATCCGGTCGACCAGCGCCTCACGGTGCTCACGGACGAGGACGAGGAGGTGCCGTACGAGTTCGACGAACTGGACGAACTGGCCCACGCGTACGCGGTGACCATCCACCGTTCACAGGGAAGTGAATATCCCGCCGTGGTGATCCCCGTCACCACAGGGGCATGGATGATGCTGCAGCGCAATCTCCTGTACACGGCGGTGACCCGGGCGAAGAAGCTGGTCGTCCTGGTCGGCTCCCGCAAGGCGATCGGACAGGCGGTGCGCACGGTGTCGGCCGGCCGCCGCTGCACGGCCCTCGACTTCCGGCTCTCGGGCTCCTGACCTCGTGCTCGATCCCCCGGTGGCCAGGCATCACAGAAAATGATCGATCAAATGAGTCGTGAAGGTCACAGAGCACTTCCGGAAGCGGGATGAAGGCGGCAGGATGAGCAAGTTGGCGGCACTGAGTGCCGTCGATAAGCCCAATGGTCGACCCCGAGTGCACTCACCTGCGCCAAATGGGGGATGGTAGAGACAGTCAGGGCAACCTCGAAGAAGAGGCACAACGTCGGTGAGGGATGACGTGAGCGACAACTCTGTAGTACTGCGGTACGGCGACGGCGAGTACACCTACCCGGTGATCGACAGCACCGTCGGTGACAAGGGCTTCGACATCGGCAAGCTCCGCGCCCAGACCGGTCTCGTGACCCTGGACAGCGGATACGGCAACACCGCCGCCTACAAATCCGCGATCACCTACCTGGACGGCGAAGCGGGCATCCTGCGGTACCGCGGCTACCCGATCGAGCAGCTGGCCGAGCGCTCCACCTTCCTGGAGGTCGCCTACCTGCTGATCAACGGCGAGCTGCCGACCGTCGACGAGCTCTCCTCCTTCAAGAACGACATCACGCAGCACACCCTGCTGCACGAGGACGTCAAGAACTTCTACCGGGGCTTCCCGCGCGACGCGCACCCGATGGCCATGCTGTCCTCGGTCGTCTCCGCGCTGTCCACCTTCTACCAGGACAGCCACAACCCCTTCGACGAGCGCCAGCGCAACCTCTCCACGATCCGGCTGCTCGCCAAGCTTCCGACGATCGCGGCGTACGCGTACAAGAAGTCGATCGGCCACCCCTTCGTCTACCCGCGCAACGACCTCGGCTACGTCGAGAACTTCCTGCGCATGACCTTCTCGGTCCCGGCGCAGGAGTACGAGCTCGACCCGGTCGTCGTCTCCGCCCTGGACAAGCTGCTCATCCTGCACGCCGACCACGAGCAGAACTGTTCGACCTCCACGGTCCGCCTGGTGGGCTCCTCGCAGGCGAACATGTTCGCCTCGATCTCCGCCGGCATCAACGCCCTGTGGGGCCCGCTGCACGGCGGCGCCAACCAGTCCGTCCTGGAGATGCTCGAGGGCATCCGGGACGCCGGCGGCGACGTCGACTCCTTCATCCGCAAGGTGAAGAACAAGGAGGACGGCGTCCGCCTGATGGGCTTCGGCCACCGGGTCTACAAGAACTTCGACCCGCGCGCCAAGATCATCAAGGCCGCCGCGCACGACGTGCTGTCCGCCCTCGGCAAGTCCGACGAGCTGCTGGACATCGCGCTGAAGCTCGAGGAGCACGCGCTCTCCGACGACTACTTCGTCTCGCGCAGCCTCTACCCGAACGTCGACTTCTACACCGGCCTGATCTACCGGGCCATGGGCTTCCCGACCGAGATGTTCACGGTCCTGTTCGCCCTCGGCCGCCTGCCGGGCTGGATCGCCCAGTGGCACGAGATGATCAAGGAGCCGGGCTCCCGCATCGGCCGCCCGCGCCAGATCTACACGGGCGTCGTCGAGCGCGACTTCGTTCCGGTCGAGGAGCGCTGACACCTGCCGGTGAGGGGCGCCGCGTTCGCCGGTGCCCCTCACCGGGGTCGCGCCGCCGGTTTTCCGGGCTGCCGGGTCGTAGCGGAAGGCGCGAGGCCGACGGCCGGGTGCCGCGAAGAGGTCTTGCTCGGGCAGCGCGGAGAAGACGTGCGAGGTGACGAGGTGGTAGTCCTCCGTCCACCGGCTCCGTGTACACCCCCCAGTCGTTCCGGAAGGCGCGAGGCCGGCGGCCGGGTCGTCCTGGAAGACGCGAAGTGCTTCGGCGGCGCGGCAAGGTGATGGACGCAGCAGAAGGCGCCCTGGTGCGTCGGTCCCCCCACGGGCCGACGACCAGGGCGCCTTCCCATGTCCCGGTGCGGATTCCCCCCACGGGATCCGGCCGGGCGCTTGTGAGGACACAGCGCCTGAATCGCTGATGCCATATGCGGTTGTCGAGCCGACGGGAGTTGAGCAGAACGAGCAGAACTCGCCGTACTCCCGCTTGTGCGATCTGCCGGGACAACGCACGCCGGGAGGGCCGCTCAAAGCTTCCCGGTGTACGTGCCCCGGCAACGCATCTCTGAGGAAGTCCCCCAAGACATCCCCAGATGTCAGTTCGCGCCCCCCAAGACGCTTGCTGACATCGTCAACTTAGACCGTCGAACCCCTTCGATGGTTACGTTCACATCACTGTGATCTGTGTCTCTTGCATATGTCCCGTTAGATACGCAAGTGCCCGGATACAGCGATCGAGGCCCAAGCGTAAGGATGATGCGCGAGCCTTGTGAAGAGCTTATGTGAGGCGCGCGCCGGACTCCAGGGGGGGTCGTTGTTTCGACGTCGCCTAACCGTCGGTAACTTCGCGGTCCTCACTCCGGGTCAGCGGAACGTCCGCAACCGCAAACTGTTCGTCACCACGAAGACCGACGAGAAGGCCATCGCCGCCCCCGCCAGCATCGGGTTCAGCAGTCCCGCGGCGGCCAGCGGCAGTGCCGCCACGTTGTACCCGAAGGCCCACACGAGGTTGCCCTTGATCGTGGCCAGGGTCCGCCGGGACAGCCGGATGGCGTCCGCGGCGACCCGCAGATCCCCGCGCACCAGCGTCAGATCGCCCGCCTCGATCGCCGCGTCGGTCCCGGTCCCCATCGCCAGGCCCAGGTCGGCGGTGGCGAGCGCCGCCGCGTCGTTGACACCGTCGCCGACCATCGCGACGACCCGGCCCTCACCCTGGAGGCGCCTGACCACGCCGACCTTGTCCTCGGGCAGCACCTCGGCCACCACCTCGTCGATGCCGACCTGCGCCGCCACCGCCTCGGCCACCGCCCGGTTGTCCCCGGTCAGCAGCACCGGGGCGAGGCCCAGCGCACGCAGCTGCCGTACCGCCTCGGCGCTGGTTTCCTTGACCGTGTCGGCGACGGCCAGCACCCCGCGCGCCTCCCCGTCCCACCCGACCACGACAGCCGTACGGCCGCCCCGCTCGGCCTCGTCCTTGGCGCGCGCGATGTCCTCGGGCAGGACGTCGTAGAGCCGCCCGACGGCCACGTCCCGCCCCTCCACGCGTCCGCGCACGCCCCGCCCGGGCACGTTCTCGAAGTGCTCGGCCACGGGCAGCTCCCCGGTCCGCTCCTCGGCGCCGGCGGCCACCGCGCGGGCGACCGGGTGCTCGGAGGCGTGCTCCAGGGCGCCCGCGAGCCGCAGCAGCCGTTTCTCGTCGGTGCCCTCGGTGGCGTACACGTCCTGGAGGGTCATGCGGCCGGTGGTGACCGTGCCGGTCTTGTCCAGGACGACGGTGTCGACGCGGCGGGTGCTCTCCAGCACCTCGGGGCCCTTGATGAGGATGCCGAGCTGTGCGCCCCGGCCGGTGCCGACCAGCAGCGCGGTCGGGGTGGCCAGGCCGAGGGCGCACGGGCAGGCGATGATCAGCACCGCGACGGCCGCCGTGAACGCGGCGACGGTGTCACCGGTGAGCCCTAGCCAGGCGCCGAAGGTCGCGGACGCGATCAGCAGCACGACGGGTACGAAGATCCCGGCGACCCGGTCGGCGAGCCGCTGCACCTCGGCCTTGCCGTTCTGCGCGTCCTCCACCAGCTTGGCCATGCGGGCGAGCCGGGTGTCCGCGCCGATCCGGGTGGCCTGGACGACGAGCCGGCCGCCGGCGTTCACGGTGGCGCCCGTGACGGAGTCGCCCGGGCCGACGTCCACCGGCACCGACTCGCCGGTCAGCATCGAGACGTCCACGGCGGAGGTGCCCTCGACGACGGTCCCGTCGGTGGCGATCTTCTCCCCGGGTCGTACGACGAACCGGTCGCCGACCGCCAGCCGGTCGACCGGGATCCGCACCTCACGGCCGTCCCGCAGGACGGCCACCTCCTTCGCGCCGAGCTCCATCAGCGCCCGCAGCGCGGCACCCGCGCGCCGCTTGGAACGGGCCTCCAGGTAGCGGCCGAGCAGGATGAAGGCGGTGACCCCGGCGGCGACCTCCAGGTAGATGGTGGAGGAGCCGTGCGTGCGTGAGACCGTCAGCTCGAAGGGGTGCCGCATGCCGGGCATGCCCGCGTCACCGAAGAAGAGCGCCCACAGCGACCAGCCGAACGCGGCGAGCGTGCCGACCGAGACGAGGGTGTCCATGGTCGAGGCGCCGTGCCGCAGGTTCGTCCAGGCCGACCGGTGGAAGGGCAGCGCGCCCCAGACGACGACGGGCGCGGAGAGGGTCAGCGACAGCCACTGCCAGTTGTCGAACTGCAGGGCCGGGACCATCGCGAGCAGCACGACGGGCGCGGCGAGCAGGACGGAGACGAACAAGCGGTGCCGGAGCGCCGACAGTTCGGGGTCGGCCTCGGCCGGCGCCGGCTCCTCCCGCGCCGGGGGCGCGGGCTCCTCGGCGGTGTAGCCGGTCTTCACGACGGTCGCGATCAGGTCGGCGACCTCGGTCCCCGCCGGACAGCTGATCCGCGCCTTCTCCGTCGCGTAGTTGACGGTGGCGGTGACGCCCTCCATGCGGTTGAGCTTCTTCTCCACGCGGGCCGCGCAGGACGCGCAGGTCATGCCGCCGATGAGCAGCTCGACCTCGACGGTCCGGGTGGTGTCGGCGGTTGTCGGCGCCGTGGCGGTGGTGCTGGGCATGTCCGTACTCCAGGGAGCGGAACGGGCCGCACCCGACCAGTGTCACCCGGTCGGTGCGGCCCGGTGCCGAGGGGCGGGGGCTCAGGCGCGGCCGACCAGTTCGAAGCCGGCCTCGTCGACGGCGGCGCGCACGGCCTCCTCGTCGAGGGCCGCGGCGGAGACGACGGTGACCTCGCCGGTGGCGGCGACGGCCTTCACCGAGCTGACGCCGGGCAGCTCGGAGATCTCGCCGGAGACGGCACCCTCGCAGTGGCCACAGCTCATGCCGCTCACCTTGTAGACGGTGGTGACGGAGCCGTGGGTTTCGGTGTGGGCGGTCATGTCGTTTCTCCTCGTCGAGGCGTGTGGGACTGGGGGTCCGCGAGGGGCCTCCACTCCTCCAGATTATACCCCTAGGGGGTATTTCTCCAAGCATCCTCGCCCCGGCCGGGGCGTCCGCCCACCAGCGGCTCCAGATAGCGGACGAGGGCGTTCTTCAGCTCCTGGACGTACGCGTCGCGCTCGGTGCCCTCGTGGGCGAGGACCAGTTCCAGGCCGGCCTTGTACATGCCGAGGCACATGTGCGCGGTGCGGGTGAGGTCGGCGGCCGGCGCGTCGGGCAGGAAGGAGGAGAGCAGGCCCTCGATCCGGGTGAGCAGCGTCGCGTGCAGCGCGTCGTGCTCGTCGCTGATGCGGCCGGGGATGTCGGGGCCGTGCATCAGGGCGAAGAACACCGGGTGGTCGCAGTTGAAGGCGATGAACCGGTCGACGGCGGCGCCGACCGCCTCCTCCAGCGGGGTCGCGGCGTCGACGGGGGCGAGCGCCTCGCCGTAGGTCGCGCGCATCTCGCGCATGAGGCGGGCGCCCAGCTCGATCGCGATCGCTTCCTTGTTCGGGAAGAACTGGTAGAGCGTGCCGGGGGAGACGCCGGCCTCGCGGGCGATGGCGTTCGTGCTGGCGGCGGTGTAGCCGGTGGCGCAGAACACGGACGCGGCGGCTTCGAGGAGTTGCGCGATACGGCGCTCGCCGCGGGCCTGGCGGCGGCGCGGCTGTTCCCTCTCCTGTTGATCGACGGTCTCGGGCACGCGTTATCCCCAGTTCTCCGGACGCGATTGACAAACGCGAGAGGTCGCTCGCATTCTTGATCAGTGAAACGCGAGCGATGTCTCGTGTTTGCCAGTCTATGGCAAGGACACACCCATGCTGCCTGTTCACGACGGCACGGGTCACGGCGAAACAGGTGAAGGGGACACCGCACCATGACCGAAGTCCACAGCCCGCCGCGCGTCCGCGGCTGGACCCGCTTCGTCACCGCCCGCCCCCGGCTGTCGCTGCTCGCGGCCCTGGTGCTCACCGTGCTCGCGGTGCTGGCCGGCAGCGGGGTCGCCGACCGGCTGGGCAGCGGCGGCTGGGAGGACCCGGACGCCCAGTCCACCTACGCGACCAAGGCCCTGGAGCGTGAGTTCCCCGACTCCCAGCCGAACCTGCTGCTGCTCGTCGACTCCGGCCGCGCCTCGGTCGACGACCCCGCGGTCGCCGCCGAGGCCTCCCGCCTCGCCGAGCGTCTGGCCGGCGAGAAGGGCGTCGTCGGCGTCGGGTCCTACTGGCAGTCCAAGGCGCCCGCCCTGCGCGCGGAGGACGGCCACGAGGCACTGATAGCCGCCCGCGTCACGGGCGACGAGACGACGATGGGCGAGACCCTCGACCGCATCGCCCCCTCCTACCGGGGCACCCACGGCCCGGTGGAGGTCAAGGTCGGAGGCATCGTCGCCGTGCGGCACGAGATGCAGACCATCATCCAGGAGGACCTCACCCGCGCGGAGATCATCGCGCTGCCGGTCACACTGGTGCTGCTGGTGATGGTCTTCGGCAGCGCGGTCGCGGCCCTGCTGCCGCTCGGTATCGGCATCGTCGCGATCCTGGGCACGAACGCGGTCCTCAGCGGCCTCGCGCGGTTCACCGACGTCTCCCTCTTCGCGATGAACCTCACCACGGCCCTCGGCCTCGGCCTGGCCATCGACTACGCCCTGTTCATCGTCCGCCGCTTCCGCGAGGAACTCGCCGGCGGAGCCGAGCCGCCGACCGCCATCGCCACCACCCTGCGCACGGCGGGCCGTACGGTCCTGTTCTCCGCGCTCACGGTGGCGGTGTCCCTGGCGGCGATGCTCCTCTTCCCCCAGTACTTCCTGCGGTCCTTCGCCTACGCCGGGACGGCGGTCGTCCTGCTGGCCGCCGCGGCCGCGCTCATCCTGCTCCCGGCGGCCCTGCTCCTGCTCGGCCACCGGGTCGACTCCCTCGACCTGCGCCGCCTGCTCCGCAGGGCCCGGCCCGCGAGGCAGCCCGTTGAGGCCGTCTCCGGCGGGACGGACTCCGGCGAGGACGAGGGGCAGCGCGGGACGGCCTCCGACCGGGAGGCGGGCACCGCCTGGGCACGCACCGCGACCCTGGTGATGCGCCGGGCGCCCTTCTTCGCCCTCGCGACGACGGCCGTTCTCGTCCTCCTCGGACTGCCCTTCCTGGGCGTCAGGTTCGGCACCGCCGACGACCGTCAACTGCCCTCGTCGGCGGAGTCCCACGTCGTGCAGCAGCACATCAGGGACGGCTTCCCGGGCAGTCCCGGCGGCGGCCTGGAGGTCCTCGCCGAGGGAAGGGCGACCCCGGAGCAGTACGCCGCCTACAAGGAGCGCGTCGCCGCCCTGCCCCATGTGGTCCGGGTCGACGGCCCGCTGGTCAACGGCGACTCCGCGTACTTCACGGTGCTGCCCGAGGGCGAACCCGTCGACGACGCCGCCCAGCGACTGGTCGGCGACCTGCGTGCCACCGAGGCCCCCTTCGACACCAAGGTGACCGGTGCGGCGGCCGTCCTGGTCGACTCCAAGCACGCGATAGCCGAACAACTCCCCTGGGCGGCGGCCTTCGTCGCGATCGTCACTCTGTTCCTGGTCTTCCTCCTGACCGGGAGCGTGCTGATACCGGTCCAGGCGGTGCTGCTCAACGCGCTCAGCCTGACGGCGATGTTCGGCGCAATCGTCTGGGTCTTCCAGGACGGCCACCTCTCCGGCCCGCTCGGCTTCACCAGCACCGGCTCCATCGAGACGACCCTGCCGGTCCTGATGTTCTGCGTGGCCTTCGGCCTCTCCATGGACTACGGCGTGTTCCTGCTCTCCCGCATCAAGGAGGAGTACGACCGCGGGGGCACCTCCCACGCCCTCGAGGCGGTGGGGGACGGCGGCCACGAACGGGCGGTCCGCCTCGGCCTGCAGCGCACGGGCGGTCTGATCACCGCGGCGGCCGTCATCCTGGCCGTGGTGATGGTCGCGATCGGCACCTCCCGCGTCACCAACACCAAGATGCTCGGCCTGGGGATCGCGCTGGCGGTCCTGATGGACGCGATGGTGGTCCGCAGCCTGCTGGTCCCGGCGATCATGCGGCTCACCGGGAAGGCCACCTGGTGGGCACCGGCGCCCCTGCGCAGGTTCCACGCCCGCTTCGGCCTCAGCGAGGGAGAGCCGGCCCCGGCCGCCGAGTCGCACCGCGAGCGCGACACGGTCGGGGCGCGGAGCTAGCGTTCGCGGTGGTCCTCGGTGACCGCCGTGGCATCCGCGATCTCGGATGACCGGCTGCCGATCTCCGATGACCGACTGCGATCTCCGGTGGGCGAAGGCGAGGGCGAAGGCACATGCGGGCTGTGGTGTTCGAGCGGTACGGGGAGCCGGCCGAGGTGCGGGAGGTGGCGGACCCGCGGCCCGCGGAGCACGGGGTCGTGGTGCGCGTCGAGGCCACCGGCCTGTGCCGCAGCGACTGGCACGGCTGGATGGGCCACGACCCGGACATCACCCTGCCGCACGTCCCCGGCCATGAACTCGCCGGAGTCGTGGAGGAGACGGGTGGCCGGGTCACCCGCTGGAAGCCGGGCGACCGGGTGACCGTGCCCTTCGTGTGCGGCTGCGGCAGCTGTCCGTCCTGCGCGGCCGGCGACCACCAGGTGTGCGAGCGCCAGACCCAGCCCGGCTTCACCCACTGGGGCTCCTTCGCCCGGTACGTGGCGCTCGACCACGCCGACGTGAACCTGATCGCGCTCCCCGACGACCTCTCCTGCGCCACCGCCGCCTCCCTCGGCTGCCGGTTCGCCACCGCGTTCCGGGCGGTCGTGCAGCAGGGCCGGGTCGCGGCGGGGGAGTGGGTGGCGGTGCACGGCTGCGGCGGGGTCGGCCTGTCGGCGGTCATGATCGCGGCCGCCTCGGGAGCGCGGGTCGTCGCCGTGGACGTGTCGCCGCGCGCCCTGGAGCTGGCGCGCAGCTTCGGCGCGGCGCAGTGCGTGGACGCCCGGAACACGCCCGACACGGCCGCGGCGGTCCGCGACCTGACCGGCGGCGGCGCCCACCTCTCCCTCGACGCCCTCGGCTCGCCCGCCACCAGCGCCGCCTCGGTGAACGGCCTGCGCCGCCGAGGCCGGCACGTCCAGGTCGGCCTGCTGCCCTCGGCGGACGGCACGACCCCGGTCCCGCTGGCCCGTGCCATCGCCCTGGAACTCGAACTTCTCGGCAGCCACGGCATGGCCGCCCACACCTACCCCGGGATGCTGGAGCTGGTCAGGGCGGGCGTGCTCCGCCCCGACCTGCTGGTGACGTCGACGATCACGCTCGACGCCGTACCGGACGCGCTGGCGGCGATGGGGACCGCGCCGGGGGCGGGGGTGACGGTCATCGAGCCGTGGGCCTGACCGCCGGGGCGGTCGTCAGCCGCGTCGGCGCGCCCGGTTGCCCGGCCGGGAGGCGACCCACGCGTGGACGGTCTCGGCGTACCAGTAGGCCCTGCCGTTCTCCACGTGGTCGGGTGGCGGCAGCAGTCCGTGCTTGCGGTAGGAGCGCACGGTGTCCGGCTGCACCCTGATGTGCGACGCGATCTCCTTGTAGGACCAGAGCCGTCGGTCGGTCATGAGGCCACCTCCCCGCGCGCGGGCGGCGGCCGGAAGGCCACCCGGGGGATTCCCGCGCTGCGCTGATGATCACCAGGGCTGTGCCCGCCCGGGGCCACAAGGTGACCCGCCGTGGTCGTCCGTGGGCGTACCGTGACAACGGTGATGCCGGTGAGACCTTTGTGACAGAGGTGACGTGACGGACCGAAAGGGGCGCGCGGGGACTCAGCGACCAGCCACCCCGCCCCGCAACCGCCGGAACCACCGTCGCGCCGCCTTGGCTGCCCGTTGGAATGCCGTGACAACGGCTGATGCGGGGGAGGCTTGGCGACGGAGGTGACGTGACGGACCGAAAGGGGCGCGGGGAACTGCGCGGCCAGCCCGTCCGGTCCGCACCCGCCGGACTCACCGCACCCGGCGCCCGGGCAAGGGGCCCCGGCAAGGCACCCCGTCAAGGCACCCCGGCAAGGCACCCCGTCAAGGCGCCGGGCCCACCCCGGAGGACTGGCGCTGGGCCCCACCCCCGGAGGGCTGGCGCCGGGCCCGCCCCCGGAGGGCTGGCGCCGGGCCCGCCCCCGGAGGGCTACGCCCCGCAGGACCGCAGGAACGCCCGGGTCCGCCGGGCGATCGGCAGCGGCTTGTCCGGCTCGCACGGGTACATGTCCTGCTCCACGATCGCGAACAGGTCGACGTCCAGCTTCCGCGCGGCCTCCAGGACGGGCCCCAGCGCCGGCACCCCGGACGGCGGCTCGCACATCACGCCCCGGGCGACCGCCGGCCCGAACGGGGTGCCGTTCGCCCGCACGTCCGCGAGGATCTCCGGGTCCACCTGCTTCAGGTGCAGGTATCCGATCCGCTCCCCGTACGTCTCGATCAGCTTGACGCTGTCGCCGCCGCAGTACGCGTAGTGCCCGGTGTCCAGGCACAGTGACACCAGGTCGGAGTCCGTGCCGTCCAGGAAGCGGGTCACGTTCTCCTCACTGTCGATGTGGGTGTCGGCGTGCGGGTGGACGACGATCTGAAGGCCGTACCGCTCGCGCACCTCCCGCCCCAGCCGCTCGGTGAGCGAGGTGAGGTTGCGCCACTGCTCGGGCGTGAGCGTGTCGGGCTCCAGCACTTCACCGGTCTTGTCGTCCCGCCAGAAGGACGGGATGACCACCAGGTGGCGGGCGCCCATCGCCTGGGCCAGCGCCGCGTTGTCCGCGACGTGTGCCCAGGTCTTCTCCCAGACCGCCTCGCCGTGGTGCAGCCCGGTGAAGACCGTGCCCGCCGACACTTTCAGGCCACGTTTCGCCGTCTCCTCGGTGAGGACGGCCGGGTCGGTCGGCAGGTATCCGTAGGGGCCGAGCTCGATCCACTCGTAGCCGGAGAGCGCGACCTCGTCGAGGAAGCGCTGCCACGGCACCTGCCGCGGGTCGTCCGGGAACCAGACGCCCCAGCTGTCGGGGGCCGAGCCGATCCGGATGCGGGAGGCACCGGAATCTGAGGACTGAGGTGACAACGACGTCATGGCCGTCAGCGTGGGGCCTGCCCCGAAGGGTGTCAAGCGCTGGTCCGAATGTCTGGACAAAACATTGACAGGGTCCACCGCACGGGACTACAAAGCCGTGGAGAGCCGATACGGGGACGTCCACGGGGCCGTTCACGGGACGGGCCGACACGAAGGGAACGCGATGGCGTACGACCTGATCACCATGGGGCGGATCGGGGTGGACCTCTATCCGCTGCAGACGGGCGTGCCGCTCCCGCAGGTCACGTCCTTCGGGAAGTTCCTGGGAGGCTCCGCGAGCAACGTCGCCGTCGCCGCGGCCCGTCTCGGCCGGCACACCGCCGTGATCACCCGCACCGGTGACGACCCCTTCGGCACCTACCTGCACGAGGCCCTGCGCGGCTTCGGCGTCGACGACCGCTGGGTCACCCCGGTCCCCGGTCTGCCGACCCCCGTCACCTTCTGCGAGGTCTTCCCCCCGGACGACTTCCCGCTGTACTTCTACCGGCAGCCCAAGGCGCCGGACCTGGAGATCGACGCCCACGAACTGGACCTCGACGCCATCCGCGACACCCGCGTCTTCTGGGTCACCGGCACCGGCCTGAGCGAGGAGCCGAGCCGTACGGCGACCCTGGCGGCCCTCGCCCACCGCGCCAAGGCCGGCACCACCGTCTTCGACCTCGACTGGCGCCCCATGTTCTGGACCGACCCGGACGCGGCCCGCCCCTTCTACGCCGAGGCGCTGAAGCACACCACCGTCGCGGTGGGCAACCTCGACGAGGTGGAGGTCGCCACCGGGGTGCGCGAACCGCACGCCGCCGCCCGCGCCCTCCTCGACGCCGGAGTCGAACTCGCCGTCGTCAAGCAGGGCCCCGAGGGAGTGCTGGCCGTGCGCGCGGACGGCGAGTCGGCCGAGGTCCCCCCGCTGCCGGTGAACGTCCTCAACGGCCTCGGCGCCGGGGACGCCTTCGGCGGCTCCCTCTGCCACGGCCTGCTCGCGGGCTGGGACCTGGAGCGGATCATGCGCCACGCCAACGCCGCCGGCGCCATCGTCGCCTCCCGCCTGGAGTGCTCCTCGGCCATGCCGACACCGGACGAGGTCGAGGCGGCGCTCACGGCAGGAGCCGTCCGGTGACCGTCGACATCGCGGAGCTCGTGCACACCCGCACCCACCACCCCGAGGCCGTCGCCGAGGCCGCCGCCCGCCGCGCCCGTCGGCCCCTGCTGGGCGCGAGCGGCCGGCTGATGATCGTCGCCGCCGACCACCCGGCCCGGGGCGCGCTCGGCGTCGGCGGCCGCGCCCTGGCCATGGCCAACCGCGCCGACCTGCTGGAACGCCTCTGCCTCGCGCTGTCCCGGCCCGGCGTCGACGGGGTCCTCGCCACCGCCGACATCCTCGACGACCTGCTCCTCCTCGGCGCCCTCGACCACAAGGTCGTCATGGGCTCGATGAACCGCGGCGGCCTCCAGGGCGCCAGCTTCGAACTCGACGACCGCTTCACCGGCCACCGCGCCCAGGACATCGAGCGCCTCGGCTTCGACGCGGGCAAACTGCTCCTGCGGATCGACTACGACGACCCGGGCTCCCTCAACACGCTGGAGTCCACCGCCCGCGCGATCGACGACATGGCCGCGCGCCGGCTCCCCGTCTTCGTCGAGCCGTTCATCTCCCGCCGCGCCGACGGGGGAAAGGTCGTCAACGACCTGTCCGCCGAGGCCGTCACCAAGTCCATCGCCATCGCCTCCGGCCTGGGCGGCAGCTCGGCCTACACCTGGCTGAAGGTGCCGGTCACCGCCGACCCCGACGACATGGCGCAGGTCATGGAGACCTCCACGCTCCCCGCCGTGCTGCTCGGCGGGGAGGTCGGCGACGACCAGGACGGGGCGTACGAGAAGTGGCGCGGCGCGCTGCACCTGCCCACCGTGCGCGGACTGGTGGTCGGCCGTTCGCTGCTGTACCCGGCGGACGGGGACGTGGCCGCCGCCGTGGACACCGCCGTAGGACTGCTGTGAGGGTGGCATGACGAACAAGCCGCACCACGACCTGTACGTCCCCAAGGGGGCGACCGCCGACGGGACCTACGTCCTCGACATCGATCCCGAGCGGGCCGGCTGGGCCCACAGCAGTCTGCGGATCGTCGAACTGGCGCCCGGTGACACGCACACCTTCACCACCGGCGACAGCGAGTGGATCGTGCTTCCGCTGGAAGGCGGATGTACCGTGCAAACAGCGGATGAAGAGTTCCAACTCCTGGGCAGGGAGAGCGTTTTCGCGTCGGTCACCGACTTCGCGTACGTTCCCCGGGACGCCCGGGCACAGATCGCCTCCGGCGCGGGAGGCCGCTTCGCCCTGGCAGGAGCGAAGTGCGAGCGACGACTCCCCGCCCGCTACGGCCCCGCGCCGGAGGTCCCCGTCGAGGAACGCGGCAGCGGCACCTGCGCCCGCCTGGTCCGCAACTTCGCCTCCGCCGACGCCTTCGACTGCGACAAGCTGATCGCCGTCGAGGTGATCACCCCCGGCGGCAACTGGTCCTCGTACCCGCCGCACAAGCACGACGAGCACCGGCCCGGCGAGGAGTCGGAGCTGGAGGAGATCTACTACTTCGAGATCGACGGACCGAACGGTTTCGGGTACCAGCGCGTATCCCCCTCGCGTGAGGGCGGATCCGACGTCCTCGCCGAGGTCCGTTCCGGCGACGCCGTGCTCGTCCCCGACGGCTGGCACGGCCCGTCGATCGCCCAGCCCGGCCACGCCATGTACTACCTGAACGTCATGGCCGGTCCGGGACAGACACGGGAATGGCGGATCTGCTTCCACCCAGAGCACACGGAGGGGTACCGATGACCTCAACGACGAGGCTGACGGTCGCACAGGCGCTGGTCCGCTTCCTCGCCGCCCAGTACACCGAGCGAGACGGCGTACGGCAGCGTCTGATCGGCGCGACCTGGGGCATCTTCGGCCACGGCAACGTCGCCGGCCTCGGCCAGGCGCTCGTCGAGTACGCCGACGTCATGCCGTACCACCAGGGCCGCAACGAGCAGTCGATGGTCCACGCGGCCGTCGGCTACGCCCGCCAGTCGAACCGTCTGTCCACCCACGCGGTGACGACGTCGATCGGCCCCGGCGCGACGAACCTGGTCACCGGCGCGGCCCTCGCCACCATCAACCACCTCCCGGTACTCCTCCTGCCCGGTGACATCTTCGCCACCCGCCCGGCGGACCCGGTCCTGCAGCAACTGGAGGTCCCGTACGCGGGTGACGTGTCCGTCAACGACTGCCTGCGCCCGGTCTCGAAGTACTTCGACCGGGTCACCCGCCCGGAGGCCCTGATCCCGGCCGCCCTCCAGGCGATGCGCGTGCTGACGGACCCGGTGGAGACGGGCGCGGTCACCCTCGCCCTGCCCCAGGACGTCCAGGCCGAGGCCCACGACTGGCCCGACGCGTTCTTCGCCGAGCGCACCTGGGTCGTACGCCGCCCGGCCCCCGACGCGACCGAACTCGCCGAGGCGGTCCACGCGATCCGGGCGGCCCGCCGCCCGCTGGTCGTCGCCGGCGGCGGTGTCCACCACAGCCGCGCCGAGGAGGCCCTCGCCGAGTTCGCCGAGGCCACCGGCATCCCGGTCGCCTCCACCCAGGCCGGCAAGGGCTCCCTGCGCTACGACCACCCCCAGGACGTCGGCGGTGTCGGCCACACCGGCACCGCGACGGCCGACGAACTGGCCCGCACCGCCGACCTGGTGATCGGCGTGGGGACCAGGTACACGGACTTCACCACCGCCTCCCACACCCTGTTCGCCGGTGACGGTGTCCGCTTCCTCAACCTCAACATCGCCGCCTACGACGGACACAAGCTCGCCGGTCTCCCGCTCGTCGCGGACGCCCGCATCGCGCTGACGGAGCTGACCCAGTCCCTGGGCATGCACGAGTACCGGGTCGCGGACGCCTACGTCACCGAGTACAGCGAGGACAAGGAGCGCTGGGAGCAGCGCGTCGACGCCTGCTACGAGGCCGAGGAGCCCGACGTACGCCCCACCCAGCCGCAGGTGCTGGGCGCGCTGGACGCGATCGTCGACGAGACGGACGTGATCATCAACGCGGCCGGCTCGCTCCCCGGCGACCTGCACAAGCTGTGGCGGGCGCGCTCCCGGGACCAGTACCACCTGGAGTACGGCTACTCCTGCATGGGCTACGAGATCCCGGCCGCGCTCGGCGTGAAACTGGCGGCGCCCGACCGGCCGGTGTGGGCGCTGGTCGGCGACGGCACGTACCTGATGATGCCCACGGAGATCGTGACCGCCGTGCAGGAGGGCGTTGCGATCAAGATCCTGCTGGTGCAGAACCACGGGTACGCGTCGATCGGCGGGCTGTCGGAGGAGACCGGCGGTGAGCGGTACGGCACCGCCTACCGCTACCGGGCCGACGACGGCACGTTCACCGGCGCCCCGCTCCCCGTCGACCTGGCCGCCAACGCGGCGAGCCTCGGCATGCGCGTGCTGCGCGCGAAGACCGTCCGGGACCTGCGCGCGGCCCTCGCCGAGGCGCGGGCCGCCGACACTCCCACATGTGTCTACGTCGAGACCCAAACGGCAGACACAGTGTCGGGCCCGCCTCCGGCGCAGGCCTGGTGGGATGTACCCGTGGCCGAGACCGCGACCCGACCGTCGGCGGTCAAGGCCCGTGAGCTGTACGAACGGCACGTCTCCACCCGACGCCGCCATCTGTGAAGGAGCACTCGGTCATGACGAAGATCGTCAACCACTGGATCGGCGGCAAGACCGTCGAAGGCGCGTCGGGTACGTACGGGCCGGTCACCGACCCGGCGACCGGCGCGGTCACCACGAAGGTCGCGTTCGCCACGGTCGACGAGGTCGACGCCGCGGTCGCCGCCGCCCAGGACGCCTACGCGACCTGGGGCCAGTCCTCGCTGGCCCAGCGCACCTCGATCCTGTTCCGGTTCCGCGCGCTGCTGGACGCCCACCGCGACGAGATCGCCGAGCTGATCACCGCCGAGCACGGCAAGGTGCACAGTGACGCGCTCGGTGAGGTGGCCCGCGGCCTGGAGATCGTCGATCTGGCGTGCGGCATCAACGTGCAGCTGAAGGGCGAGCTGTCGACGCAGGTCGCGAGCCGTGTGGACGTGTCGTCGATCCGCCAGCCGCTGGGCGTCGTCGCGGGCATCACGCCGTTCAACTTCCCGGCGATGGTGCCGATGTGGATGTTCCCGATCGCCATCGCGTGCGGCAACACCTTCGTGCTGAAGCCGTCCGAGAAGGACCCGTCGGCCTCGGTCAGGATCGCCGAGCTGCTGGCGGAGGCCGGTCTGCCGGACGGCGTCTTCAACGTCGTCCACGGCGACAAGGTGGCCGTCGACCGGCTCCTGGAGCACCCGGACGTCAAGGCCGTCTCCTTCGTCGGCTCGACCCCGATCGCCCGGTACATCCACACCACCGCCTCCGCGAACGGCAAGCGGGTGCAGGCCCTGGGCGGCGCCAAGAACCACATGCTGGTCCTGCCCGACGCGGACCTGGACGCGGCCGCGGACGCCGCCGTGTCCGCCGCCTACGGCTCGGCGGGCGAGCGCTGCATGGCGATCTCGGCGGTCGTCGCCGTCGGCTCCATCGGCGACGAGCTGGTCGACAGGATCCGCGAGCGCGCCGAGAAGATCAAGATCGGCCCCGGCAACGACCCCGCCTCCGAGATGGGCCCGCTGATCACCAAGGTCCACCGCGACAAGGTGGCGTCCTATGTCGAGGGCGCGGCCGCCGAGGGCGCCGAGGTCGTCCTGGACGGCACCGGCTACACGGTCGAGGGCTTCGAGGACGGCCACTGGATCGGCATCTCGCTCCTCGACAAGGTGCCCACGTCGGCGAAGGCCTACCAGGACGAGATCTTCGGCCCGGTCCTGTGCGTCCTGCGCGTGGACACCTACGAGGAGGGCGTGGCCCTCATCAACCGCTCGCCCTTCGGCAACGGCACCGCGATCTTCACCCGGGACGGTGGCGCCGCCCGCCGCTTCCAGCTGGAGGTCGAGGCCGGCATGGTCGGCGTCAACGTCCCGATCCCGGTCCCCGTCGGCTACCACAGCTTCGGCGGCTGGAAGGACTCCCTCTTCGGCGACCACCACATCTACGGCAACGACGGCACGCACTTCTACACCCGCGGCAAGGTCGTCACCACCCGCTGGCCGGACCCGTCCGAGGCCCCGGCGGGCGTGGACCTGGGCTTCCCGCGCAACCACTGAGCCACAGGCCGTACGGTGCCCTGCCGCCCCTGGGGGAGGCAGGGCACCGGCGTGTCACCGGGTGGCGCCGGCCTGCTCCTTGACCGCCTCGGTGAGGTCGCCGGTCTGCGCGGCCGGCGGAGCCTTCACCTCGGTGGTGCCGCCGAACTTCTCGAAGTCGATGGTGACCTTCATGGCGCCCATCTCCTGGACGAGGCGGACCGGCAGATCGCGGTCACCGACCCAGACGTCCATGGCGATCTCGTCCACGCCGCCGGTCACCGAGCCCATCAGGTTGCCGGCGCCGAGGGCGTCCTCGTACGCGCCCAAGTCGGCCTGGTCGAGCACGGCCCGGTAGTGGGTGGTGCGCTTCCCGTTCACCGTCTCGGTGCCGAGATTCTCGACGTCGTGGGCGTACTTCAGCGCCTTCATGGACGCCGACGGGCTGCTGTTGCTGTTGCTGAGGGCCTTCGAGCCCGCCTCGCCGAACACGGCGGACCCGTCGATCCTCATCCACTCCTTGCCGGCGAGCGGGCCGGAGGGCTGCGGATCGACGTCGTAGTAGTAGGCGCCGTCCACGAACAGCGCGCGGAGCGTCGGGTCGTCCTGCAGCGTCTGCATCTGTGACGCCTCGGTGTCCATCTGGACGTCGTAGGCGAGCCCGTCGCCCCAGGAGTACGTGCCGTTCATGGCGATGGGGGTGCCCGTGCCCAGGTCGGTGGACATCCGCACCTCGGCCGACCCCACCTGCTCGGTGCGGTCGGTCGCGCGCGCCAGCGCCGCCATGATCGTGTCGGTCTGGTCGACCGCGTCGGCGGCCTTCTTCGCGGTGTCCGTCACCCGCTCCCCGCCGCACGCCGACACCGCGAGCATCGCCGCCGCCGTGCACCCCACCCAGGCAGCGGTGTACCTCAGCTTCATCCGTCCCCACCCCTTGCTGTGAACCGTCTGTGCCCCGACTCTAACGACCCGCACTGACACGTCCGTATGGCGAACGGCCGCACGTTTTTCCGGTGCGCGCCCTGCGGTTCCCGCACGCCTCAACGAAGCTGACGCGACTGCGGAAAACTGCCGTAAACAGCATCCGGAGCCGCTCTTATCTACGGAATCCGCAGTGAGACACCTATTGACGTGCTGCTTTTCGTCGGGGTTCCATGCAGCGCCGGGAGCGGACGACGAGACCGTACAGCGAACCGCCGGAGGCGATAGCGCTCCCGACCCCACCCTCTGCCGCACGAGTCGATCGGAAACCGCCGCATGACCGACACGCTCCGCCCTGTCGAGACCGCCCTCCCCCAGGCGCCCGACAGCCCCCAGAAGCTGAAGCGCTCCATCGGTGTCGTCGGCGGCACCCTCCTCACCATCTCGTGCGTGACCCCCGCCTCCACGCTCTTCGTCGTGGTCCCCGACCTGTTCGGCTCGCTGGGCACCGCGACCGCCCTCACCATCGCGATCGGCTCGCTGCTCTGTATCGCCGTGGCGTTCTGCTACTCCGAGCTGGGCACCCTCATCCCCAGCGCGGGCGGTGAGTACGCCATGGTGTCGACGATGGCCGGACGTCTCGCGGGCTGGCTGGTCTTCGTCCTCTCGCTCCTGGTCGTGATGATCGTGCCGCCGGTGATCGCGATGGGCACGGCCGACTACCTGGCCCCGGTCGTCCACCTCGACCCGTCGATCGCCGGCGCCGGCGTCATGCTGCTGGCCACCCTCGCCGGCCTGCTCGACCTGCGGGCCAACGCCTGGATCACCGGCGTCTTCCTGGTCCTGGAGGTCATCGCGGCGGCCGTCGTCGCGGTCCTCGGCTTCGCCCACGCCGAACGCGGCCCGGCCAGCCTGCTGTCGATGGAGGTCGCCGGCGCCGACGGCCACACGGACACCGTCACCGCCCTGCTGATCGTCTCCGGCCTCGCCATCGCCCTCTTCGTCACCCAGGGCTTCTCCACCGCCGTCTACCTCTCCGAGGAGCTGGAGAACCCCCGCCGCAACGTCGCCCGCACGGTCCTCGCCACCCTCGCCATCTCCGCCGTGATCATCCTGGTCCCGGTCGTCGCGATCACCCTCGGCGCCTCCGACCTGGCCGAACTCACCGGGGGCGACATCAGCGCCATGGTCATCGCCTGGTCCGACACCGCCGTCGGCACCTTCGTCAGCCTCTGCGTGGCCCTCGCGATCATCAACGCCGGCATCGTCATGGTCATCCAGAACTCCCGCGTCCTGTTCGCCTCGGCCCGCGACAAGGCCTGGCCCGAGCCGGTCAACGGGGTCTTCGCCAAGCTCGGCCGGTTCGGCTCCCCCTGGGTCGCCACCCTCGCCGTCGGCGTCCCCGGCGCGGTCCTGTGCTTCGTCGACCTCGACACCCTGTACGGCGTCACCGGCGTCTCCGTGACCGGCATGTACCTGCTCGTCGCGGTCGCCGCCCTGCTCTCCCGCCGCGGCGCCCACCGCCACGCCCCCGCCTGGCGCATGCCGCTGTGGCCCGTGTTCCCCGTCCTGCTGATCGCGGTCCTCGCCTACATCCTCACCCAGCAGGAGACCGCCTACCTGCTGTGGACCGGCGGCATCACCGCGGCCGCCACCCTCTACTGGCTCCTCTACCTCCGGCCCCGCCGCGACACCCGCTGGCTGGTGTCGATCCCGGAGGACGCGCGGGCCTGACGCACCGCGCCCGCGGTACGCGACCACGGCCCCGTACGCCCCGGGGAGGTCACCCACCTCGGTCTCCGGTCGACATCTTGACGACAGGTTGACCCCGTACCGTTGACGCATGGATCTTCGACTGCCCGGACTGCGGCGGCCGCGACGGATCATGGCCGCCGTGGCCGCCGTCGCCGTGCTCGCCGGCGCGGGGACATGGACGGCCGTCGCGTCCGACGACCCGCCCCCGGTGCACCGCGCCGACCGGGTCATGGCCGTGAACGGGGTGCGCCTGGACACCTCGTACTTCACCTCGGGCCCGGACGGCCGCCGCCCCGCGGTCCTCCTGGGCCACGGCTTCGGCGGCTCCAAGGACGACCTCCGGCAGCAGGCCGAGGATCTCGCCCGCGACGGGTACGCGGTGCTGACCTGGTCGGCGCGCGGCTTCGGCAGGTCGACCGGGAAGATCGGGATCAACGACCCGAAGGGCGAGGTCGCCGACGTCTCCCGGCTGGTCGACTGGCTCGCGCAGCAGCCCCAGGTCCAGCTGGACAAGGCGGGCGACCCGCGCGTGGGCATGGCCGGCGCCTCCTACGGCGGCGCGATCTCCCTGCTCGGCGCGGGCCACGACGACCGGGTCGACGCCATCGCCCCGGCGATCACCTACTGGAACCTCGCGGACGCCCTCTTCCCCGACGGCGTCTTCAAGAAGCTGTGGACCGGCATCTTCTTCAACACCGGCGGCGGCTGCGCGAAGTTCGAGCCCACGTTGTGCGCGATGTACGAGCGGGTCGCCGAGTCCGGCACCCCCGACGCCGCCGCCCGCGAGCTGCTCGAGCAGCGCTCGCCGTCCGCCGTCGCCGACCGCATCAAGGTGCCCACCCTGCTCGTCCAGGGCCAGAGCGACTCCCTGTTCACCCTCGCCCAGTCCGACGCGGCCGAGAAGGCCATCCGCGCCAACGGCGCGCCCGTCGAGGTGGACTGGATCGCGGGCGGCCACGACGGCGGCGACATGGAGACCGGCCGCGTCCGGGCCCGCGTGACCTCCTGGTTCGACCGCTACCTCAAGGAGGACAAGGCCGCCGACACCGGCCCGGCCTTCCGGGTCACCCGCACCGGAGGCGTCGACTCCACCGACGGCGCCGCCCAGCTGCGCGGCGCCGTCGACGACACCTACCCCGGCCTGGACAGCGGCGACCGCACGATCGCCCTCACCGGCCGCGAGCAGTCCGTCACCAACCCGCCCGGCGCCACCCCGCCCGCCGTCTCCGCCCTGCCCGGCCTCGGCGGCGCCGGCGGCCTCGCCCAGCTGTCCTCCCTCGGCATCGGCGTCTCCCTCGACTTCCCCGGCCAGTTCGCCGCGTTCCAGTCGGCGCCGGTCACGGACGACCTGCGGATCACCGGCTCCCCGACCGCCACCGTCCACGTGACGTCGACGAGCGACGACGCCGTCCTCTTCGCCAAGGTCTACGACGTCGGCCCGGACGGCACCCAGCAGGTGCTGCCCTCCCAGCTCGTCGCCCCGGTCCGCGTCGAGGGCGCCAAGGCCGGCAAGGACGTGACGATCACGCTCCCGGCGATCGACCACGAGGTCGACAAGGGCCACCGCCTGCGGCTGGTCCTCGCCTCCACCGACCTCGGCTACGCCTCCCCGGCCGCCGCGGCGACGTACACCGTCTCCCTGAAGGGCGACCTGACGGTGCCCACCGCCCCCGGCGTGACCACCGCGGCCGCGCCGCTGCCGTCCTGGGTGTGGTGGCTGCCCCTCACCGGCGCGCTGATCGCCCTGGTCCTGCTGGCCACCGGCCGCCGCCGCGCCGCCACGCCCGCCCCCGACCCGGCCCTGGCCGACGTCCCGCTGCAGATCACCGGCCTGAGCAAGCGGTACGCCGGGTCCACCGACCGGTACGCCGTCAAGGAGCTCTCCTTCCGCGTGGAGAAGGGCCAGGTGCTGGGCCTCCTCGGCCCCAACGGGGCGGGCAAGACGACGACCCTGCGCATGCTGATGGGCCTGATCACGCCCGACGAGGGCGAGATCCGCGTCTTCGGGCACGCCATCCGCCCGGGCGCCGCCGTCCTCTCCCGGGTCGGCGCCTTCGTCGAGGGCGCCGGCTTCCTGCCGCACCTCTCCGGCCGGGAGAACCTGGAGCTGTACTGGCAGGCCACCGGCCGCCCGCCCGAGGACGCCCACCTCGAGGAGGCGCTGGAGATCGCCGGCCTCGGCGACGCCCTCGCCCGCGCGGTGCGCACCTACTCGCAGGGCATGCGCCAGCGCCTGGCCATCGCCCAGGCCATGCTCGGCCTGCCGGACCTGCTCATCCTGGACGAGCCGACCAACGGCCTCGACCCGCCCCAGATCCGTGAGATGCGGGAGGTGATGATCCGGTACGCGGCCGCCGGCCGCACGGTGATCGTCTCCAGCCACCTGCTGGCGGAGGTCGAGCAGTCCTGCACCCACCTCGTGGTCATGGACCGCGGCCGGCTGGTGCAGGCCGGCCCGGTCGCCGAGATCGTCGGCTCCGGCGACACCCTCCTCGTCGGCACCGCCACGCCCGTGGAGGAGCCGGTCGCCGAGAAGGTGGCCGAGCTGCCCGGCGTCGCCTCCGTCGTCCGCACCGACGACGGGCTCCTGGTCGGGCTCGAACCGGGGGGCACCGCCCAGCGCCTGGTCGCCGATCTCGTACGGCTCGACGTGCCCGTCCGGTCGGTGGGCCCGCACCGCCGCCTGGAAGACGCCTTCCTCACCCTGATCGGAGGCTCCGCATGAGCACGCTCACCGGACGGACCGAGCACAGCGCGCCCGTCGAGACCGCCTCCGGCTACCGGGCGTCCCGCACCCTGCCGTTGCGCGTCGAGCTGGTCCGCCAGCTCAAGCGCCGCCGCACCCTGGTCATGGGCGGCATCCTCGCCGCCCTGCCGTTCGTCCTGGTCGTCGCCTTCGCGATCGGCGGCGAGCCGGGCGGGGGCGACGACGGTGGCAACCGCATCAACCTGATGGACACGGCCACCGCGTCCGGCGCCAACTTCGCGGCGGTGAACCTGTTCGTCTCCGCGGGCTTCCTGCTGGTCATCCCCGTGGCCCTGTTCTGCGGCGACACGGTGGCGTCCGAGGCGAGCTGGTCCTCCCTGCGCTACCTCCTCGCCGCGCCCGTCCCACGCGCCCGGCTGCTGTGGTCCAAGCTCGTCGTCGGACTCGGCCTCAGCCTGGCCGCGATGGTCCTGCTGCCCGTCGTCGCCCTCGCCGTCGGCACCGCCGCCTACGGCTGGGGACCGCTCCAACTGCCCACGGGCGGCGCGCTCGACTCGGGCACGGCGGCGCAACGCCTCGTGGTCGTGGTGGCGTACGTCTTCGTCTCCCAACTGGTCACCGCGGGGCTCGCGTTCTGGCTGTCGACGAAGACGGACGCCCCGCTGGGCGCGGTGGGCGGCGCGGTCGGCCTGACCATCGTCGGCAACGTCCTCGACGCGGTCACGGCCCTCGGCGACTGGCGCCACTTCCTGCCCGCGCACTGGCAGTTCGCCTGGGCCGACGCCGTCCAGCCCACCCCCGAGTGGGCGGGCATGATCCAGGGCACGGCCGTCTCCGTCACGTACGCGCTCGTACTGTTCGCCCTGGCCTTCCGCGGTTTCGCCCGCAAGGACGTGGTGTCCTAGGTCACCGGAGGATCTCCCACCGGTCCCGGCGATCGCCCCCGCCCTCATCGAAACCCATCCGCAACCTCGCGTGCCGCACGTTCGCGCCCCCTGTGCCGTCACCGTCACGTCCATGGACGCCGACGGACGACACAGGGGGCACGCCAGATGGAAACCCACCGGACCCGGACCCACCGCACACGACGACTGATCGTCCGCACCGCCACCGCCACAGCCACCGCCGCGCTGATGCTGCTGACCGGCTGCGGCGCCGGCGGCGGACCGCACGGCACGAGCGCGGACCGCGCCGAACACGGCGGCTTCCCGGCCCCGGCCGACGGCGCCGGCGGCCCCGAGGCCGGCGCCCCCGCGGACCGCGGGCGGACGCCGGCGCAGGACCACCTCTCCACCTTCGCCCTCGACGTCGACACCGCCTCCTACGGCTACGCCCGCCGCGCCCTCGTCGACGGCCGGATCCCCGAGCCGTCGACGATCCGCCCGGAGGAGTTCGTCAACAGCTTCCGCCAGGACTACGAACGCCCCCACGGCGACGGCTTCACGGTCACCGTCGACGGCGCCCGCACCGGCGAGGACGACTGGTCCCTCCTGCGCGTGGGCCTCGCCACCCGCACCCCCGGGGAGACGGCCCGGCGCCCGCCCGCCGCGCTCACCTTCGTCATCGACGTCTCCGGCTCGATGGCCGAACCCGGCCGCCTCGACCTCGCCCGGCGGTCCCTCGCCGCCATGACGGACCGCCTGCGCGACGACGACTCGGTCGCCCTCGTCACCTTCGCCGACGAGGCCGAGACCGTCCTGCCGGCGACCCGGCTCGGCGACCACCGCGACCGCGTCCACCACGCCATCGACAGCCTGGAGCCCACCGCCTCCACCAACCTCGGCGCCGGCGTCGAGACCGGCTACGCCACCGCCGTCGAGGGCCTGCGCGAGGGCGCCACCAACCGTGTCGTCCTCGTCTCCGACGCCCTCGCCAACACCGGTGACACCGACGCGGACTCGATCCTGGAACGCGTCTCCACGGCCCGCCGCGAGCACGGCATCACCCTCTTCGGTGTCGGCGTCGGCAGCGACTACGGCGACGCGCTGATGGAACGCCTCGCCGACCGGGGCGACGGCCACACCACGTACGTGTCGGACGACGAGGACGCCGAGAAGGTCTTCTGCGAGGACCTCCCGCGGCACATCGACCTCACCGCCCGCGACGCCAAGGCCCAGGTCGCCTTCGACCCCGGGACGGTCGCCGAGTACCGCCTGATCGGCTACGACAACCGCCGGGTCGCCGACGACGACTTCCGCGACGACCGGGTCGACGGCGGCGAGGCCGGCCCCGGCCACACGGTCACCGCCCTCTACGCCGTCCGCACCAGGCCCGGCGCCGAGGGCCACCTCGCCACGGCCACCGTCCGCTGGCTCGACCCCACCACCCGCGCCCCGCACGAGGCCTCGGGCCGCCTGGCGACCGACGCCCTCCACGACGCCCTCACCGACGCCTCCGCACGCTTCCAGGTCACCGCCACCGCCGCCTACTTCGCCGACGCCCTGCGCCGGGGAGCCGGCGAGTGGAGCCCCCTGCCGGACGCCCCCACCCTCACCCAACTTCAGGAAACGGCGCGGGCCTTGGCGCGGCGGACCGAGGACCCGCAGGTGCGGGAGCTCGCCGAGACGATCGGCATGGCCCGCCGGGGCGGCAGCCGGTAGGACATCGGCACTCTCGCGGCCCGCCCTATTGACCATTCCTTACTTGTGAGTAAGTTGCCCTTCACCCCCTGCCAGCCGCACTGATCACCGGGAGCCGTCATGGGCATGCGCAAGGACCTGAAACGGGCGAAACGCCGCACCGACCTCGCCGCCCGCACCACGGTGGACGTCATCAGGGACGAGTCCGGCACCATACGCGAGGCCCGCTCCGCCCCCCTGGCCCCGCCCCTCGTCACCGGCAGCATCGCCGACCTCCCCTTCACCCACGCGGCCGAGGCCCCCGACGCCGTCACCCTGCGCCGCCCGGCCCCGGACGGCGGCTGGCGGCCGGTGACGGCGGCCGCCTTCGCCCGCGACGTCACCGCCGTCGCCAAGGGGTTGATCACCGCCGGCCTCGAACCGGGCGGCCGCGTCGTGGTGATGTCCCGCACCCGCTACGAGTGGACGGTCCTGGACTTCGCGATCTGGGCGGCCGGCGGCCAGACCGTCCCCGTCTACCCCACCTCCTCCGCCGACCAGGTGGAGTGGATCGTCCGCGACTCCGGCGCCCGCTTCGTCATCACCGAGACCTCCGGGAACACCGCCACGGTCACCACGGGCACGGCCCCCCACCAGGACCGGCCCCGCGTCTGGGAACTGGACGCACAGGGGCTCGCCGACCTCACCACCCTCGGCCGCGACCTCCCCGACGAGGAGGTCACCAAACGCCGCACCTCCCTCACCCCCGACACCACCGCCACCCTCTGCTACACCTCCGGCACCACCGGCAGGCCCAAGGGCTGCGTCCTCACCCACGCCAACCTGCACGCCGAGGCCGCCAACCTCCTCGAACTCCTCCACCCGATCTTCAAGGAGGTCACCGGCCAGACCGCCTCCACCCTCCTCTTCCTCCCCCTCGCCCACATCATGGGCCGCACCCTCCAGATCGCCTGTCTGATGGCCCGCATCGAGACCGGCCACTTCCCGAGCGTCAAACCCGACGAACTCCGCCCCGCCCTCAAGCGCTTCCGCCCGACCTTCCTCGTCGGCGTCCCCTACCTCTTCGAGCGCATCCACGACACCGGCCGCGCCACCGCCGAGAAGATGGGCCGCGCCGCCTCCTTCGACCGCGCCGAACGCGTCGCCGTCCGCTTCGGGGAGGCGCACCTGCGCGCGTTCCTCGGCACCGGCAAGGGCCCCACCCCCGGCCTCTACGCCGCCTGGGCCCTGTACGACCTGCTGGTCTACCGCCGTATCCGCAAGGAACTCGGCGGCCGCATGCGCTACGCCATCAGCGGTGGCTCACCCCTGGACCGCAGCCTCAACCTCTTCTTCTACGCGGCCGGCATCATCGTCTACGAGGGCTACGGCCTCACCGAGACCACCGCCGCCGCCACCATCGTCCCGCCGCTGAAACCCCGCCCCGGCACGGTCGGCCAGCCGGTCCCCGGCACCACCGTCCGCATCGCCGACGACGGCGAGATCCTCGTCAGGGGCGGCACCGTCTTCGGCGCCTACTGGAACAACCCGGCCGCCACGGACGCGGTCCTCACCGGCGACTGGTTCGCCACCGGCGACCTCGGCTCCCTCGACGAGGACGGCTACCTCACCATCACCGGCCGCAAGAAGGACCTCATCGTCACCTCCGGCGGCAAGAACGTCTCCCCGGCCGTCCTCGAGGACCGCCTGCGCAGCCGCGCACCGGTCGGCCAGTGCCTGGTCGTCGGCGACAACCGCCCCTTCGTCGGCGCCCTGATCACCCTCGACCCCGACGCGATCGCCCACTGGCTCGCCGTACGCAAGCTCCCCGCCGACACCCCGCTCGCCGAGGTGATCCGTGACCCCCGTCTGCGTGAGGACGTCCAGCGGGCCGTCGACTACGCCAACGAGGCAGTCTCCCGGGCCGAGTCGATCCGCGCCTTCACCCTGGTCGAGGGCGACTTCACCGAGGAGAACGGTCTGCTCACCCCTTCCCTGAAGGTCAAGCGGCACGAGGCGACGGCCCGCTACCGCGAGCAGATCGAGGAGCTGTACCGCCGGTGAGCAGCACAACGGCGGGTCACCGGAGGAACCGGTGACCCGCCGTCGGCGGCCTGGGGCCGAAGCTCAGCGGCTGACCGATCCGTTGCCGGACAGCAGCGAGATGTCGTCGAGGATGTGAGACAGCGGCTCGTCGCCCTTGGCCTGGGTGCTGTTCTCGACGCACTGCTGGTACTGCGGGGACGACAGGAGGTTGTTCTCCTGGACCGTGACCGGCACGATGCCCACGAGCGAACCGGCGTTGACCGTGGCCGGCGCACCGACGCACGGCTTGTTCAGCGAGCCCTGGACCAGCGTGAGCTGCGGGCTCTGCTTGCCGAACGTGGCCGAGTTGCCGAACTCCGACGAGGCACCGTTGCCGCTGGCGGAGGTGGTGCCGCTGTCGTCACCGATGGCCAGGGCCTGCGACGTGGACGCGAACGTCACACCGGCCAGGGAGGCGGCGACAGCCGCGGTTGCCCACAGCTTCTTCATGTTCATTCCCTTCGAGAAGCGCGAACTCCGGGGGAGGAGCTGCATGATCGTCAACGCCCCACGCCCTGCGGGGTTGCGGACTGTGCCCCGATTGGCCCAACGCGCCGGCGGGACGACCGCACGCCCCTCACGAGCACGCGTAGGCGCTCCCGCGAACGGGCGCGGGGGAGCCGACGATGCTCGGCGGTTCCTTCGGCCTGGGGTGCGTCCCCTTCTCCACCAGCGGCCGGTCCGCGCGGATGCGCGCGAACAGCGCGTCCGCCTTCTCCCGGTCCCACATCAGTGCCGAGCCGACGCCCGCCTCGGCCGGGGCGAGCCTGCCGATCGGCACGGTGGTGAACTCCGTTGCCGACGCGGGCAGCCGGTGCAACGCGGCCGCCAGCCGCGCCAGGTCGACGAAACCGAAGCCCTGCGGCCCCGATCCCAGCAGCGTGCGCACCATGCGTGCCGTCCGCGCCGGTTCGGACAGCACCCCGCTCACCCGCACCTGCCGCAACGCCTGTACGAGGAACCGCTGCTGACGCCGGATCCGCCCGAGGTCGGCGCTGCCGTCGGCATGCCGCGCGCGGACGTACTGCAACGCCCGCCCGCCGCCCAGCCGGTGCGTGCCGGGCGCGAGGTCGATCCCGGTCGCGGAGTCCCGCAACCGCCGCGGTGTGCACACCTCGACGCCGCCGACCTCGTCGACGGTGTCCATGAAGCGGCGGAAGTCGACCTGGAGATGGCGGTCGACCGAGACCCCGGTCATCGACTCGACGGTCCGTACGGCGAGCTCCGGGCCGCCCTCCCGGAACGCGGCGTTGATCTTCGCCGGATGGGCCGGCCGCTCCCGCCCGCCGGCCTGGTCGCGGTGCGCGGGGATCCGCGCGTAGGAGTCCCGGGGCAGCCCGATCACACTGACGCGGTCCCGGCGGGCGGAGAGGTGGACCAGCATCAGGACGTCGGTGCAGCCGCACGCCCGTCCACCCGCGTGGAACGCGCGCCGCTCCGCGTCGGTGATGGTGTCCCGCCCGTCGGTCCCCATCACCAGGATGTTCATCGCGCGCGGGGCGTCCTGCCGGCCGGGCAGCGCGGTGCCGCTGCCGAGCAGGGCGCCCATGGTCGCCAGGACGACCGACGCCATCGCCGGACGGCGAAGCCGGCGGTATCTCTTCATCGTCACGGGCCGCACGCTAGAACAGCGGGCCGCCGGTGGTCCGGCGGCCCGCTGGCGGGGTGGAGAAACCACCCCTGGGCTCAGCAAGTGAACCCGTTCACCTCGTCCCGTCTCAGGGGTTGACGGAGCCGTTGCCGGCGAGCACCGAGATGTCGTCGAGGATGTGCGACAGCGGCTCGTCGCCCTTGGCCTGGGTGCTGTTCTCGACGCACTGCTGGTTCTGCGGGGAGGACAGGACATTGATGTCCTGGACCGTGATGGGGACGGCGCCGACGATCGAACCGGCGTTGACCTTGGCCGGCAGACCGAGGCAGGGCTTGTTGAAGGAGCCCTGGATGAGCGCCATCTGCGGGCTCATGTCGCCGTAGGTGGCGGAGTTGCCGAACTCCTGGCGCGCGCCGTTGCCGCTGGCGGAGGTGGTGCCGCTGTCGTTGCCGATGGCGAGCGCGGGGGCAGCGGCGGCGCCGACGACGGAAGCGGCGACCGCGGCGGTGGCCAGTACCTTCTTGATCACGTGCTATTCCCTTCTCGAGAAACCCCGTCCATCGGAGCGCTCTGGTCAACTCCTCCGGCGGCGTTTGGTTGTCCCCGTTCACTCCGATGGCCGACAGTGGAGCAGCGGTCGTGACGGCCTGACTTCTATCGGGTGAAGCGTCGCCACCACCCCCCGTACACCGGGTTGAGCCGGGGGCGGGCACACGGTCCTGACGCCGCAGCCGGGACAGGGAGAGAAGACCACCGGCCGCCGACGGTCTTTTCATTTCTTCTCCTTTTTCGCAGGCGAAGCGTTCTTTCCCTGATGACCTGTGCCCACGGGGCCGATGTGTCGGTTCTGTGAAGGCGTTCGAGTGAATTCCCCGGCGGCGCGCGTTCATGAGTTTCTTCCGCCGTATACCTCTCGTTTGCAGCCCGCAGGTCGTGGTGCGAGCCGTTCCGACTGAGCTCGCCGGTTCCGACCGTCATCGGGGCGTGGCCGCGGAGAAGGGAACGTCATGAAGGAGACCGCTGCTGTGGTCGCGGGTCCGGTCCTTGCCTCGCCGGTGCCAACGGTGCCGTCATCGGTTCGCCGGGTGCCCTCTCCGACAACGCAATCCAGGCTCCCCTCCACATCCCGATCGACGTGCGCGGCAACACGGTCAACGGCATCGCCGCGCTGAACCCGGCGGGCGGCAACGTCTGCATCAACGACTGACGGTGTGTCACACCGGCCGTAGAGCCGGGTTTCTGGCCGGCCTTGGGAGAACCGCTCCACGTTCCAGGCCGGCTTTTCCCACTTCTTCAAGCAGGAAGACCACGAGATTGCGACAGACCCTGAGCAAGGGAATGGTCGCGGCGGCAGCCGCGACGAGCATTCTGTCCCTGTGCGGCGGTACCGCACTCGCCGACACGCACGCGGACGGAACCGCGAGGAACTCGCCCGGCGTCGCCTCGGGCAACGACATCCAGGTCCCCGTCGACATCCCGTTGAACGTCTGCGGCAACTCCGTCGACGTCGCCGCCGCGCTCAATGCGGCCTTCGGCAACAACTGCGCCAACACCTCCGACGCCTCCAAGGACCGCGGCCGGCCCGGCGCACCCCACCGCGACGCCGATGGCGACTCGGACTACGGCGATTCCGGGCACGGGGATTCCAGTGATTCGGGCTACGGCGATTCCGGGCACGGCGATTCGAGCGATTCGGGCTACGGCGATTCCGGGCACGGGGATTCGAGCGATTCGGGCTACGGCGACTCCGGCCACGGCGATTCCAGCGACTCGGGCCACGGCGACTCCGGCCACGGGGATTCGAGCGATTCGGGCCACGGCGACGACGACTCGGGTTACGGGTCCACGCCGCCTCCGGACGGAGGCGGGCACACGAACCCGCCTCCGGGTGGCGGTGACAACACGACGCCTCCGGGTGGCGGTGACAACACGACGCCTCCGGGCGGTGGCGACAACACGACGCCTCCGGGCGGTGGCGACAACACGACGCCTCCGGGCGGTGGCGACAACACGACGCCTGGGGGCGGTGGCGACAACACGACGCCTGGGGGCGGTGGCGACAACACGACGCCTGGGGGCGGGGGTGACAACACCAAGCCCCCGAGCGGCGGCGACCACACGACCCCGCCCCACAACGGCGGGGACCACACCACGCCGTCCCACACCGGCGGCAAGCCGCCCGAGCTGCCCCACACCGGCAGCGAGGAGGGTCTGATGGCCGCCTCGGGCGTCAGCGCCGCGCTGATCACCGCCGGCGCCCTGCTGTACCGGCGAGGCCGAGCCGCGTCCCGTCGGTGAACGCACGGGTGCCGGACGCGCCGCGTCCGGCACCCGCCCCTCCCGCACGCCCGCACCGCGCCCCGCCGCTCCCGGTCTCCGGGACCCCCCGCCGACCGGCGTCCCCGCGGGCAGCCGGCGCCGTACCCCGCGCAGGCGGGTCAGGAACAGGCCGGGTGCGAGCACTGCGGCGATGGGGTGCCCGGTCTCGACGAACCCGCACCCGGCACCTCCAGCCGCACCCAGCCCGGCACCGGCCGGGCCGTCGGCACCTGCTGACCCGCCCGCACCTCCACCGCCGTCTCCACGGGAGGAGAGGGACCGGCCGTACCGGTCCGGGCCGGCCACCGGCAGGGCGTACCTCAGCGCCCGCACGCCTTCTCGCCGCCGGTCGCGTCGGTCACGTCCGGCGCACCGGGCAGGCCGGGCGGGGACGACGGCGGCGGGAACGCCTGACGGACCACGCGCGCGGTCTCGGCGGGGGTGCCCGACGGGCGGGGGCGGCGCAAGCGTCCCAGCAGCCGGCGGGTGACGTGGGCGGACCACAGGCCCCACATCACCCGGCCGGGAACGCCGTCGTCCCCCGCGTGCCAGGCGAGTTCGCGGCCGCGCGGGGCCGGGCGCAGGGCGGCCAGGGGCGCGTAGTTCTCCACCACGAAGGCCCGCCCGGGGCGCGGATCCCCCTCCGGAAGCGGACGGTGGGTCAGATCCAGGTGCTGGGCGCGTACGACGTCCAGCCCGGCGGTGTCGCTGAAGAGGCGGAACTGGGCGCCGGGGCGCGGGTTGAAGTCGAGCAGGTGGTAGCGGCCGGTGGTGCCGCAGCGGCGGAAGTCGAGGTCGAAGATGCCGCGGTAACCCAGTTCGGCGGTGAGCCGCTCGGACAGCTCCCGCACCCGCGGGTTCGGGGACCACTCGCCCACCGCCGTCAGACCCGCCCCGCGCGGCCAGGAGCACAGCTTGCGCCCGGAGCCTCCGCCGCGCACCGCGCCCGAGCGGTCGGCGTACCCGTGGAAGAACCAGTCGCGGCCGGGGCCCGGCGGCAGGAACTCCTGGAGCAGCAGCCGGCTGCCCGCCTCCTCGGAGCGCTGGTACAGGTCCCGGGCCTCCTGCGGGGAGCGCACCACGACCGTGCTGCGCAGCCCCGCCCCGGGCGGCAGCAGCCAGGGCCGGCTCCACTTCGCCACCACCGGCAGGCCGAGCCGCCAGGCGGCGTCGGAGGCCTGCGTGGTGCTCTCCGGGACCACTGTGCGCGGGTGCGGTACGTCCGCCGCCGCGCACATCCCGGCCAACTCGGCCTTGTCGGCGACCTGTTCGGGCAGAGTTCCGGGCTGCTGCGGTAGCAGGTAGGCGGGCGCCAGTTCCGCGCGGAGCCGACCGACCGCGACCGCGCCCGCGTCGTCCATGGGGATCAGCACGGCGGGCCGTTCGATGCGGGCGGCCACCCGCAGCAGCACGGCGGCGATGTCGGCGGGGGCGGCGCCGGACGGCGGTGGGGAGTGCAGCCGCCCCACGAAACGGGAGGTGCGCACGGGACTTCCCGTCACGTCGGCGATCACATGGACGTCGACGCCGGCTCTGCCGAGTGAGCGCACGGCACCGAGCGTTCCGTGGTGAAAGGGATTCCGGTCGATCCGCAGCAGTACGGCGGGGACGCGGGTGTCGAGCAGCGACACGGGATTTTCCTTCGGGTCGGTTCACCGGTGCGGGCGATCAGGGCACTCGAAAGCCGTAACGGCGGTGGCGTGATTCCTTTTCGTGTGACTTTCATATGACTGAGTGTCAGTGGAGAAAGGCGGCGGAACGAGCGACGGAACCAGAGGTGGGCCGAGCGGCAGGGCGCGCAACGGGGCGAGCGGAGAAGCGAACTGAAAAACGGACAAGGAGCAAGCGGGGAAACGAACACAGAAACGAACACGGAATCCAGCAGCAAGAAGGGCGGAGGAAGAGTGGAGAAAGGAGCAGGCATGGGCCCACGGCAACGACGCGCCCGGTCCCGACGGCTGGCCGTCGTCGCGGCGACGGTCGCGGTGTCGGCGGCGCTCGTGTCCGGCCCCGGATTCGCCGCGGGCGCGGGCGCGGTGGTCGCCGAGCCTCCCGCTCCCACGCCGACCGCCCCGGCAGTCGGCACACCGTCTGCCCCGGCGCCCGTGCCGACCGTCCCGGCCGCCGTGCCGACCGTCCCGGCCGTGCCGGAACCGAGTACGGTCCCGCCCCCCGCCCCTGCAGTCGCCACACCCTCCGCCCCGGCGCCCGCGGAGACCGTCCCGGCCGCCGTGCCGACCGTCCCGGCCGTGCCGGAACCGAGTACGGCCCCGCCCCCCGCCCCTGCAGTCGCCACACCCTCCGCCCCGGCGCCCGCGCCGACCGCCCCGGCCGGCGCGCCGACCGTCCCGGCCGTGCCGGAACCGAGTACGGTCCCGCCCCCCGACCCGGCAGTCGGCACGCCGTCCCCCGGGGCGCGCCCCGCCTTCGGCGCCTACCTCGACTACGGTGCCCGGGGCGTGGCCGGGATGGCCCTGCTCAGCGAGTGGCTGGGCGGCGCCGAACTGCGGGTCGGCCACACCTACCTGCCGGGCGACCGGTGGAGCAACATCGAGGGCCGGGTCGGGTTCCTCGACGTGTGGGCCGACTGGCGCAAGGAGAAGGACGACCGGATGCTCGTCCTCAACGTCCCCATGCTGGAACGCAACGAGGAGGGCGTCCCGGACCACGAGGTGCGCAAGTTGCTGCGGCAGGGTGCGGCCGGACAGTTCGGTCACCACTTCAGCGCGCTGGCCGAGCGGCTGGTCGGTCTGCGGGTGCCGGACACCGTGATCGTGCTCGGCTGGGAGATGAACGGCACCACGTACACCCATCGCTGCGGGCCCGACCCGGAGGCCTGGAAGACGTACTGGAACCGGATCGTCAGCGCCATGCGTGCGGTGCCGGGGCAGGGATTCACCTTCGACTTCACGCCGAACCGCGGCCGGGACGCCGTTCCGTGGACCCATTGCTATCCGGGGGACGACACGGTCGACATCGTCGGAATGGATTCCTACGACCAGCCGGCCGGTCTCTCGTTCGACGAACAGGTGAGAGAGCCGTACGGGCTCCAGGACCACGTGGACTTCGCGAAAAGCCACGGCAAACCCATCTCCTACCCGGAATGGGGTCTGTTCCGCAACGGAGACAACCCCGCGTACATGCGGCGGATGCTCGCCTGGATGGACGAGCACCAGCCGCTGTACAACACGCTGACCGACTACTGCCCGCACGGCGTGTGGCAGTGCTCGCACAATCCGAAGGCGTCGGAGGTCTACCGCGCGGTGCTCTCCGGCCGCCCCGACGGGCCGGTGACCGGGCCGACGACACCCACGCCGACGACACCGGCACCCACGACGGCCGCGCCCACCCCACCCACCCCACCGCATCCCCCGAAGGAGCCCACCACCCCACCGGCCTCCCGGCCCCCGGCGAGCTGCCCGCCGCTGGACCTCGGCTGGATCGAGCACTGGCTCGGCCGCAGGATCTGCGTCCGCCTGGACCGGTGGTCGCCCCAACGGTGACCCGGCGGTCCGGTACGCCCGCGGTGGCGGCAGGCCCGCGTCAGGCCCCGCCGCCACCGTCACGCCCCTCAGGCCCCTCACGCCCGGCGCGCCGCCGGCTCTCCTCCCAGCGGCGCAGCAGCTCCCTGCCCCGCCGCCGCGCGGCCACGTCGCACATGACGGCCGACATCAGCGGGGCGGTGGGCCGCCGGGCGAGCAGCAGCCGCTGGTTGACGACCGGTTCGGGACGCCAGTGATGCTTGTACGGCTCGTTGCCGCGCAGCAGGCTCAGCGTGCCGCGCCCGCCGCCGCGGTTGTGCTCGCAGCACGCGTCGAGCAGCATCACCGCCACATCCGCCTTGCGCTCGCGCAGCCGCGGATGGGCGCCGTACAGATAGCCGCCCGCCAGGCGGCGCGACAGCAGGGTGAGGTCGACGGCCACCACGTCGTCGTCGAGCCGGAACTCGGTGACCACCGCGTCCCCGGAGCGCACCATCGGCCCGACCGAGCGCACCAGGTGTTCGCAGAAGCGTGACCGCAGGTGCTCGCCGGTCACCTTCCGCCCCTGCCACTGGAGCCGGTGCAGTTCGAGCAGCCGCCGCAGGGCGCCGTCCACCTCGTCGGCGTGGACCACCTGGCGTTCGACACCGAGCGCGGTCAGCTTGCGCAGCTTGGCCCGCACCCGCTGCGCCTTCGCCGACGGCAGCCGGGCCACCAGCTCGTCCATGGGCACCGCGGGCAGCTCCAGGCACACCGAGTCGTTCACCCGCCGCCGCGGCCCGTGCCAGCGTTCGTACACCTGCTCCATCGCGCCGCCCGGCCGGACCTCGCGGAAGTCGATCAGCGCCGTGCGGGCGGCCGCCGCGAGGCCCTCGGTGAGCGCGGCGACGGCCGCCTCCCCGTGCTCGTCGTCGACCAGCACGTCCCCGTAGTCGGAGATCGCACCGCCGAGCGGCACCAGGGCGGGCAGCGGACGGCGTACGGCCATCAGCGGCGCGACGGCGACCAGGTCGGTGCCGGCGCGCACCAGCAGCAGCCGCAGCCGGCCGCGCCCGCCGTACGACAGCCACCACGAGTGCAGCCAGGCGTGGTTCTGGAACGGGGTGGCCGCCGCGCACCGCCGGTACAACCGCCCCCAGGCGGGCGCCAGGGCGGCGAAGTCCCGCTCGGCGGTGACGAGTTCCGTGGTGTACGCCGGTTTCACAGCGCTCCGCGGACGTCCGCGGCGAGGGCCGGGCCCGGCACGGCGGCCGTACGGCCGGACTCCTCCCGGCTCCCCTTCGGCCGCACCAGCAGCACCAGTCCGCCGAGCAGCCCGCCCGCGCTCGCCCCGACCAGCCCGGTCACCGCGGGCGACGCCGACGAGGGCTCGGCCGGCTCGACCGCGCGGGCGAACTGCTGGAGCTCGACGTTGGTGGCGGCCCGGGAGTCCTCGGCGTGCCGGGTCAGTGCGCGGGCGACCGCGTCGGCCATGTCGGCGGCCGTGTCGGCGCGCGAGGACGTCGCCGTGATCGCGACCATCGGCGCGTCCGGCGAGGTGGCCGTCCGCACGCTGCTCTGCAGTGTCCGCACCGGCACGTCCGCCCGCACCTGCGCGTCCCCGAGCACCGCGAGCTGCGTGGCGACCCGGCCGTAGGCCTGCGCGAAGCCCAGCGCGGACGCCGGGTCGGACTTCTCGGCCGGGACGGCGACGACGTAGGCCGTGGCCGAGTACACGGGCGGCTTCAGGATGCCGTACGCCCCGCCGAGGAGGCCGCCGGTTAGGGCGCCCGCGGCGAGCAGGGACCACGGCGGGAGCGCCCTGGTGCGGTGCAGGGGGCCGGACGGGCGGTGCGACCGGGCACGGTTCTCGGTCATGACGAAGTGACTCCCTGAGGTGACGGGGACGGCGGGGCCGACAGGGGCTGGTGGGACACGGTGGCCGCGTACACGTCCAGGAGCTGGGCGGCACTGCGGGCGATGTCGTAGTGGTGGGCGGCCTCGGGGGCGGCGCGCGGGCGCGTGCCCCGCGCGCGGGTCTCGGCCAGCGCCCGCGCGAACTCCTCGGGACCCCCGGTCACGCGCCGCGCGCCGGGCGCGGCGCGCGCGGGGAGGTCCTCGATCGCGGGGCAGGAGGCGTACACCACGGGCAGGCCCGCGGCGAGCGCCTCCACGACCGCCAGCCCGAACGCCTCCTGCGGGGACGGGGAGGCGAGCACGTCCATCGCCGAGGTGAGGGAGGGCAGGTCGGGGCCGGGGCCGCCGTCGGGCACGTAGGGGCGCTCGCCGGCGAACAGGACGCGGCCGGCGACCCCGGCCTCGTGCGCGGTGCGGCGCAGCGCGCTCTCCTCCGGGCCGCCGCCGACCAGCAGCAGCCAGGAGTCGCCGGGGAGTTCGGCGAGGGCGCGGATCAGGACGTCGAAGCGTTTGCCCGGGTGGAGGCGGCCGACACCGCCGATGACGTGGGCGTGGTCCGGCACGCCGAGGTGCCGGCGGGTGCGGTGGCGGCGGCCCGGGTCGAAGCGGAAGCGGGCCAGGTCGATGCCGTTGGGGACGACCTCGATGCGGGGCGCCGGGACGCCCCAGCGCCTGAGCCGGTCGGCGACCGTGGGGGAGACGGCGACCGTGGCGCGGCCCAGGCGCTCGCTGGCGAGGTACAGCGCGCGGACGCCCGCGGTGAGCCGGCGGCCCTCCAGCTGCGAGTCGCCGAGGGAGTGCTCGGTGGCGACGATCGCGCGCACCCCCGCGAGCCGTGCGGCGAGGCGCCCGTAGACGCAGGCGCGGTAGAGATGGGTGTGGACGAGGTCGTAGCCGCCCGAGCGGATGACGCGGACCAGGCGGGGCAGGGCGGCCAGGTCGCGGTTGCCGGCCATGCCGAGGTGGACGACACGCACCCCGTCCGCGGCCAGCCCGTCGGCCACCGCCCCCGGGTTGGTCAGCGTCACGACGTCGCAGTCGACCGGCAGATGCCGCAGCAACAGCCGCAACTGCTGTTCGGCGCCGCCCACACCGAGCCCCGTGATGATGTGCAGCGCCCTCACCGCAGCCCCTCCACGGGCCGTCGGCGCAGCCGGTGCAGCCGGTACTTCAGGAACAGCCGGACGGAGGTGTCGTTCTGTCCGACGTGGACGCGCGGAAGGGCGTGCGGGCCGTTCAGCGGGCCCGGGTCGATCGCACAGGCGTACGCGTACCCGGCCTCCCGTACGGCGTCCACGGCCCGCTGGTCGAGCGTCCCGTACGGGTAGCAGAACCCGGCGGGCTCGGAACCGAGCAGCTTCTCCAGCGCGGCCCGGCTGTCGACGGTCTCCGTCTTCAGGGTGAGGTCGTCGGCCCGGGTCAGGTCGACGTGGGTCATGCCGTGCGAACCGATCTCGACGCCCTCGGCGGCAGCCTGCCGGATGCCGTCGGCGGTCAGCAGCGGCTTGCGCGGGCCCAGCGGGTCCCAGGCGTTGTCGCCGCCGAGCCGGCCGGGCAGCACGAACAGGGTGGCCGTACAGCCGTGCCGGCGCAGCACGGGCAGGGCGCCGGTGAGGAAGTCGGCGTAGCCGTCGTCGAAGGTGAGGCCGACCAGGTCCCGGCCCTCGCCCCGGGCGCGGGCGGCGAGCAGTTCGGCCACGGAGACGCCCCGCAGGCCCCGCCGCGAGAGCCAGGCCAGCTGTCGTTCCAGCCGCTCGGGAGTGACCGTGATGCGGTACGGGTCGTCGGAGCAGTCGCCCACGGAGTGGTACATCGCCACCCAGGGGACGGGGCCGGGTGCGGCCTCAACGGGAACGGACATACGGCAGCCTTCGGGTCGCGGAACGTACGGATCGGAGTGCGGTGACGATGCCCTGGGCGTCCAGGGCCCAGCCGAGCAGGACGAAGACGGCGGTCACGGTGAGCGCGCCGGCGGCCAGACCGGGCACCGGGCCGGCGAACCGGCTCGCCACCAGGGTCCCGGCGAGCGTCGCGGCCAGGGCCGCCCGCAGCGGCCTGCTCAGTTCGAGCAGCACGGGCCGGACGCGGATCGGCACACTGCGCGGGCCCATGCCCGCCAGCAGCACCAGCGCGGTGACGGTGATGCCGGCCGCGTTGGCGGCGGCGATCCCGTACACGCCCCAGGGGCCGACGGCCAGCGTGCCCAGCCAGGAGGTGACGACGATCCCGACGGCCATCGCGCCGAACGGGTACCAGGAGGGGCGGGCCCCCGAGAAATACGAGCGGACCAGGGCGCCGACCAGGGTCTGACCGAGCAGCCCGAGCGCGTACACCCGCATCACGCCCGCCGTCGCCGCCGTGTCCCGCGCGGTGAACGCCCCCCGCTGGAAGAGCAGTTCGATGATCTGCGGCGCGCACGCCACGACGGTGGCGGTCCCCAGCAGCACCACGCACGCGGCCAGCGCCACATCGCGCTCCACCCGGCCGCGGGCCCGCTCGGTGTCGCCCTCGGCGAGCGCCCGCGCCACCACCGGGAACGTCACCGTGCACAGCATCAGCGAGAGGATCATCGGCATCTGCGCGACCTTCTGCGCGTAGTTCAGATGCGAGATCGCCCCGGACGGCAACCGCGAGGCCAGGAACCGCTCGACGAGGACCTGCGACTGCCGGCACAGCGCGAACAGGAGTACGGTCGCGACGACGGCGGCCCCGAGCGGCCGCGGCTCCTCGGCGTCCACGGCATGCACCTGGGCCGCACGCCTCCTCAGCTGCCGCCACAGCGCCGGCAGCTGTACGACGACCATCAGACACCCGCCGACCGCGACCCCGGCCGCCGCCGACCGCACCCCCCAGCGCCCGGCGAGGACGAACATCCCGGTGACGATGCCGACGTTGTACGCCACGTAGATCGCCGCGGGCGCCACGAACCGCCGGTGCGCGCGCAGGGCCGCGCTGCAGTACCCGGCGAGTCCGAAGCTCACCACGCAGGTCGCGGTGAGCCGGGTGCAGTCGACGGCGAGCCGGGGGTCGGGCAGGCCGGGGGCCAGCACCTCCACCAGGGGGCGGGCGAGCACCACGACGAGGACGCCGACCGCGACGAACGCCAGCGACAGACGCGGGAGCGTCCCGGCGACCAGGGCGCGGACCGGGTCGCCGGGGGCGCCCTGGGAGCGCCGGGCCAGGGCCACGCTGAACGCCGGGATCAGCGCGAACGCCAGTCCGTCCTCGATGAGCAGCGTGGCCGCGAACTCGGGCACGGTCCACGCCACGAGGAAGGCGTCGGTGTCGCTGCCCGCCCCGAACAGCCGGGCCAGCGCCTGGTCGCGCACCAGCCCGAGCAGGGACCCGGCGACCGACAGGACGGCGGTGACGAGGGCGGCCTTGGCGAGGAACCGCCGGGAGGCCGCGGGAAGTTCGGGGGCCCCCTCGGACCGGGCGGCGGACCGCGCCGACGGGACCACCGCACCCGAGCCGGTGCCGGCGTCCGCGGCGCCGTCCCCGCGAGGGGTCCGGGAAGGCGTCACCGTCATCGCGCGAGCGCCTCCTCGCGCCCGCCGCCCCCGACCAGCGCCCACCAGGCCGCGAGCCCCAGGCACACGGCGGTCAGCACGGTCGACGGCCCGCCGATGTCGGCGTACAGGAAGTCGGTGAGCTGCCAGACCAGAAGACCGCAGGCGACGAGGGCGCAGTCGAGGCCGGCCCCGCGTGCCGCGCGCACCCGCACCAGCCCCCGCAGCGCGCACACCAGCAGCGCCAGCCAGCTGCCCACCAGCGCGAGCAGTCCGACGAGGCCCTGTTCGCCCAGGATCAGCAGGTACATGTTGTGCGGGGACAGCAGCGGCTGCCTGCGGAACCCGGCGCCGGCGCCGTCGGTGTCGCTGCCCGCGGACAGCGCCAGCGAGGCGTGCGTGTCCCGGTGCTCGGGGAAGCCCTTCAGCCCCACGCCCGTGAGCGGCTGTTCGCGCCACATGCCGACCGCTGCCGCCCACATCGTGTACCGGTCGGTGACCGACTGGTCGGGGGCGTCCGTGACCCGCGTGATGCTGCTGATGCGTTCCTGGAGCATCGCCGTGCCCACCCCGAAGCCGCCCACCAGGATCACCCCGACGGCGGCCACGACCGCGCCCACCCTCAGCGCCCGTCGCATCCCGGCCAGCGCGAGCTGAGCCGAGCAGGTCACCACGGTCGCGATCCACGCCCCCCGGCTGAAGGACAGCGCGAGCGGCAGCAGCAGGGCGAGGGCGCAGGCGGTGGCGATCGCCCGCTGCCGCAGGGAGGTCCGGCCGAGCGCCAGCCCCACCGCGCAGACCAGGCCGAGGGACACGACCGTCGCCATGCCCATCACGTCCTGCGGTCCGAAGGTGCCGACCGCCCGGATCGTCTCGCCCTGGTAGGAGGCGCCGGTCCCGGTGACGTACTGGTGGACGCCGACCGCGCCCTGCCACCCCGCGAGCCCCACGAAGGACCAGGCCAGCAGCCGCAGGTCGGACCGGTCCCGGATCAACAGCAGCACCGCCGCCGGGACCAGGACGAAGACCTGGAGGTAACGGCCCAGGCCGGTGATCCCGGCGCCCGGCGAGGACGCGCTCATCGCCGCGAGCGCGAGTCCCGCGACGGGCAGCCCGAGGATCACGGCGGCCGTACGGGACAGGGGGCGCCGCCGCTGCCGCAGCAGCCGGACCGCGCAGTACAGGACCACCAGCGCGGAGAGCGCGTCGGCCGGGCCGGCGCCGCCCTCGCCACCGGGGGAGACCGGCAGCGCGAGCAGGGCGACCACGGCGACGACGGGCAGCACCGGTGACAGCGTCCGGGCGCGGGGCAGGGGCAGGGCGAGGCTCATCGGACGGTTCAGCTCCCGGTCGGTCGCACGAGGGCGGCCGCGGTGCGCAGCAGGATGCAGACGTCCTGCCACAACGACCAGTTGTCGATGTACGCGTTGTCGAAGCGGGCCCGGTCCTCGATCGAGGTGTCACCGCGCAGCCCGTGCACCTGGGCGAGGCCGGTGATCCCGGTCCGCATCCGGTGGCGGGCCGCGTAGCCGGGATAGGTCTGGCTGAACTGGCTGACGAAGTACGGGCGCTCCGGCCGGGGCCCGACGAGGCTCATGTCGCCGCACAGGACGTTCCACAACTGGAGCAGCTCGTCCAGTGAGGTCTGGCGCAGGAAACGGCAGAAGCGGCTCATCTGCTGCTCGCCGGCCACGCTCCACCGGGTCGCGGACTCGTGCGCGTCGACCGGGCGGTGGGTGCGGAACTTCAGCAGCGTGAACGGCCGCCCGTCCTTGCCGATGCGCTCCTGCCGGAACACCACTCCCGGCCCGCTGGTCAGCCGCAGCACCGCCGCGCACACCAGCAGCAACGGGCTGAGCAGCAGCAGCAGCGTGCCGGAGACCGTGATGTCCAACAGCCGTTTGGCGAGGCTGCCCCGGCGCCGCGGCCCCCAGTCCAGCCGCCGGCAGGAGAACCCGGCGAGCTGCTCAGGGCTCGCGTACGACGGGCTGTCGGCGTCGACCTCCCACACCGTGCACCCCGACTCCGCGAGCGCCCGCAGCAGCGGCCCCTGCACGGTGCGCACCGAGGGGTGGACGCACAGGACGTCCCGGACGCCGTTCTGGATGAGCGCGCGCTGCACCTCCTCGCCCGTGGTGAGCACGGGCAGCCCGTCGGGCGCGGCCAGATGGTCGGGGCGCTCGGCGACCACACCCACCGGCCGCACCCCGTACCGGGGGTGGCGCAGGACGGCGGCGGCCACCCGCTGTGCGGTGGCCGCCGGGCCGAAGACGAGCGCGGCGCGCGGGCGGCGCAGCAGTGCCCGGCGCCGCCGCAGGTGGACGGCCGCGCGACCGGAGCAGCACGCCGCGGTCTGCGCCGCGAACCCGAGGAGCAGCGTGCGCGCCGAGAGCGCGTGCGTCGGCGCGTACGCCGCGGCGAGCGCCCCCAGGGTCAGCCAGGCCACCGCGATCCGGCCGCAGACGACGGGCAGTTCGTCCAGCACCCCGTGCACCGGCAGTGAGCGGCGCGGGTGCAGCAGTAAGGTCGCCGCCACCAGCAGGGCCACCAGCAGCGGGAGGTGCTGCGCCCCGGTGAGTGCCGGCGCGCCCGCGAGGGCGGCGAGACCGTCGGCGAACAGCAGGGGAAGCGGCGAGGCGAGCCGCGCCGGGGGCCGCCGGGCCGGGAACAGGAATCCCGCTCCGCTCTCGCGCCGCGGCATCACCGAGACCGGTGAGAACCCGGGCTGAGTGCCGGGGGAGGGGACGGTGCTTTCCGCAGTCACGAGTGGATGGACTCCCTCTCGGTGGGCACGACGGATGCCTTCGCTCCGGCCGCGTGCGGCTGAGCGCCGAGCAGGTCGCGGTACACGCCCGCGACCGCCTCGGCCGTACGCCGCACGTCGTGCGTGGACAGGACGTGACGGCGCCCCTGAGGGCCGAGCGACGCGCGCAGCGCCGGGTCGAGCAGCAGACCGGCGACGGCCGCCGCCAGGGCCGCCGGGTCCTCCGGGGGCACCAGGCAGCGGGACGCGAGCGGGGCCGGCAGGCTCTCCCGGGCGCCGTCCACGTCGGTCACCACCACGGGCCGCCCACAGGCCAGCGCCTCCAGGGGGGCCAGGGCCATGCCCTCCCAGCGCGAGGGCAGCACCACCAGATCGGCGGCCTGGTACCAGGGGACGACATCGTCGACGGCCCCCGCGAACACCACGGACCGCGGGGCGCGGGCCCGCAGCCGCGCGTGGTCGGGGCCGTCCCCGACGAGCGCCAGCCGCGCGCCGGGCACCCGGCCCGCGACGGCTGCCCAGGCCCGCAGCAGCACGTCCTGACCCTTCTGCCGGCACAGCCGCCCCACGCACACCACCAGCGGGGCGGCCGGATCGGCGTCCGGCAGGAGCGTGGCGCGCACGCTGTCGGCGGGGGCCGGGCGGAAGCGCTCGGGATCGATTCCGTTGGGGATGACGCTCCACCGCCCGTCGATCCCGGCGCGCACCCCGGTCGAGCGCTCCGCCTCGCTCACGCACACCAGCCGGTCGGCCCAACGCGCCCCGAACCGCTCCCAGGTGAGGGCCAGGGCGGCGGTGGACCCGCCGACCGCCTCGAAGGACCAGGCGTGGGGCTGGAAGACGGTCGGGATCCGTCCCCGCACGGCGAGCCGCCCGGCCAGCCCGGCCTTCGCGCTGTGCGCGTGCACCAGGTCGGGCCGCGCCTCCGCGAGCACCCGTGCCAGCCGCCGCACCTCGCCCGGGAGCGAGGGCCCCGGCGCCCGCGCCGCCTCCCACCGCCTCACGTCCGCGCCCAGGGACCGCAGGTCCCCGGCGAGTGCGCTGTCGGGGCAGGCCACGGTGACGTGCAGCCCGGCGGCGAGCTGGGCCCGCGCCAGGTCGGTCACCACGCGGGCGACCCCGCCGTCCACGGGCTGGCTGAGGTGCAGGACCCGGGTTCCGACGTCGGGTTCTGGCTGGTGCATCGCGCGTTTTCCTCGCTCACGGTGTCACTCGGACGGGCGGGAACGCGCCTACTGCTTCGGTGAGTCGACGGCGACGAAGAGCGCGCCGGCCCACGCCGCGTCCCGCTGGGAAACGAGCCGGAACCCCCGCTGGTCACCGCCCGACCGCAAACCCGTGCCGAGATCGAACACGGAGCGGTGATGGCCGACTGCCCGCGCGCACGCCGGAACGCGCGCCTCCGGAGCCGCCCCGGCTCGCTGATCGTGGAGTTCTCCGCGTCACCCGCCGGAGGGACACCCCCGGTGCGGGTGCGGACGGCCCGGGGCCGGTCGGGGGCCGGTCGAGAGCGTGAGCGAATCACCCGAACGGCCGCTGTCGCCCGTGACCCGGAACAGCCGTCGCGGCCGTGGCGGAGCAAAACGCGACCATCCGGATGAAAGGGAAGAAATCGTTCGCCTGGCCCATCGGCGCGTCACCCCATTGGCGGCACACCCCCGCGCCGCGTGACGCGTTGACACAGCGCCGGGCATCCCCGCCCGGGTGTTGTGTGTCAGAACTTCGAGGAGCACCTCTCCATGTCGCGTATCGCGAAGGGCCTTGCCCTGACCTCTGTCGCCGCCGCCGCTGTCGCCGGCGCTTCCGGCGTCGCCGCCGCCGACAGCGGCGCGAACGGTATCGCCAAGCACTCCCCGGGCGTGCTGTCGGGCAACGTCGTCCAGGCTCCCGTCCACGCCCCGGTCAACGCCTGTGGCAACACCGTGAACGTGGGCGGCCTGCTGAACCCGGCCTTCGGCAACACCTGCGTCAACGACTGACGCCACCTCGACCGAGGTCGCGACGCGGACGCCGTCGAACGGCCGCCCTCCCGCCGGGAGGGCGGCCGTCGCGTCGTCACGGATGGGGGGAGGGGCGCCCGCCCGGCCGACGAGGGCTCGGCAGGGCTCTCACCCGTGACGATGGGCCAGGTGGGGGCGTCACGCCTCGCGGTCTCTCGGTTGCGCCTGGTGAGGTGCGCTTCCACGGTGGTGCTGCGACCCGACGCACTGCGAAAGGAACCCCCTCATGCGTGGCCTGCCCGTCCGGCGTACCGCTTCCACCGCGCTCTGCGCCACCCTCGTCCTCGGCATCGCCGCTCCCACCGCCCTCGCGGCCGACGGCGACGCCGTCGGTGAGCGCACGCGTGCGGCGCCCCGAGCGCCCGTCCCCGGCGCGGACGCGCTCCTCACGCAGCTGGAGGGCCTGGGCGGCCTGGGGGCGGTACTCGCCCCCGTCGCCGATCTCCTCGACACCGCGGTGCAGGCGGACAACGGCCCACTGGGCGCCGACCAGGCGAAGCAGGTCGGCGACGCCGTCGCGGCGGCCGTCGCCAAGATCGTGTGCTCGGCCTCCGCGACCTCGTCGGGCACGGCCGTGACCAACACCGTCACGACCTCGTCGCCGGGCACGAGCGCGACGAACACCGTCACGACCTCGACGGGCACGACCGCGACGACGGCGACGGGCACGGCCACGAGCGACGCGGTGGCGGACACCGCCACGACCGGCACGGCGACGACGGCGACGGACACGGCCGGCACCGCGACCCTCCCCGCCGGTACGCCGCCCTCCCCGACGAGGAGCGGCGACGACACCCGGGTCCGGTCCTCCGCCGTCGACCTCGACGACGCGCTCGCCGCCCTCAAAGACGCGGTCCACCAGTTGCAGGAGGCCGTCACCTCCGACGAGGAAGGCACCTTCTCCCTGGCGATCACGGCCGTCGACACCGCGGTGGACGACCTGCTCGCCGCGCTGACCACCTGGCCGGCCACGCCCGCCCTCGCGACCACCCCGGAGCTGCCGAGCGGCGCACTGCTGCCCGCCTCCTGACGCGGACGCCCGGGCCCTTCCGCCCCCGCCCGGCGCGCTCGGCCTTCCCCTTCGGACGGGCCGCGCCGGGGTGCGGGAATTTCCCGCCACGGGGTTTCCGCATCCGACGGGGATCGTTAGGCACGGCGTCAGAGATCCCCCGGGAAAGGAACCCGATGAAGTCCCTGAAGGCTGCCGCTGTCGTTGCCGGATCCGTGGTGATCGCCGGTGCCGCCGCACCCGCGTTCGCCCAGAGCACCGCCGACCTCACGCCCACCAGCCTCAACGGCGCCGTGAACACGCTCGCCAAGGGCGGCTACGCCCTCGACGTGATGCCGCTCCAGCACCAGTCGAACGCGCTCGACACCGAGAACAAGGACTCCGTGCTCAGCACCGTCAAGGAAGCGACCGGCACTCTCAACGAGGCCCACGCCCCGCTCCTCGGCGGGCTGCCCCTGCGGGGCTGACGCCCCGTTCGGACGCTTCCCGGAGGGCCGGCCCCGTACCGCACGGGACCGGCCCTCGGCGCTGTTCGAGGCGGCGTCACCGGGCGCGTCCCTCGTTCGTGTGGAGCACCGGCGTGGCGTCCTCCGCCCGGGTGAGGAGCCGGCCGGACGGCCCCGGGCACGCGGATAAGGTCGCGCGGTGACCTCAACCTCAAGCGCAACCCGCCCCTTCAGCATGGCCGACCTGGGCACCCTCGTCGTGATGCCGTGGAGCGGCGAGGCCCCCGACGGCAGCGACATGCCCTACCTCCTCGCCTACTCCCTCGGCGACGCCGCGGACGGCCCCGAGGCCTCGGCCGCCGCCGTCGAGCGCCTGCTGACCGCCAACGGCCTGCCCGTCGGCGGCGACCTGGTCGACGGCACCGAGCGGCCGAACCTGCCGGTCACCCTCCTCGTCGAGGCCGGCCAGGCCGTCCTGACCCTGGCGGGGCTCAGTGCTCAGTGCGTGCCGCCGGCCGAGTGGATCGCCGCCGCCCGGGAGCGCGGCTACGCCTACCTCGTCTTCACCACCCGCGCGTGGCCCGAGGCCGCCCCCGGCAAGCCCGTCGAGCCCGAGGCGCTGGCCGCGTTCGCGGGCGCCGAAGAGACGCTCACGGCCGCCGCGCACGTCGTCCTGCCCGCGCGCCGCCTGCGCGGCTGATGGCGCCTGCCGCGGGCGCCGGCCGCGGGTTCGCCCTGCTGCTCGTCCTGACGGGGGCGGCCGGACTGCTGGCCTCCTGGGTCATCACCCTCGACAGGTCCAAGCTGCTCCAGGACCCGGACTTCACCCCGGGATGCAGCCTGAACCCGGTGCTGACCTGCGGCAGCGTCATGGAGAGCGCCCAGGCTTCGGCGTTCGGGTTCCCCAACCCGATGCTGGGCCTGGTGGCCTACGGCATCGTCGTCTGCGTCGGCGTGAGTCTGCTGGCCGGAGCGGCCTTCCCCCGCTGGTACTGGCTCACCTTCGCGGCCGGATGCCTCTTCGGTGTGGCGTTCGTGTCCTGGCTGCAGTTCGAGTCGCTCTACCGGATCAACGCGCTGTGCCTGTGGTGCTGCCTGGCCTGGATCGCCACGATCCCCCTGTTCTGGTACGTCGTCTCCTTCGTCGTACGCCACCGCTTCCTGCCGGCACCGCCCGCACTGCGGGTGCTGTTCGCCGAGTTCACCTGGGTGCTGCCCGTGCTGCACCTCGGAGTGGTCGGCATGCTGATCCTCACCCGTTGGTGGGATTTCTGGACAGGCTGACCATGCGACCGTCGTACGACTGCTGCACCCGGGCGAATTGGACACCGACGCGGTCTGATGGCGTTTCCCGGCTCGTTACTCGGTACGCACGCATCGCCCCTCTCCGCACTCCGAAAGGGCCCGTACCCGAGATGAAGCCGATCACCCGAGGGACCCTCGCCGCCTGGCTCACGTGCGTGGCGGCCGCCGCCGGCGCCGCCGCCGCGACCCCCGCCTCCGCGACCGGCACGGTCCCCGTCCCCGTACCGCTGGACGGCGTCGAGAAGTCCCTCGCCGTCGAACTGCCCGAGGTCGGCGGCGAGATCCCCCTGCCGACGCCGGGCGTGCCCGACGGCCCGCGGTACGTCGAGGGCCGGCTCCTCCCGGAGCGGGTCGTCCCGCAGCTCCCGGTCAGCGCGGGGCTGCCCGGCGCGGACCTGCGCGCGCCGCTGCCGGAGGTCCTCGGCGACGACCTCGACCGCGTCGACCTCGACGCCCCGGCCTCCGACCTGCGCACCCTCGGCCCCGGCCTGGCCCTAGACGCCCCGCTCACCCCGCCCGACGCCGACGACTTCGGCCTGCCCCACCCGAAGCCGCCGCGGGCCGGCGTGGTCACCTCCATCCACCATGCGGTACCGGGCGCGACCCTCGGGCTGGGCCAGGGACGGTAGCGCGAGCCCACGACCACAGGCCCGGACGGCGGTCCGGGCCTGTCGCCTTTCGTGACCAGGGAGGCCGTCGGCCGGTTACCGCTGTGGAGAACCGAACCGGACGAGGAGCACACCATGGTCGTCAGCGTCGACGCAACAGCCGTGAGCGCGGTACCGGAGGCCGCACCGAGACGCAGAATCCGGCGCGACGTCCTGCGCGGGCTGCTCGGGGCGGCCGCCGCGCTGGCGCTCGCCCCGGTCGTCGCCGCCTCCCGGCCCACGCGCCGCCAGGACGGCCCGGCGGACACCGCCTTCGACGAGACCTACCGCGGCCGGCGCCTCCGCGGCGTCCTCCTCCCGGCCGTGCGCGCGGCCGAAACCGACCGCTGGCAGGTCACGGTCGACGGCCGCCCGCTGCACCTCATGCGCCGCGCCGACGGCACCTGGCTGAGCATGATCGACCACTACCGCTCGTACGACACCCCGCTCGAGGCGGCCCGCGCCGCCGTCGACGAGCTGGGCCCGGGCGAGCTGCCGCGCGACACCGGTTCCACGGGCGGTCACCCGCACGGAGGGCACGGGCACACGGGGGACGCGCACGTGGGGGGACACCGTGGTCTACACCCGTAAGGACGTCAGCACGCTCACCGGCGCCGAGCGTCGCCGGTTCGTCAAGGCGCTGCTGGAGGTGAAACGGCGGGGCGAGTACGACGAGTTCGTACGCATCCACATCGAGTACTACGTCTCCGACGGCGAGGGCGGCCTGCGGACGGCCCACATGGCGCCCTCGTTCCTGCCCTGGCACCGCAGGTTCCTGCTGGACCTGGAGGAGGCGCTGCGCCGGGTCGACCCCTCGGTGACGCTGCCGTACTGGGACTGGACCCGGGACCGCACCGCCACCTCCGCGCCCTGGACGAAGGACCTCCTCGGTGGCAACGGGCGGCCCTCCGACCGCCAGGTGACGACCGGGCCGTTCGCCTACGCCACCGGGAACTGGACCCTCAAGGCAGGCGTGACCGACGGGGAGTTCCTGACCCGGGACCTCGGCCGCGCCCGCGACCCGATCGAGCTGCCCACCAGGAGCGACGTGGAGGGGGCGCTGAAGGACCCGGTCTACGACGTCCCGCCCTGGAACTCCACGTCGGCGAAGGGCTTCCGCAACAGGCTGGAGGGGTGGGGGAGCGGCCGGGGCAGCGCCGCGTGGCGCAACCACAACCGGGTGCACCGGTGGGTCGGCGGGGTCATGGTCGGCGGCGCCTCCGTCAACGACCCGGTCTTCTGGCTGCACCACGCCTTCATCGACCTGCTGTGGACGCGCTGGCAGCGGCGCCACCGCGACCACCGCTACCTGCCCGCCGAGCCGCCGGGACCGGGCAGCTCGCAGTACCGCCGGGTCGTCGCCCGGCACGAGAAGCTGCCGCCGTGGGACGTGACGCCGGACCAGTTGGAGGACGTCGGACGGATCTACCGGTACGCCTGAGCCGCACCGGGGCGGGGCCGCACATGGGGAGAGCCCCGGCGCTCGAGGTGCCGGGGCCCTGCCACAGGGGGTTCGGTACGGAAGCTCAGCCGCCGTAGCCGTCGTCGCCCGAGTGGCCGCCGTTCTTGCCGTCCTCGCCGTCCTTGCCGTCTTCCCCGTTCTTGCCGTCCTGGCCGTCCTTGCCCTTCTCGTCACCACCGTTGTTGATGCAGGTGTTGCCGAAGGCCGGGTTCAGGAAGCCGGCCCCGTTCACGGTGTTGCCGCAGATGTTGACCGGGATGTGGACCGGCGCCTGCACGACGTTGCCGGACAGGAAACCCGGCGAGCCGATGGCCGCGCCGTTGGCACCCGCGTCGGCCATGGCCAGGCCGGCTCCGCTGACCACCATGGCGCCCGTACCGAGGGCGACAGAGGCTGCCTTCGCGATGCGAGACATCACGTACTCCTTAGTGACTCGGTTCGCGCGACAGCAGGACGCGCCGCCGCACTCCCCGTTCAACGTCACGCCACCGGGCAGGTCACGGCGACACCGTGCATATCACCCCTTTCGACACGGGCGAGTTGCGTCGCTGGTCAGCGGGCTCCCAGGTGGGCCGAGACGAAGTCGGTGAGCGTGGCGACGGACTGGAGGCTGTCCAGGCTCAGGTCCAGGGCGGCCACGTCGACGCCGTACCGCCGGTCGATCGCGCCCAGCAGGGTCACCCCGGCGAGGGAGCTGAGGCCGATCTCAGGGCCGAACAGGTCGGTGTCGGCGGGGAGCTCCGCGACCACGGCGGCGTCCAGACGGGCGGCCTCGGCGATCATCGAGCGGAGTTCCCGCTCCACCGTCGCCCGTTCTGCGGGTGCGGGGGCGGGCGGGGAGGCGGGGGAGTCCGTCACGCTTCGGCGTCCTTTCGGGTGGAGACGTGCAGCCAGGCGGGGGGTGTTGGGAGGTCGCCCTGGAGGCTCCGCGCCAGAACGGCGGACTCCGCCGGGGTGGCTTCCGCGGCCGGGGCGGCTCGCGTGGCTCCGTGGGCTTGCGTGGTCCGGGTTGCCTCGGGGGCTTCGGTGCGGCGCATGCCCGCCTGGCGGAGCAGGATCCGCATCTCCAGGTTGGCGTCGGTGGGGCGCAGGGTCACCCTGAACTCCTCGGCGTCCGCCGCGCGGGCCTGCTCCATCAGCCAGAACAGGAAGGCCGCGGCGGCGCCCCGGCCGGCGACCCGGCAGGAGAGCGCAAGCAGCGGAACCGACCAGGTGCCCGGCGTGCTCCGGTCGACCAGCGCGGCCCCGATGATCCCGTACTCCCCGAAGCGGTCGGCCATCGCCGCGGTGTACAGCTCGTACCCGTCCGAGGCGGCCAGCGCCCGCAGCCGCTCCGGGCTCAGGCCGGAGGAGTTCAGACGGTGGGTACGGGCGGCCAGCTCCAGGGCGCGGGGGACCTCCCGCGGTCCGGCCGCGCCGACGGTGAGCCGCATCTCGCACCAGCGCAGGAACTCCTCCCGGGTGCCCTGGAAGCGCTCCCCCTCGGCCCGGCGGGTCTCCTCGGTGCGGTAGCGGCGCACCCGCTCCCGTGACTCCGGGGTGACCTCCCGGCCCTCGAACGCCGCCAGCAGCGCGGGCACCTCCAGCGGATCGAGCGTGCGCACGCCCGGCAGCAGGGCCTCCACCTCCGCGCGCTCGTACGGCGAGTCGTCGACCAGGACCAGCGCTTCCACGGCGATCCCGAGATCCTTGGCGATCCTGCGCAGGGACTCGCTCTTGTCCTGCCAGGACACCTGCGGCGCGAGGAAGCGCTCCCGCAGCTCCGGTACGGCGTTCAGCCGCTCCAGCACCGCGGGCGCGCTGCGGCTCGCGAGGCTGCTGAGCACCCCGCGGGCCGCCAGGGCGTCGATCGCGGCCAGCATCTCGGGACGGGGTACGGGCAGCTCGTCGGTGGGCGACTCCACCGCGATCTCGTCCCACAGCGTGCCGTCCAGGTCCCAGACGACGCACTTGATCCGGTCGGGGTCGTGGCCGGGCGTTGCGGTCGCGCCGGAGGCGCCGGTGGCCACGGCGGCTCCGGTGGCTTCCGTGGCTCCGGTGGCTCCGGTGGCTCCGGTCATCGGGTGTCCTCCTCCGGGAGGCGCAGCTTCATCGTCAGGGTGGCGGGGTCGAAGCCGAACTTGCGGTACACCGTGCGCATCGGGACGTTGCCGACGTGGACGCGGCCGACCACCTCCGTGATGCCGTTCGCCACGCAGAACTCCAGGCCCGCGGTGAGCAGCAGTTCGGCCACGTCACTGCGGTTGTCCAGCTCGGCGACGGCGAGGGAGCGGAAGTTGGCGTAGCGGTCGCCCGTCATCTGGTTCTGGTTGATGCTCACCCAGAGCCAGCCGGCCGTCGCCTCCTCACCCGGACGGTGGGCGACGATCATGCCCTCCCTCGACTTTTCCATGGCACGGCCCACCCGGGACGCGTGGCGGGCGGGGTCGTCGACGGCGTCCTCGCCGAAGGAGACGCGGGCGATCTCGGCCTCGAACTCGCCGATGGCCGGCAGGTCGCGTTCGTCGGCCTGACGGGTGACGTAGGGCTCCGCCCGCTTCTCCAGGGCCGCACGGTCGTCGGGGGCCGGGGGGTGCCAGCCGGGTTGTTGGGCCTGCCGGGGGGCCGCTGCTGGTGCCGCGGGGGTGGAGGCGGGCGCGGGTGCCGCTGCGGGTGCCGGTGCCGTTGCGGAGGCGGGTGCCGGCGCCGGTGTGGACGGGACCGGGGCCTGGGGTGCCGGGGGCTCCTCCGCCGCGACCAGGCGGCCCGGGCGGAAGGGGCCCTTGCCGCAGGCGGGGCAGCCGTCGGCGCGCAGGGCGGCGACCGAGGTCCAGCGGGCGCCGGGGCCGACGCGCACTTGGGTGCCGCAGGCCACGCACTCGTACTCCCGCTGCCGGGTGCGCTTGTCGCCGGTATAGAGGGGGCCGCTGTAGTCGCCCTGCCGGGAGGAGGTCGAGCTGGTGGTGAGGAGGTGCTGGAAGAAGCCGACCCCGCCGAGGATGCCGCTGCCCTCGTACTCGTTGAAGTTGCGGATGTAGCCGTTGGTGACCAGGCCGAGGGCCATGATCTCGCGCTGGACCTCCAGCATCTCGTCGGGGCTCTTGCCGCCGAAGGAGAAGAAGACGCTGTGCGCGGGGCCGGGCCGCAGGCCCTCCACGGCGCGCGACAGGAACAGCCGGGCGCCCTCCGGGGTGTACGGCGGGTCCGTCATCGCGACGTCGAAGCCGTTGTGCAGCTCGGCGGGGAGCGGCTGGCGCAGGTCGTGCTCGACCGTCTCGATCCGGGTGCCGAGGCCCGCCGACACCTTCTTGACGTAGGCGAGGATCTCGGGGGAGATGTCGACGACGGTCACCCGCTCGACGATCGGCGAGCCGAGGACGTCACCCACGACGGCGACGGCCAGGGAGACCAGGTCGTCGTCACCGATCAGCAGCAGCGAACCGCCCGGCAGCGCGCCCGCCGCGAGCAGTGCCAGGACCCGGCGCACCTTGGTCTCGGGCGTGCAGTGGGACTGGTCGATCGCCATGTCGGCGGCGGGGCCCGTCTCCATGACGGCGCGCAGCCGCTCCACGGCCTCGTCCAGGACGGCGGGGATGACCAGCTCACGGCCGTCGCAGGTGGTGCAGGTGGCGTCGAGGGTGAGGTCCATGCCGAGCCGGCCCACGAGGTCGAGACCGGCCGGGGTCAGCCGGGAGGGGCGCTCCTTGGTGAGCAGGTCACGGCGGCGCAGCTCGTTCCCCACGGCGGCCACGATCGGGACGGGCAGGCCGGTGGCACGGCTGATGTCCTTCGTGGAGGCGGGAGCCAGGCGGCGCAGGGCGCGAAGGACGGACCGCACTCCCGGCGGGCCCTCCTGGAGCCGGACGGCGTCCGCGACTTCCGTGAGCACGTGATCGGGGGTGGTACTCCGGCGGTGTCGAGGCGCGTTTTTCACAATGCTGCTCCGGGCGGGCTGTATGGAATCCAGGACTATCGAGTATACGGGCTGGTGGGGTGTCGACCCCGACCGGTGCCCGGGTGGGGAATTCGGGAGTGGAAAGGGGGAATGGTGGAAAACTTCAACCTGATTTCGGTCGATATCATTACGGGATGTCCCGCACAATGCCTCCGGAATGCCTTCGCTATGTCTCCGCATTGCCCGACGGCGAGTCCACGGGATCTCCGACGGCACGTCGACGGGATGCCCGACGGCGCGTTCACGGGGTGTCCCACGGAAACCTGCCGGGATGTCCGGAAGGCGCCTTCCGGGGATGTCCGGCGGGGTGTTTCCGGTCGGGCCGGAGGGCGGGGAAGGGGCTGGTGCCGCCCCGCTTGACGCGGGGTGGGACGCCGTGCGCGCGCGGGCCGTGGAGCGGCCCGGATGCTACGCTGGGCACGACCGAGCGCCGGTTATCGGCCTCGCCACCTTCCGCTTCGGCCGCGCGGACCAGCGCAGATCTATGTGAAAGGAGACGGGGGCAGCGGTTCGCGACCCCCGGTTCCCCATGACCAACTCCGCCAGCCTCGCCACCGAGGGCATAAACGTCGACGATTTGTGCTCCTACGCCGTCGACGTGTGGGTAAGCGATCACAGCATCCTGACCGACGAACAGCGCCTCCTCCAGGTGCTGCGCACGGCCGCCGAAAAGGGGAACGCCCAGGTTCTCGGTGAGGCCTCGCACGTTTTCCCCAATGGTGCCGTCACCGCCATTCTGCTCCTTTCCGCCTCGCATCTGAGCATTCACACCTGGCCGGAATTCAGCCTCGCCAACGTCGACCTGCTCGCGTACGGCCGGCTGAACGGCGAGCGGATGATGCAGAGCGTGGAGCTCGGGCTGTCGCCGACGAAAATCAACGTGACGCGCATGCTGCGCGCGGTTCACTGACGGACGAATCACCGCGCACGGTTCTCCGAGGCGCGGTTCACCGAGCGGTTCACAGAGCGGTTCACCGACGCGCGCTTCACCGAAGCGCGCGTCGGTGTTTCGCCGCTTCGTCACAGCCACCCCGACAGGGACTCGACGAACGCGTCGAAACGGTCCCGGTGGATGGCGTGCGGCGCGCGCGGCACCGTACGCACCTCGAAGCCGCGTCGCACCAGGTCCGCCCTCATCTCCGCGCTGACGAGCATGCTCGGGTCCGACACCTGGACCAGGGACCGCACCAACGCCTTTTCCGGCGTGTGGTCGACGAGCCGGTAGGAGGAGAGGGCGAGAGCGGTGGTCTCGTCCCAGGAGTCGAGAGCCTGCTGTTCCAGCACGATGCGCCCGGTGCTGTGATCGCTCGCTTTCCCGGCGTACACGCTTTTGGCGTTCGTGCTTCCGCCGTTCGTGTTTCCGCCGTTCGTGGCGCGGTCGTTGGTGCCCGGGTCGTTCGCGCCCGGGTCGTTCGCGGCGCGGTCGTTCGCTCCCGGACGGGAGAAGCTGGTGAGGAGCCGGCGGGAGCGCTTGAAGAGCGTGAAGGCGGCCGGGTCCAGCGTGCCGTAGGACCCGGACAGCCGCCAGGCCGGTTCCGAGTAGACCGCGCGTTCCGGCGCCAGCTCCTCGACCGCGAGGGCCAGGGCCAGCGCGCCCAGCGAATGGCCCAGCGCCAGTTCCGGACCGCGCGGGAGCGTCTCCAGCAGGTCCTCGGCGAAGAGCTGCGGCGCGTACGCGCCGCGGGCGCTGGCCCCGTGGCCGCGCAGGTCCACGGCGACGACGCGGTACCCCTGGCTCGTCAGGACCGGCACCAGTTCGTGCCAGGTGCGATGGTCGGCCATGATGCCGTGAACGAGGACGGCGAGACGCTCACCCGTTCCCCACTCCTGTGTGTGCAGGCGCATCCGGCTGCTTTCCTTCGTCGTCGTACGGTCGGTCGTCGTGAAGGCGGTCGTCGGGTCGGCGGTCGTCGGGTCGGCGGTCGTCGTGCGGGCGAGCAGGAGTGTAGGGCGTGAGCGTCGGCCGTGGGTCGTCGGCGATCATCGGATCAGGTGAGGGCAGGTGACGGGACCGGCGGCGGTGCAGGTGTGGTGGGCGCGCCTGGGTGACGGGCACGCGGGGCTGCTCGCGCTGCTCGATCCGGTGGAGCGTGCCCGGTACGACGCCACCACCGACGCCGCCAACCGGGGTCGGTTTCTGGTCGGTTGCGCGCTCAGCCGCATCGCCCTGGGCGAACTGCTCGGCCTGCCTCCCGCCGACGTCCCGCTCCGCCGCGTCTGCCCCCGCTGCGGCGGCCCCCACGGCAAGGCGGAGCTGGCGGTGCCGCCGGCGTCCGAGTACGCCGACGTGGACTTCTCCGTCACGCACAGCGGTGCGGTGGTCGGGGTCGCCGTCTGCCGTGGCGCGGCGGTGGGTCTCGACGTCGAGGAGTACACCGTCGGTCTCGACGTCGACACGGCGGCGCCGAGCGCCCTGAGCGACACGGAACGGGCTGCTCTGTACGCGCGCCCGGCCGCCGGGCGGCAAGCGGCCTTCCTGCGGACGTGGACGCGGAAGGAGGCCGTGCTGAAGGCGCTTGGCGTAGGCCTGCGCGTGTCGCCGCGCGGGCTCGTGGTGTCCGCTCCGGACGCACCGCCGGCCGTCCTCGGCTGGCCGGAACGGCTCGGTCCGCGGCCCCTCGTCGGCCTGGCGGACATGACTGTCGACGGGGTCCATCCGGCGTCGGTCGCGCTGGTGGGGACGGGTGCCGTGCGGGTCGACCGGCGGGACGCGTCGCCCGCGGTGGCCGCGTACGGCGGGGGAGGGTGACGGCGGCCGTACGAGTGGGAGTGGGTCGTGGCGCCCCCGGCAGGACTCGAACCTGCGGCCAAGCGCTTAGAAGGCGCCTGCTCTATCCACTGAGCTACGGGGGCCGGTGTGGTGGCCTCGTACCTGGTGCCCGGGTGTGGGCTGATCCGTGACGTTGCCGGGGACAAGGATAGGGCTCCCGGTTCCTTGTCCTGAGTGCTTCGCCTCCGTGGCTCGATGTGGAGGTTCAGTGAAGCGGTCCTGATAATCGCAGGCAGGTGCGAATCGTGCATCGCTTTTGGCGTCTTGAGCCCCGGGTGTTGTGCACTCGTTATGCCTGGGCTGTGCCCATGTCCCACTCGTCCCTTCCGTCCCTTGTGTCCTATCGGCGCGCAGGCATGCCTATATGCTTCATAAATCCCCTGAAATTGGGCATTCTTCGCATGTGGTGACCTTGGACGTACGGCCTCAGCTGCTCGACGCACTCTCCGCCCTGCGCGACCGTGTCGCCGCCGCACGCTTCCCGCTGCCCCTGGCGGGGGCTCCACGCGCGCGTGCCAACCGCGACGAACTGCTCGCCCAGCTCGACGACTACTTGGTGCCCCGGCTGCGGCAGCCCGAAGCGCCCCTGCTGGCCGTCGTGGGCGGGTCCACCGGCGCCGGCAAGTCGACGCTCGTCAACTCCCTCGTGGGGCGGCGGGTCAGCGAGGCGGGTGTGCTGCGGCCGACGACACGGACCCCGGTGCTGGTGTGCCATCCGGAGGACCATCACTGGTTCAGTGGCATGCGGGTGCTGCCCGACCTCACGCGCGTGTGGGTGCCCCACCAGGAGCCCACGGACGAACTGTTGCTGCCCGGCGAGGACGGCAGACGGGTCCTGCGCATCGAGACCGCCGAGACCCTCCCGCCCGGTCTCGCGCTCCTCGACGCGCCCGACGTCGACTCCCTCGTCGCCGACAACCGCGTCCTCGCCGCCGAACTCATCTGCGCCGCCGACATCTGGGTGATGGTCACCACGGCCGCGCGGTACGCCGACGCCGTCCCCTGGCACCTGCTGCGCACCGCCAAGGAGTACGACGCCACCCTCGTGACCGTCCTCGACCGCGTGCCCCACCAGGTCGTCGCCGAGGTGTCCCGGCAGTACGGCGCCCTGCTCACCAAGGCGGGACTGGGCGAGGTGCCGCGCTTCACCGTGCCCGAACTGCCCGAGTCCGCCTGGGGCGGAGGGCTGCTGCCGGCGACCGCCGTGGCGCCGCTGCGGACCTGGCTGCTCCACCGCGCCCAGGACCCCGCCGCCCGCCACCACGCGATGGCCCGTACCGCGCACGGTGTCCTTGACTCCCTCAAGTCCCGCATGCCCGAACTGGCCGGTGCAGCCGCCGCGCAGTACGCGGCCGCACTGCGGCTCACCTCGGCCGTCGACCTGGCGTACGACAGCGAGTACACGCGCGTGCGGGGGCGCCTGCACAGCGGGGCCGTGCTCGCCGGGGACGCCCTGAAACGCTGGCGTGCCTTCCCGCTGGACTGCACCGCGAGCGAACTCCTCGACGCCCTCGTGGAGAGCCTGGCCGCGCTCCTGCTGTGCGCGGTCACCGCGGCCGACGAGCGCATCGACGAGGCCTGGCGCCGCGAACCGGCCGCGGCCACCCCGGCCCTCCTGGACCGCGACCCCTCCGTGGAGACCGCCGAACACCGCATCGGCATGGCCGTACGGCGCTGGCGGCGCGAGCTGGAGGAGTACGCCGAGGAGGAGGTGCGCGAGCTGGAACGCGGGGCCGTGCCCGACCCCGCACTGGTCGCCGCCCTCGTCGCCACCGTCCTGCTGGGCGGCCGCAGGGCGCGTTCGGCGGGCGAGGGGCTCGCCGAACGGCTCGGCGCCCACGGCGCGCTGCGGCTGCGCGACCGGGGTGGACGGCTGCTCGCCGAGCACCTGGACCGGGTGATGCACAACGAACGCGAGCGCCGTCTCGCCCCGCTCGACGAACTCGACGTCCACGCCGAGCCCCAGGCCGAGCTCATCGCCGCGCTGTCCGTACTGCAGAAGGAGAGGTGACCGGTGACCGCCGTCACGAACCAGGACCACACGGAGAACGCCGATCACACCGGTGACCCGGCCTCCACCCGGGGGGCCGAACCCGCAGCGGACGGGGAGGAGAACGGCCCCACCGGTGAGCGCGCCTCCGACGGACACTCCCCGGGGGTGGCCGGGACGGGGAGGGAGGAGGGGGCGTCGCCTCAGGAGGACGCGGACAGGGGGCGGACCGCGGAGGGGGAACGGGAGGGGCAGGCGTGTGGCCCAGGGGGCCCGCGGGACCAGCGTGACCGGCGAGATCAGGGTGACCAGTGTGATGAGGGCCGTGGTGAGGGTGGGCACGCGCCGGTCGCGCAAGCCGGCGCCTCGGCGCCCGTCCCGTCGGGCGACGACCACGCGCGCGTGCACCACGGCGACGACCCCACGCGTGGGGAGAACGGCGACGTGCGCGGGCGGACGGAGGAGGGCGACGAGCGTGCGCGGACCGAGGAGGGCGGCGATCGCGCACGCGCCCGGCAGGCCGATGCCCGCGCTCGGGCGTGGGCGAAGGACGGCCCGGTGCGCGGGTGGGTCGGCGGGCGTCGCGCGCGCCGGGATGCGGAGGAGCCGCACGCGCGCGTGAGCGAGGAGGAGCGGCGCCCAGGGGGACGGGACGGCGGTGACCATGCCCCCGCGGGAAGACCGGACTCCGCCGAAGCCTGGGACGACGGCCTCATCGCGCGCCGGGTGAACGAGACCGACGCCGCCGAGCAGGCCGCCGCCGCGGAGATCCGTGCCGGCGGACCGCAGACCGCGGCCCCGCTCGCCTACGACGGCCCCCTGCGCTCCCGTCTCGACGCGCTGCGCGAACTCGTGGGGCTCTCCCGCACCCGGCTCGACAGCAAGACCCTCGCCGAGGCCGGCCGGGTCCTGGACGAGGCGTCGGCGCGGCGCAAGCTCTCCGGGCAGCACACCGTCGTCGCCATCGCGGGCGCCACCGGCAGCGGCAAGTCCCAGCTGTTCAACACGCTCGCCGGAGTGACGATCTCGGAGACGGGCGTACGACGGCCGACGACCGCCGCGCCCATCGCGTGCAGTTGGAGCGACGGCGCCTCGGGCCTCATCGACCGGCTCGGCATCCCGGGCCGGCTGCGCCGGCGCCCGGTGCAGAGCGCGGAGGCGGAGGCCCAGCTGGACGGCCTCGTCCTGATCGACCTGCCCGACCACGACTCGGCGGCCGTGCAGCACCGCGAACAGGTCGACCGCGTCCTGGCGCTCGTCGACGCCGTCATCTGGGTCGTCGACCCCGAGAAGTACGCCGACGCCGTCCTCCACGAGCGCTATCTGCGGCCCATGGCCGGCCACGCGGAGATCATGTTCGTCGTCCTCAACCAGGTCGACCGCCTGCCCCGCGAGGCCGCCGAGATGGTCCTCGACGACCTGCGGCGGCTGCTCGACGAGGACGGCATCGCCCTCGGCGAGTACGGCGAGCCCGGCGCGACCGTGCTCGCGCTGTCCGCGCTCACCGGGGACGGCGTCGGGGAACTGCGTGAGCTGCTCAGCCAGTTCGTCGCGGAACGCGGCGCGCCGGCGCGGCGCATCTCGGCCGACGTGGACGCCGCGGCGTGGCGGCTGCGGCCCGTCTACGCCACGGGCCGGCGGACGGGCCTGAGCGAGGAGGCACGGGACGAGTTCGCCGCCCGGCTGGCGGACGCGGTGGGCGCCACCGCCGCGGGCGAGGCCGCCGAACGGGCCTGGCTGCGCAACGCCAACCGCGCGTGCGGGACGCCGTGGCTGCGGCTGTGGCGGTGGTGCCAGGACCGCAGCGACTCGCCCACCGGTTCCCTCCCGGTGCGTGCGCAGACCGACGAGGAGGTCACGGCACGCCAGCGCGTCGAACAGGCGGTGCGGACGGTGTCCGAACGGGCCTCGTCGGGGCTGCCGGCGCCGTGGGCCCAGGCGGTGCGCGAGGCGGCCGTACGCGGTGCCCAGGGGCTGCCCGAGGCGCTGGACGAGCTGGCCGTACGGGCCGGGCTGCCGCCGGGACGGCCGCCGCGGCCGGGCTGGTGGCCGGTGGCCGTGCTGGCACAGGCGGCGATGACGCTCCTTCAGGTCGTCGGCGGGCTGTGGCTGGTCGGCCAGATCGCCGGGGTCATGTCACCGAACCTGGGCGTCCCGGTGCTGCTGATGGTGGCCGGCATCCTCGGCGGGCCGCTCGTCGAGTGGAGCTGCCGGATGGCGGCCCGCGGCCCGGCGCGCAGATACGGCCAGGACGCGGAACGGCGCCTGCGGGAGGCCGCGGCCGGCTGCGGCCGGGCGAGAGTCCTGGATCCGCTGGCCGCCGAGCTGCTGCGGTACCGGGAGGTCCGGGAGCAGTACGGGCGGGTGACGGGGGTGGGGGCTGCGGCGAGGTGAGGTGAGGTGCCGGGCGGGACGAAGGGGTGCGGGGGGCGAGGGGGTGTGCCGGGGACGGTATGAGGGGAGGTGCCGGGGCGGCATGAGGGGAGGTGGTCCGCGGTTGGTGCGACGCGGATCGCCCGTGTGGGTGAGGGAGTTGTCCACAGGTTCGGAGTGATCCACAGCGCTCGGCGGGCCCGGCCCGACGGCGGCAGTCTGACGGCACGGCGATCGCGGCGCACGCGGCGGCCGTCGTGTCAGACGCAGCCGTACGGGACGGGCCCGTACGCGTATCCGCCCGGCGAGCGGGTCCGGGCGAGGGAGGGGTTCGCGACGATGAACGAGACGATGGTGTGCGCGGTGGGGAACGTGGCGACGCAGCCGGTGTACCGGGAGCTGCCGGGGGGCGCGTCGGTGAGGTTCCGGCTGGCGGTGACCTCGCGCTACTGGGACCGCGAGAAGAACACCTGGACCGACGGGCACACCAACTTCTTCACGGTGTGGGCCAACCGCCAGCTCGCGGCGAACGCGGTCGCGTCGCTGAACGTGGGCGACCCGGTGATGGTGCAGGGCCGGCTGAAGGTGCGCACCGAGGTGCGGGAGGGACAGAACCGGACGTCGGCCGACATCGACGCCGTGGCGATCGGCCACGACCTCGCGCGGGGCACGTCGGCCTTCCGCCGCACGGCCCGCACCGAGCCGACGGCGGCCGGCGCGCCGCCGCAGTCCGAGCCCGACTGGGAGACACCGGCCGGGGATACCGTGCCGCACGGCTCCTCACCGCGACGCGAGCCGGCGGCGGTGACGTGATGCCGGAAAGCGCCTGATCCGGGAGGATCACGGCTTATCGGCGGATCCGTCCCGGACGACCCGGTGGATTTGTCGATAAGCCAGGTCCGCGAACGATCTTGGGGATAACGATTCCGATTCGGATCGCCGCTCCGAAGACCTGACCGGGAAGCGTGGTGCGTCGCGTCTCTAGGATGCCGGACGTGGCTCTCGAGGCTTCTGATTCTGCTGGTGGGACCGTACCCCCCACGTCAACGGGTCCTGCTCGAAGGGGAATTACGTGATTTCTTCGTTCTCCGCGCCGTTCACGCGCGGGCGAGGGGCCGTGCGCCTCGCCGCCGGGACGCTGGTGTCCGGACTCGTCGCCGCCACGGTCGTCGCCACCGCGGGCACGGCCGTCGCCGACGGGACGACACAGAACCAGGGCGGAGCGACGGCGACCATAGGCGGCCTCAAGACGTACGGCACCGCCGTCATCCACGACGACAGCGGGGACCAGCAGGTCTCGGCGGGCCTGTTCGAGATGTCCGTCGAGGGCGGCGGCACCCTGCAGACCTACTGCGTCGACCTGTACAACCCCACGCAGAAGGAAGCCCAGTACCACGAGACCCCGTGGAGCGGCACCTCACTGGGCGTCAACAAGGACGCGGGCAGGATCCGTTGGATTCTGCAGAACTCCTACCCGCAGGTCAACGATCTCGCCAGCCTGGCGAAGAAGGCCGGTGTCGACGGCGGCCTCACCGAGCAGGACGCGGCGGCCGGCACCCAGGTGGCCATCTGGCGCTACTCCGACGGCGCGGACGTCGACGCCGTCGACCCGCAGGCCGAGCAGCTCGCCGACTACCTCCAGAAGGCCGCGCGGAGCGTGGCCGAGCCCCAGCCCTCACTCACCCTCGACGGGTCGGCGGTCTCCGGCCGCCCCGGCGAACTGCTCGGCCCGGTGACGGTCCGCACCGACGCGAGCGCGGTCTCCGTCGCGCCCCCGCTGGACGCCGCCATCAGCGGGGTGCGGATCGTCGGCCAGGACGGCAAGGACGTCACCTCCGCGACGGACGGCAGTCGGCTCTTCTTCGACGTGCCCGCCGACGCCGCCCCCGGATCGGCCGAACTGACCGTCCAGGCCTCGACCACCGTCCCCGTCGGCCGCGCCTTCACCTCCGTCAGCCGCAGCCAGACGCAGATCCTGGCCGGCTCCAGCGAGTCGACCGTGTCCGCGACGGCGACCGCGACCTGGGCCGCGACGGGAGCCGTCCCGGCACTGTCCGCGGCGAAGAACTGCGCCAGGAGCGGTGTCGACATCACCGCGGCCAACCAGGGTGACGCGGCCTTCACCTTCGACCTCATGGGCACCCGGCACACCATCCCGGCCGGCGCCTCCCGGACGGTGACGATCCCCCTCCAGGAAGACCAGGCCTACGACTTCACGATCGACGGCCCCCAGACCATCGGGAACCGCTTCACCGGCGTCCTCGACTGCAAGACCCAGGCCGCCGAGACCGGCGTCACCACCCAGACCCTCGCCGAGCCGAGCCCCGCCACGGTCGGCGGCACCGCCCCCACCACCAACCTCGCCCAGACGGGCAGCTCCCACGCCACCCCCCTCATCGCCGGCACGGCGATCGGCCTGGTGGTGATCGGCGGAGCGGTACTGCTGCTGGTGGGGCGGAAGGAGGAGGGGGCGCGGGGGTAGTCGACCAGGTGGCTGCGGATCCCGGCCGGCTCCCCTCGCCCGCACGCCGTGCCGGCCGTCCGCCCCCCGGGTAGGCCCCGGAGCAGGAGGGCACCTCGCGCATGGGCCCTCACGTGCGTGAGCCCTCGCACCTGGTCGGGTACGAGGGCTCTGACACCTTCGTCGGCCGCGAGGGTCGCCGCGACCCCGTCACACCGGTGCGGCAGGGAGAGCGCGGAGGGCCGCTCAGCGGGGCCACAGGCGGCGCAGCGCGCGGAAGAGGACGTCGATGAGAGTGGCCAGGGTCTGCTGGGCCGCGGTACGGCGGTAGGCGTGACGGGACCAGACAGCCGGCAGCACGACGCCCGCGAACAACAGCAGGAAAACGGCCAGGGCAAGGGTCCCGAACGGACCGAGGGCGGTCAGGACGGTGGTGAGCGTGGTGGTCACGGTGAACTCCCGGGGAGACGCGGTGAGGTGATGCCGCACAGCGTGCGCTGAACTCTGTCCGGCGGACGCGGATGCGGGAGGAATCGGGAGTTCGCCTGCCGTCACCGCAGGTCACCGCCTAGCCTGGAGCGCACTGCTGGGACGATCGGACACGGGACCACGGGGCGGTCGATGGCGAACGACGGCGGAAAGACGGACGAGTCGGCACGTGAGAAGTTCGCGAACCGCCTACGGGAACTGCGGGACGCGGCGGGGGCGAAGAACGCGGACATCGTGGCGGCGTCCACGCGGTCGGCGGCGAGAACCGCGGGCGCGAGGGCGTTGACCGCGAACACGGTGACCCGTCTGCTGGCGGGCCGTGCGGTGAAGGCCCCCGACTGGGACGTCCTCGCCGCCTACGTCCAGGCGTGCCGACAGCACGCGCGTCACACCGGCGCTCCGGCCCCCGACCGTCTCTTCGACCTGACGACGTGGAAGGCCGAACACACGGCGCTGGTAAGGATGTTGGAGGCCGAGGCCACGCCGACCGACGGCAAGGAGCCCACCCGGCAGGAAGTCAGGGCTGCTGTCACCGCCTACGCCGAGCGGGTCCGCGAGACCTGGGGGCACCTCGACCTCGAGGTCCTGCTGCCGCTCGACGATCAGGGCCGCCATCCCGCCATCCGGCTCCGCGAGGTCTTCGTCGAGCCCGGGGTGCGTGCCGACCCACCGCCCGTGGAGTTGCCGCGCGAACTGGTCCGACGGCTCGTGGAGTCGGGCGAGCTGCCCGATCCCGACCATCTGCCACGCGGCGCGCTGGACGCGCTCAAGCAGTTGCAGGACGCCTACGACCAGCGCCCGGTCCGTCGCGTCCTGCAGGTGTTGGGTGAGGAAGACGCCCGCAAGGCCGTCCTGCTGGGCGATCCCGGCGCCGGCAAGTCCACCCTGGCCAGGTACCTGGCACTCACCCTGGCCGGCCGTCAGCCCGGGAGCGCCGATCTCGGTGCGCTGGCCGACCGGGTGGGCATCATCGTCGAACTGAGGCAGTACGCCGAGCCCCAGTGGTGCCGACAGACCTACGAGGACTTCCTCGCCCACCGCCAGGACCAACTCGGTCTCTGCGTGCCGCCGACCGTACTGCGGCACCTGCTGCGCACGGGACGGGCTCTGGTGATCTTCGATGGTCTCGACGAGGTGTTCGACCCGAAGATCCGCCAGCTCGCGTCGGAGCAGATCGCGGCCTTCGCCGCCCGTTGGCCCTCGGCACGCATCGTGGTCACGTCACGAGTGATCGGCTACAAGCGCCACGTCTTCGACAGTGCCGGCTTCACCCACTACATGCTGCAGGATCTCGACGGGGAGCAGATCGCCGCCTTCACCGACCGCTGGTACACCCTGTCCTGTGTCGGCGACACCGAACAGGCGGCTCGGCTGGCTCGCCGTCTGCAGGACGCCGTGCGTGATTCCCGCCCGATCCGGGAGCTGGCGGGCAACCCGCTGCTGCTCACCATCCTGGCCATCGTGGGCCGCCGCCAGCCGCTGCCCAAAGACCGCCTCGGTGTGTACCGACAGGCCGTGACGGTCCTCACCGCCCAATGGGACCAGCAGGCCAAGCACCTGGAGATCGACCTGCCGCCGGCCATCAAAGACGTCCTGGACGTCCTCGACCGCGGCGAAGTGCTGATGATGCTGGCCCACGCCATGCAGGCCGGCACATCCGGGATCGCCGGCAACCACATCCACGGCCGGGACCTCGAAGATCTGCTCCGCACCCACCTTCAGGACTACGGGCTGCCGCCGGCCCCGGCCACCATCGGTGCCCGCGCCCTCGTCTCCCAGTTACGGGAGCGCAACTTCATCCTCGCCCGCTACGGCAGCGAGGTCTACGGCTTCGTCCACCGCGCCTTCCTCGAACACCGGCTGCCGCCGACATCTACCATCGCTACACCCGCGCCCGGACGTGGACGCCTGAGGAACTCCTGGACGACGTCCTCGTTCCCCACGCCGACGACCCTGCCTGGCACGAGGTCCTCCTGCTGCTCATCACTCAGCTGGAGCCGTCCGACGCGGCAGCCGCCATCGACTGCCTGATCACACTCCACGACGTCCGGAGCAATCGTGACGACGCCTCCCTGCTGATCCTCGCCCTTCGGGTCCTCGCGGAGGTTCCCAAGATCGGACTGCTGAACGACCAGAGCGTGCGGGCCGTCCGGGCCATGACCAGGCTGCTCGACAGCGGTTCCTTCGGTGCGGACGCGGTGCTTCCCGCTCTGGCTTCTTTCGGCCCTTACTGGGTGGGCCGTGAAGCTTTCCTCGCCTGGTTCCGTACGCGCGGACAATTCTCCCCCAGCGCCGAAACCCCTCGCATCGTGTGCACTCTGCACCCGTCCCTCGGCGAACTGGTCCGGTTCGTACGCCATGCGTTCAGCGACTACGACCGGGACGTCTTCCTCGAGGCTCTCGTCGAGGACTGGCCGGTGGACGGTGAGGTGCGGGCGTTGCTCTTCGATCTGGCGCGCACCGACGCCGACGAGGATGTGCGGGAGACGGCCCTGCGTGCGCTCGCCGATCACGGGCCGGAGGACGGTGAGGTGCGGGCGCTGCTGTTCGACCGGGCGCGCACCGACGCCGACCGAGGGGTGCGCCGGACGGCGCTTCAGGTGCTCGCCGATCACGGGCCGGAGGACGGTGAGGTGCGGGCGTTGCTCTTCGACCTGGCGCGCACCGACGCCGACGAGGACGTGCGGGAGACGGCGCTTCAGGTGATCGCCGAGGACTGGCCGGTGGACGGTGAGGTGCGGGGGTTGCTCTTCGATCTGGCGCGCACCGACGCCGACGAGGATGTGCGGGAGACGGCCCTGCGTGCGCTCGCCGATCACGGGTCGGAGGACGGTGAGGTGCGGGCGCTGCTGTTCGACGTGGCGCGTACCGACGCCGACCGAGGGGTGCGCCGGACGGCGCTTCAGGTGCTCGCCGATCACGGGCCGGAGGACGGTGAGGTGCGGGGGTTGCTCTTCGACCTGGCGCGCACCGAACGCGATGAGAACGTGCGCTGCGAGGCGTTGGGAGCACTCGTGCGGCACTGGGCGGGTGAGGGTGAGGTGCGGGCGTTGCTCTTCGACCGGGCTCGCACCGACGGTGCCGAGGATGTGCGGGAGAAGGCCCTGCGCGCGCTCGCCGAGCATGGGCCGGTGGACGGTGAGGTGCGGGCGCTGCTTCTCGATCTGGCGCGCACCGACGCCGACGAGGATGTGCGAGAGGCGGCGCTTCAGGTGCTCGCCGAGCGCCGGCCGGGGGACGGTGAGGTGCGGGCGTTGCTGTTCGACCGGGCTCGCACCGACGCCGACGAGGATGTTCGACAGACGGCGCTTCAGGTGCTCGCCGAGCGCCGGCCGGGGGACGGTGAGGTGCGGGCGTTGCTGTTCGACCGGGCGCGCACCGACGGCGACGCCTACCTTCGGCGGACAGCGCTGCATTCACTTGCCGAACACCGGCCGGAGGACGGTGAGGTGCGGGCGTTGCTGTTCGACCGGGCGCGCACCGACGGCCACGAGGATGTTCGACAGACGGCGCTTCAGGTGCTCGCCGATCACGGGCCGGTGGACGGTGAGGTGCGGGCGTTGCTGTTCGACCGGGCTCGCACCGACGGCGACGGCTACGTTCGGCGGTCGGCGCTGCAACTACTCGCCGACCACCGGCCGGCGGACGATGAGGTGCGCAGGCTGCTCGTCCACCTGGTCCGTACCGACGACGACGGAAGGGTGCGCCGATCGGCGCTGCGAGGTCTTGCCAGACACTGGGCGGAGGACGGCGACGTGCGCGAGCTGCTGGTCGACCGGGTCCGCACCGACGACGACCCGCACGTTCGGCAGACGGGACTGCACGTACTCGCCGAACACTGGTCGCACGTGGGTGACGTGCGAGCCCTGATCCTCGAACGGGCCCGCACCGACGACGATCCCTTCGCCCGGCACGAGGCGCTGCGCACCCTGGACACGTACTGGCCGGGGGACGAGGACGTGCGGGCCCTGTTCCTCGACCGGGCGCGCGCCGATGACGCCGAGGTCGTGCGGCAGACGGCGATGCAGGTACTCGCCGAGTACTGGTACGAGGACGCGGATGTCCGGGCGCTGATCCGCGACATGGCTCACAGCGACGCCGACCGCCCCGCGGAGGACTCGAGCCTGCCCGTCAAACACGACGCGGCGTGCGTGCTCGCTCTCGTGGAGGGGGCAGATCTCCCGTCCCCCGGGTGATCGGACGAACCGGCCGCAGGAGGGGGAGACGCCCGCTCTCCGCTGAGTGCCGAGGGACGAGCACGCCGGGCGCCACCGCGGCCCTAGGCCCTGTCGTCACATTCCCGTCTGCCCCGCGACGCCATGCACGCACTCTCGCCGCACCGGGCCCAGACCCGAGTACATCCAGTACGAGGGTCAGGGCCCGGCACACCGAGAGCACGCACCTGACGCCGCAGGGCCGCCCTTCGGGCGACGACGGGAATGTGACGACAGGGCCTAGGAGCCCCGGCCGGGACTCAGTCCTGGGAGTGTGGCCCTGCCGGCGCGGGCGGAACATGAAGGGGAGGGGCCGTTCTGCTGCGTGTGCGGCGCACCGAAGGAGATGGGGCTCGTGGATGTCGTCCTGCGCCCTGGCACTGCCGACGATGCCGCGGAGTGCGGCAGGATTTGTTTCGAGGCGTTCACGGCAATCGCCCGTGAGCACGGTTTCCCGCCCGACGTCCCCAGTCCCGAGGTGGGCGTCGCGCTGATCGAGACGGAGCTGACCAACCCCGGGTTCTACAGCGTCGTCGCCGAACTCGACGGGCGGATCGTGGGGAGCAACTTCCTGGACGAACGCTCCCCGGTCGTGGGGGTCGGGCCCGTCACGGTCGATCCGACCGTCCAGAACCGGGGTGTGGGCCGCCGGCTGATGCACGACGTGATGGACCGGGCCAGAGGGCGCGGGGTGCCCGGGATCCGGCTGCTCCAGAGCGGATATCACAACAGATCGTTCTCGCTGTACGCCGGCCTGGGATTCGCGTTCCGGGAGACGGTGGCCTGCATGCAGGGGCCGGCGATCCTGCGCGAGATGCCCGGACACGCCGTCCGGGAAGCCACCGACGCGGACCTCCACGCCTGCAACGACCTGTGCCGGCGGGTCCACGGCGTCGACCGTGGCGGCGAGGTCGCCGACGCAGTCAAGCAGGGCACGGCCCGGGTCGTCGAGAGCGAGGGGCGCGTGACCGGTTACGCCACGGACCTGGCGTTCCTCGCCCACGCCGTGGCCGAGACCACCCCGGACCTCCGAGCCCTGATCGCCTCGGCGCCCGCCTTCGGCGGCCCCGGCATCCTCGTGCCCGCGAGCAACGGACCCCTGCTGCGCTGGTGCCTGGCGAGCGGCCTCACCGTGATGCAACTGCTGAGCCTGATGACCGTCGGCCTCTACAACGAGCCCGACGGCGCGTACCTGCCCTCGATCCTCTACTGAGCCGGACCCGGCCCGCACCGGACGCAGCCCACCTGCCCCCGCGGTGACCGACAGCCGACCGATCCGGGCCGGCAGGCGATCGTCCACGGCCGCATCGAAGACCGGCGAGACCGTGTCGAAGACCAGGCGGCGGCATCGAGCCGACGCAACGGCGTCTTCGAGCCGACGCAACGGCGTCTTCGAGCCGACGGTTGCCGGCGCGGATGTGCTCGGGCCGGCCTAGGTATGCGTCCCGGCCGAAGGCCGAGGGAAGCGGACTGCTTCACGCTTCGCCCGCCCTCCTCCGACCGGCTGGTGCACAACTTCGGAACGGATCGCCCGACCGTACAGCAGTACCAAGAGGCAATGGCTCGGTCGTATGAGGCCGCGCGCACCAGACGCCTCGGGGGTCGCCGGGGGCCACTCGGCAGCGACCGACGGTGACGGGCGAGCCGCGACCGCCTGCGCCGAAACCCCAGGTCAGAGCCGCCCGGCCATACGGGTTTCCCCCCAGGGGTAGCCGTCCGGCAAGATGGGGTGTATCTGCCCACTGCCAGATTTCAAGCTGCCGGACGGTTTCTCTTGGCTGAGTTCATTTACACCATGCGCAAGGCGCGCAAAGCGCACGGCGACAAGGTGATCCTCGACGACGTCACCCTGAACTTCCTTCCGGGTGCGAAGATCGGCGTCGTCGGCCCGAACGGTGCCGGTAAGTCGACCGTTCTGAAGATCATGGCGGGGCTCGAGCAGCCGTCGAACGGTGACGCCTACCTGTCTCCGGGTTACAGCGTCGGCATCCTGCTGCAGGAGCCCCCGCTGAACGAGGAGAAGACCGTCCTGGAGAACGTCCAGGAGGGTGTCGCCGAGATCAAGGGCAAGCTCGACCGGTTCAACGAGATCGCCGAGCTCATGGCGACCGACTACTCGGACGCGCTGCTCGACGAGATGGGCAAGCTCCAGGAGGAGCTCGACCACGCGAACGCCTGGGACCTCGACGCCCAGCTGGAGCAGGCCATGGACGCCCTGGGCTGCCCGCCCGGCGACTGGCCCGTCACCAACCTCTCCGGTGGTGAGAAGCGCCGCGTCGCGCTCTGCAAGCTGCTGCTGGAGGCGCCCGACCTGCTGCTCCTCGACGAGCCCACCAACCACCTCGACGCCGAGTCCGTGAACTGGCTGGAGCAGCACCTCGCCAAGTACGCGGGCACCGTCGTGGCCGTCACCCACGACCGGTACTTCCTCGACAACGTCGCAGGCTGGATCTGCGAGGTCGACCGCGGCCGCCTCCACGGCTACGAGGGCAACTACTCCAAGTACCTCGAGACCAAGGCCGCCCGCCTCAAGGTCGAGGGCCAGAAGGACGCCAAGCGGCAGAAGCGGCTCAAGGACGAGCTGGAGTGGGTGCGCTCCAACGCCAAGGGGCGGCAGGCCAAGTCCAAGGCGCGCCTGGCGCGCTACGAGGAGATGGCCGCCGAGGCCGACAAGATGCGCAAGCTGGACTTCGAGGAGATCCAGATCCCGCCGGGCCCGCGTCTGGGCAACGTGGTCGTCGAGGTCAACAACCTGAGCAAGGCGTTCGGCGAGAAGGTCCTCATCGACGACCTCTCCTTCACGCTGCCGCGCAACGGCATCGTCGGCGTCATCGGCCCGAACGGCGCCGGCAAGACCACCCTGTTCAAGATGATCCAGGGGCTGGAGGAGCCGGACTCCGGGTCCATCAAGGTCGGCGACACCGTGAAGATCTCCTACGTCGACCAGAGTCGCGAGAACATCGACCCCAAGAAGACCCTGTGGGCCGTGGTCAGCGACGAGCTGGACTACATCAACGTCGGCCAGGTCGAGATGCCCTCGCGCGCCTACGTCTCCGCCTTCGGCTTCAAGGGTCCCGACCAGCAGAAGCCGGCCGGCATCCTCTCCGGCGGTGAGCGCAACCGGCTGAACCTCGCCCTCACCCTCAAGCAGGGCGGCAACCTGCTGCTCCTCGACGAGCCGACCAACGACCTCGACGTCGAGACGCTCAGCAGCCTGGAGAACGCGCTGCTCGAGTTCCCCGGCTGCGCCGTCGTCGTCTCCCACGACCGGTGGTTCCTCGACCGCGTGGCCACGCACATCCTCGCCTACGAGGGCGAGTCCAAGTGGTTCTGGTTCGAGGGCAACTTCGAGTCGTACGAGAAGAACAAGATCGAGCGGCTGGGTGCGGACGCCGCGCGTCCGCACCGTGCCACCTACAAGAAGCTGACCCGGGGCTGATCTTGCGGCACATCTACCGCTGCCCGCTGCGCTGGGCGGACATGGACGCGTACGGCCACGTCAACAACGTGGTCTTCCTCCGCTACCTGGAGGAAGCGCGCATCGACTTCCTGTTCCGCCCGGAGAAGGACTTCAAGCAGGGGTCCGTGGTGGCGCGCCACGAGATCGACTACAAGCGGCAGCTCGTCCACCGGCACACGCCCGTGGACATCGAGCTGTGGGTCACCGAGGTCAGGGCCGCGTCCTTCACCATCGCCTACGAGGTGAAGGACGGCGACCAGGTCTACGTCCGCGCGTCGACGGTGATCGTGCCGTTCGACTTCGAGGCGCAGCGACCGCGCCGGATCACCGACGAGGAGCGCGAGTTCCTCGAGGAGTACCGGGACGACGACAAGGAGGCCGTCGCCGCATGACGGTGCTCCACCTCGCCGACGAGGGGGAGGCGGCGGACTTCTCGGCCTTCCTCTCCCGGCTGCTCCACTACGACCGTGGAGCCGCGGTCCGGCTGCAGGCGGCCGGCACCGCGCTGGCCGTCTTCGGACGGCCGCCGTCCTTCGAGGTCCTGGCCATCCGGGCGGTCCGGCTGGCCAAGCCCTACGAGGACGGACTCGACGTCACGCTGGACGTGACCGTGTCCGCCGGTGAACTGCTGGAACACGTGGACGAGGCGGCGGCGACGGCCGCCGTCCCCGCCGCGGTGACCGGGCCCCCGTGGGCCGGGGTGCTGCCGCCGCGCGGCGGCTGGCGTCCGGAGGCGGGGCTGCCCGCGCCGGACGCGCTGCGCGCGATGGTGGGTGCGGCGGTCGCCGAGTTCCGGCGCCGTACCGAGGAGCTGGCGCCCGAGCGGCGTACGCGGGCCGCACTCGACGGGATCGGTCGCGAGATCTGGTCCCGGACGGTCGGGGACACCGGCCTGCCGGTGCGGGCCGTGCACGCGGCCCAGTCGCTGGGCTTCCTGCGCCCCACCGCCACCGCGCCGCAGGACGCCGGGCTGTTCGCCTCCGGGGCGTGGCTGCGGCTGCGGACGCCGTACGGGTCGATCGCCGTGCGGCGGTCGGGGCTCGGGGGTCTCGGCCTCAGCGTGCACTGAGCACGCGCCCGGCCTCGGCGGCCGGCCCCGTGTCTCCGCCCCCGGTGGTCGGTCCCGTGTGTGGGGGGGCGTCGCCCGCGGTCGGTCCCGTGTCCCCTTCTCACGCGGCCGGCCCCGCGTCTCCGCCCCGGCGGCCCGGCCCCGTGTCTCCGCCCCCGCGAGGCCGGTCCCGCGCCTCCGCCGCCGCGGTGGGTCACGCCCCGCTCCCGGTCAGTCCGGGGTGTTCACCATCGAGGCCGCCGCGTACGTCAGGTAGTGCCACAGCGTCTGCTCGTGCTCTTGCGAGAGGCCGAGCTCGTCGACCGCGGCCCGCATGTGCCTCAGCCAGGCGTCGTGCGCCGCGCGGTCCACGACGAAGGGGGCGTGCCGCATCCGCAGCCGGGGATGGCCGCGGTTCTCGCTGTACGTGGTGGGGCCGCCCCAGTACTGGATCAGGAAGAGGACCAGGCGCTCCTCCGCCGGGCCCAGGTCCTCCTCGGGATACATGGGCCGCAGGATGGGGTCCTCGGCGACTCCCTCGTAGAAACGGTGGACCAGCCGGCGGAAGGTCTCCTCCCCGCCGACCTGCTCGTAGAAGGTCTGCTCCTGAAGCGTGCCGCGCCGAATCTCTTTCACGTCCCCCATGCTCTCAGACGGCAGGACCGAGGACTCCGGGCTTAGGACCTCCGGTCCGCTCCCGGGGCCCTGCCCGGCCCGGGTTTCCCCGGATGAGCCGCGGCGCTCGCCTCCCGAGGTGACCCGCAGCACAGTGGAGACATGGGCACGCACGAGCTCGACCGGGACGACAAGGACCTCGCGGAACTCGCCGCCTCGGCGAGGGCGGCGCTGGTGCGGGAGATCGGGGAGAGCGGGGCGTTCGCCGCCGATCCGGCGTGGAAGGAGGCCTTCGCCGCCGTACCGCGCCACCTCTTCGTGCCGTACTACTACGTGAGCGGAGCCGGCGGCTACGAGCGGCTCTGGGGGGAGAGCGCCGACCCGCTCGTGCGGGAGCGCTGGGTGAGCGGTGCGTACGAGGACGCCCCGCTGGCGACGCGGCTGCGCGACGGTGAACTGCTCTCCTCCAGCAGCCAGCCCTCGCTGATGGCGCTGATGCTGGCCGAACTGCGGGTGCGGCAGGGCGACCGGGTCCTGGAGATCGGCGCCGGCACCGGCTACAACGCGGCGCTGCTGTCGTACCGGCTGGGCGACGAGCAGGTCACCACCGTGGACCTCGATCCGGAGATCACCGAGGCGGCCCGACGGCATCTCGCCGACGCCGGGTACCACCCCGCCGTCGTCACCGGGGACGGGGCGCGCGGGGTGCCGGAGCGCGCGCCCTTCGACCGGATCATCGCGACCTGCCAGCTCGCGTCCGTCCCGCGTGCCTGGCTCGCCCAGTGCCGCCTGGGCGGGCGCATCCTGACGCCGCTGGCCACCGGCCTGGCCGCGCTGACGGTACGCGACGCCGGGCACGCCGAGGGGAACTTCCTGGAGACCGCGGCGTTCTTCGTGCCGCTGCGCGGGGCGGAGCGGCACGAGCCGGAGCCGGTGGCGCTGGGCGGAGTGCCGCAGGAGGCCAGGGGAAGCGACCTGTTCCGTTTCCTGCTCGCCCTGACCCGCGGGATCCTCGAGCCACAGGAGGCGCACGCCCTGTGGGAGCGCGAGGGCCGGCCCGGACGGGAGCGGTACGGCATCACCGTCGGCGGCGAGCACGCGTGGGCGTGGCTGGACGAGCCGGAGGGGCCGTACGCCTGGCCCCTCCCGTGACACCCCTCCTGACGCCGATCGCCGTGACTCCGATGGTCCTGCCGCCACCGATCGTCCGGACGCCGATCCTGATGGCGATCGACGGCGCCGGAATCAGCCCCGTCGGATCGTGATCGTCGTCCACGCGCCGACGTGGACCCGGTCGCCGTCCCGCAGCGGGACCGGCACGAAGGGCTGGATCGGTTCGTCCGAGCCGTTGACCGTCGTGCCGTTCGTCGAGTTCTGGTCGACGACCGCCCAGCTGCCGTCCGGTTGCTGCACCAGCACGGCGTGCTGGTGCGAGACGCCCGGGTCCTCCGGCGGCACCGACAGGTCGATGTCGGGGGTCTCGCCGGTGGAGTGGCGGCGGCGGCCGATGGTGATCTGGTTGCCGGTCAGCGTGCGCTGCTGCTCCGGCGAGTACGCGGGCAGGTTCAGGCCCGCGGCCTCGGGACCGGAGCGCTGCATCATCGCCATGAAGTACTCGCGGTCCGGGCCGATCGTCGCCGTCCAGGTCGCCGGCTGCTGCGGGAATGCCGGGCCGGGCGGGGGCGGCGCCTGGGTGGCACCGGTCTGCGGATGGCCGTAACCGCCGCCCTGGCCGCCGCCGGGACCGCCGGGCCCACCGGGGGCGTTGTGCGACGGCGGGGAGATCACCCAGTCGTCGTCGCCCCCGAAGCCGCCGGGGGGACCGCCCGGCTGGGGGCGGCCGGTCTCCTGCGGGTAGCGGGGCGGGGCGGGCGGACCGGACGGCTGGAAGGCCTGCGGGGCGCCGGGCGCCGTGCCGCCGGGCGGCGGGACCGGACGCGAGGGGTCGGCGCCGAAACCGGAGGGGCCACCGGGACCACCCGGGCCGCCGTGCCCCGAGGGACCGGCGCCCGGCCGGCCGGGAGGCCGGCCGCCGGGACCGGAGGGCTCGTGCCCGAAGGGCGGGGCGGGCTGACCGGACGGCTCACGCCGGAAGGGGTCCCCGGACGGGCCGGAGGACGGGCCCCGCCCGAAGGGGTCGCCGGGCGCACCCGACGGCTCACGCCCGAAGGCACCACCGGACGGGCCGGCGCCGGGACCGCCAGGACCACCCGGCCCCGAGGGCTCACGCCCGAACGGCTGGCCACCGCCCGGACCGCCCGGCTCACGCCCGAACGGCTGCTGCGCGCCGCCCGGACCCGAAGGCCGCGACGGATCACCGCCGAAGGGCGGGCCCGGCGGGATGGGCTCGGCCGGGCGGTTCACCTGGGAGGGACGGGAGCTCTGGTAGTCGAAGGAGTCGCTGCCGCCGAACGACGGGGGCGGCTGGAACCGCGCACCGGGGCCACCCGGACCACCGGAACCCGCACCCGGACCACCGGGACCCCCCGGACCCGCGCCGGGACCACCGGGCCCCGGGGGCACCGGGCGCGGGGCGGCCGGGGTGTACGAGGTCGCCGTGTTGGTCAGGAAGTTCCACCGGCACTCCTCGCAGAACGGCGCACCGCCCTCACGGGGCGTACGGCACTGCGGGCACAGCTCGGGCTCGGCGTTCGGTGCCGCGGACGGATGACGGCCGTCGGGACGGCCGCCCGGGCCGGGCGGGGGCGGCGGGAAGCCGTACCCGCCGCCGGCCGTCGGCGGCGGGGGAGGGGGCGGCGGTACGGCACCGGCCATGCGGTGACCGCAGACCTCGCACCAGTCGTCGGAACCCGACTGGTGTCCGTTCGGGCAGGTCGGCATGTCGGCGCGTCCCCCTTTCCTTCGGTGTCCTACTAGGGTCCTACTAGGTCACTTCTTTACACGAACAGTCTTTGTGGACCGGGTCTCGAGGGTCATCTCGTCCGCCTCCGCGACCTTGGCCTTCAATCGCACAGTACCTGTCGTGGCATCGACCACGTCCACCACCTTCGCAAGCAGTTTCGCAGTATCCGCGTTTCCCGAGGCGCTCGCGAGCTGCACGGCCCGGCCCAGTTTGGCCGTTGCTCCATCCATATCGCCCGCTTTGCGGAGATCGAGGCCTTGTTGGATGACCTGGGCCAGTTCGGCCTGCCCTGTGTAGTGCGCGACCTGAGGATTGAGCGAGGTGGAGGCGGCCATGTCGTCGGTCCACACGGCCCGTATCAGCCCCTGGGCGCCCAGGTTCTGGACCGTGCCCCCGGGCTCCGGGATCACCAGCGAGACCCGGGCGGCCAGCATCTCCTGCCCGATGTGGGCGGCCGGGACCTCCACGCACACGTGGTAGTCGCGGGACTCGTCGCCCCAGGAGCCGGTCGGGTAGTCCCCGGAACGCGGCCCGGACTCGGTGCGCCGCTCGGTCAACTCCTCGACGGTCGGAGCGACTTGCTTGACGAACTTGATGCTGGTGCCCACCGGGGTCCACAGCCGGAGGGCGACGTCCGCGACCTCCTTGCCCATCGCCGTCTCCATCATCTGCGTGAAGTCGGCGGCGAGGCCGGCCGGGTCGGCGACGATGTCGGCGGTGCCGAGCAGGGCGGAGGCTATCCCTGTGACTTCTTTCACTTCCCAGTCGGTGCCCACGCCGCGGGCGTCACAGGTGAAACGGCCGGCGCAGGAGTCCAGGGAGGCCTTGAGGTCCTGCGGCGACTCGTGCTCGTTGCGGCCGTCGGTGAGCAGGATGCCGTGCCGGATGGCGACGTCGGCGGTGGCCAGCAGCCGGTCGGCCAGGCGCAGCCAGGTCCCGATCGCCGTGCCGCCGCCCGCGCTGAGCCGGCGCAGCGCCTGCTTGGCCTGCTCGCGGGTGGTGGCGTCGGCGACCGCGAGGCGCCCGCCGCCCGGGTAGACCTCCTTGGCCACGTGCGTGCCGCCGATCACCGCGAAGTGCACGCCGTCGCGCAGGGTGTCGATGGCGGCGGCCGTGGCGTCCCGCGCGTTGCGCATCTTGGTGGGCGGGTAGTCCATCGAACCCGAGCAGTCGACCATGATCGCAACGGCGGCGGACGGGCCCTGGCCCGGCGAGTAGAGGTGCGGTGCCGCGACGGCGCTGCCGACGGTGCCGCCCCCGGTGGCGGTGACCGTCACGATCGCGTTGACCTCGCGGCCGCCTTCCGGCAGGTACTCGTTCTGGTAGACGTCCACCGAGAACTGCGGCACGTTCGACTTCGAGAAATTGGCCATGCCTACTCACATCCCCCTAGGAACCCCACGGTCGTGGGGTGATGACGGTGGGCGGACCGGTCCCCTCCGGTCCGCCGCTGCTTCCCCGTGCACGACGTGTGCGAAGCGTGCGAGGCGCTGCGCGCGGCCTCAGGCCGATCCTGCCCCCTGCGCGGGGGCGGGGAACGGCAGGACCGCCACTGTTACGTTGTCGTGCCCGCCGCCGTCCAGGGCGTGCCCGACGAGCACCCGGGCGCCGTGCAGGGGGCGTACGGCGGCGTCGAGGGGGAGTGCCTCGGCCATCTCCTCGGCCCCCTCGGCGTAGTTCCACAGGCCGTCGGTGCACACGACCACCGCGCCGGGGCGGTCCGGCTTGAAGGAGGTGGTGTGCGGCTCCAGTTCGTAGGCGTCGGCGCCGAGCCAGCCGGTGATCGCGTGGGCGCGGTCGTCGGCGTAGGCCTCCGCCTCGCTCATCAGGCCCGCGGCGACCATCTGGGCGGCCCAGGAGTCGTCCTCGGTGAGCCGGGCCGGGGGTGAGCTGCGGTCCGCCGGGACCCAGTAGACGCGGCTGTCGCCGACCCAGCCGACGACCAGCAGGCCGGCGGTGACGACCGCGCCGACGAGGGTGCAGGCGGGGGCGTTCTGGTGCGGGGCGTGTTCGCGGGCCGTGGCCGGCTCCTCGGCGAGGGCGTTCACCGCGTGCGAGGCGGCGACGATCGCGTCGTGCATGGCCTGCTGCGGGTGCGTGCCCTGCGGCAGGGCCGTCAGCAGCGACCGGCTCGCCGCCCGGGACGCGGCGAGCGAGGCGTCGTCCGGCCGGGTCGCGGAGGAGACGCCGTCGCAGACGATCGCCACGAGCGCGGGCGAGCCGTCGGGCAGCGCGGTGTGGCCGATGCCGAAGGCGTCCTCGTTGCGGTGGTGGCGCAGGCCGCGGTCGCTGACGGCGGCGACGGGGCCCGACTCCTGCTCCATGTGGTCGCGTTCGCGGGGCTGGGCGTGCCCGCAGTTCTCGCAGTAACCGTCGTCGTCGACCCGGCCCGCGCGGCAGGCCACGCACACCTTGCCGCTCTCGGATACCGCGGCGGCCTCGGCGGCCACCCGGGGGTCGGGCGCCTGCAACGGATACTCCTCGGGCTCCGCCGGCCGGTCGAAACGAACGCCGGGGGCGGGGGGTGCGGGGGAAGGGGGAACGGCCGGGGTACCGGGGGGCACAGGCCCACCACCAGGAGGCACGGGAGCCCCGGGCGCGCCGGGGGACACGGGACCGCCCGGAGGTACGGGCTCACCACCCGGCGGTACGGAACCGCCACCCGGCGGAACATGGGCCGCCGCCGCGGGCGGCACCGGCGGAGCAGCAGGGGGAAGAGGCACACCGCTCCCGCCGGGCGCCGGGGACGGCGTACCGCCGAGTCCCGGACCGGGCGTGAGGGCGCCGCTCATGCCGGCACCCGCAGTCGGCGTGCCGCCGAAACCCGGGGCCGGCGCGGGGCCACCGCTTACGCCCGCTCCGGCTGACGGCGTACCACCGAAGCCCGCGCCGGGTGCGGGAGCACCGCTCATGCCCGCGCCGGGCGCGACAGCGCCGCCCGGGCCCGCGCCCGGAACCGGCGTGCCGCCGAAGCCCGCGCCGGCCGTGGGGCCACCGCTCACGCCCGGAGCCGGCGTGCCGCCGAAGCCCGGGCCGGGCGCCGTGGCGCCGCTCATGCCCGCGCCGGGCGGGACGGCGCCGCTCATGCCCACCCCCGGAGGCGGTGCGGTGCTGATGTGCTGGCCCCACGGGGGCGCACCCCGGGTCTGCGGGCCCGGTGTCGGGCCCGAGCCGTTCATCGTGAGGGTCGGGTGGTCGTGCGGGTGGGGCGGGACGGCGGACAGGTCGTATCCGCACGCTCCGCAGAAACGGTCACCCGCGTCGAGCGGCTCCGCGCAGCTCGGACACGTCGGCAGGGCGGCCTGCCGGGGCATCTGGGACATCAACTACACCCACGTCCGGGGGCGGTAACGATTGGCACGTTCCACCAGGTCGATCCTCTCCTCACCGCCGGTCGCCAGCCGGGCCAGCGTGCGGTACGAACGCTCCAGTCCGAAGCGGAGCCCCCGCTCGTCCAGGTCGCTGCCGAGCAGCACCCGCCGGGTGCCGGGGACGACGCCGTGGCCACCGGAGAGTATCCAGTCCAGGGCGCTGCCGAGGACCTCCGCGGACAGTTGCTCGCGTCGCGTCGCGTCCAGCCCGTACGCGTCCAGGGCCTCGACCTGCGCCGCGGCCGCGGTGAGGTCCTCCAGGAAGGGTACGTCGGAGGCGGCCGCCGTCCGCTGCCGGAGCCGGGCGCGGACGGCCGCGACCCGGGCGCCGGTGTAGTGGATGGACGACTCCGGCACCGACTCCAGCGTCCGTACGGCGCTTCTGCGGTCGCCGGCCGCGAACTGGACGCGGGCCAGACCGAATGCGGCGCTGACATAGCTCGGGTCGGTCGACCACACCAGCCGGTAGTACTCGGCCGCGTTGTCCAACTGGCCCAGCACCTCCGCGCACAGGCCGAGCGCCAGCTTGGGCGCGGGCTCACCCGGGAAGGCGTCGTAGATCGCGTCGAAGGCGAGCGCGGCGCCCTCCTCGTCGCCGGTCACCAGCGCGGCCACGCCCCGGTACCACACGACCCGCCAGTCGTCGGGCCGTTCGCCCTCCAGCTTGGTCAGGGACATGAGGGCGGCGTCGGAGTCGCCGTGCTCCAGCCAGGCGCGCACCTGCCGCAGCCGGGTCTCGACCGAGGGCGCGGGCGCGGCCGCGAGCGCGGTGATCAGCTCGGTCGGCGCGGACGCCAACAGGCCCGCCAGGAAACCGGCGTTGGGATCGCCCGGGTCGACGTGCGGAACGGGCAGCGCGAGGGCGGCGGCGGGGGCGTTGACGGGCCTGACCAGCCCGGCGGTGGCGACGGCCGGCGTGGGGACACCCGCGCCGGCCGTCGCCCGGGGCGCCCTGACCGGCCGTGCTCCCAGCCGCGACACCTCCCCGTCCAGCCGGGGGAACAACTCCGTGTCGGTGACCTTCACCTCGGGCCCGAACAGCGTCGACAGCGCGGGCCGCGCCCGTCCGCTCTGCAGCGAGACGACCTCGCGCAGCACGCCCGTCAGCTGCTCCGCCATCTCCTGCGCGGAGGCGAACCGGCGGGCCGGGTCGGGGTCGGTGGCGCGGACCAGGAGCCGGTAGAAGGACTCGTACCGGCGGAAGACCTCGATGGTGTCCGGGTCGGGCAGCGAATCGACGTAAGCGGTGGTGTAGCCCTGGAAGTCGAAGGTGAGGACGGCGAGGGTGCGGCCGACCGTGTAGAGGTCGCTGGCCACCGACGGGCCGACCTCCGCGACCTCCGGCGCCTGGTAGCCGACCGTGCCGTAGATGGCCGACTCGTCGTCGTCCATCCGGCGCACCGCGCCCATGTCGATCAGCTTGAGCTGGTCCTCGGTCTGGATCGCGTTGTCGACCTTGAAGTCGCAGTACAGCAGGTTGCGGCTGTGCAGATGACCGAGCGCCTCCAGGGCCTCGATGCCGTACGCGCACGCCTGCTCCACCGGCAGCGGGTCCCGCTTGCCCTCGGGCGTGCGGCGGGCGTTGGCGATCTCCTTCAGGGACTTGCCGCCGACGTACTCCATGACGATGTAGCCGTCGAGCGAGCCGGTGCGCTGGTCGAGGTGTTCGACGAAGTTGTAGATCCGCACGATGTTGGCGTGCTCGATCTCGGCGAGGAAACGCCGTTCGGAGATGGCCGCGGCCATCGCGTCCTGGTCGCCGGTGTCGAGGAGGCCCTTGAGGACCACCCAGCGGTCGGAGACCGCGCGGTCCACGGCCAGGTAGATCCAGCCGAGTCCGCCGTGCGCCAGACAGCCCGCGACCTCGTACTGGCCGTGGACGACGTCGCCGGTCTTCAGCTTGGGGACGAAGGAGTACGGGTGGCCGCACTTGGTGCAGAAACCCTCCGTGCGCCCCGGCCGGTCACCACGGGAACGGCCCACCGGCGCACCGCAGTCGGAGCGCGAGCAGAACCGCTTGCGCTCGGGCACCTCGGGGTTGTCGAGGACCATCGCGCGCGGGTCGGGCTTCGGTACCTGCGGCACCGTGACCAGACCCACGCCCAGCCGGGCGCGCCCGGAGGAGCCGGCCGTCGAGCCGGAGCTGCGCACCGACACCGAGCGGCCCGTCGACGTGCCCGACAGCGAGCGGGAGAGGCGTCCCGACACCGAGCGGCGCGACTTCGACGACTGCGAGGACGTGCGCGAGCTGCGGGCGCTGCGCCCGCTGGGACGTGAACCGCCGCTGCCCGCCGAGCCCCTGCCGCCACCGGTCACCCCGGTGGGGAGCGAGCCGACCAGCCCTCCCCCAGAGGAGGGACCCCCAGCCGCGACGACCGGGGCCAGGCCACAGGTGTCGCAGTACAGCTCACCACCGCCCACGTCCTCGTACGACCCGTCACAGCCCGGCCGCTGGCACGGCTGCCCTGCCTGACTCATGACCTCGACTCCCCCCTGTGGTCCTGAGGACCGCCCTGCTCCGACACCCGTGGCGCGGTGAGCAGTTCGGCGGCCGCCTGCTGGTAGCGCAGGACGGCCTGTTCGGCGACGCGCAGGTCGCAGGGCGCGCTCCACAGCATGCGACGGGCCGCGTCGTACCGCTCGACGAGCAGCGGGTCCTCCGCGAGGCCGTGCCGGGCGACCTTCGCCTTGTAGGCGTCGAGGCGGCCGCGCAGCTCGGCGCGGACCGCCAGCGGCGCGGTGACCGCGGTCAAGGACTCGCGGGCGCGCAGCAGTTCGTCCTCCGCCTTCTGCTCCAGGGACTCCAGCAGCGGGGACAGCCGGTGCCACTGGGCCTGCCGGCGGTACTCGGCGGCCGTCGCCAGCTGCTCCTGGAGCGCGGTGGGCGGGCCGCTGACGACCGGCACCTCCGTCGCCGCGATCTTCGCGAGCACCTCGCCGCGCGCCGTCCTCGCCTCGGCGAGCGTGCGGTCCGCGCGGCTGAGCACGTCCCGCAGTCTCACCAGGCGCTTCTCGGCGTCCTGGCGGACCGTCAGGACCGCGTCGATCTCGCGGCGCACCTCCTCCAGGGCGCGCGCCTCACGGTCGTAGACCGTGGTGTCGGGGCGGCCGCCGCCCGGCGCCGAACTGCCCTGCGCGGGCACCCAGAACGCCAGCGGGTCGGACACCACCTGCTCGCGCAGCCGGGTCAGGGTGCGCGTGATGCGCTCCAGGTCATCGCCCGCCGGGTGCTCACCCGGGCGTACGCCGACGGAGTGCGCGAGCTGCCGGGTGCGCTGGAGTTCCGCGGCGAGTAAATCGATCCGGGCGGGCAGCGCCGACCACACCGCGTCGGCGGCGACGACCATGTCCAGCGACGAGGCGTACAGCTCGTTCATCCGGTCGACCAGCCCGGTGAGCGAGAGGCTCTGGCTGAGCCGGCCCGAGCCGTGCGGCGCGGGCGCGCCCGCGAGCGCCGAACCGGCGACCGTGACGGACTCGCCGCGCAGCAGTTCCGTCAGCTCCACCAGGTCCTCACGGCTGGACCAGCGGCGCCGCGAGCGGATCCCCCGGGCCGAGCGCAACGCGTCCGTGTAGGCGTCGAAATACGCCCACAGCAGCGTGATCGACGCCTCCGTGTCCGCCCAGCGTTCCCTGGTGACGCCGGTGAGGTCGGCACCCTCGAGGAGCCTGCGGCCCGCGTGGTCCTGGAGGGCCAGCAGCGAGGTCTCGATCGCCTCGTGTTCCTGGCCGAGCCGCGCCAGCGCACGGTCCACCTCGTCCCGGTCCATTACCGGCCCGGGGGGTCCCGTGACGCCCATCGATCACCTCTCGCTGCTGTGTCGGTCTCTCGCGCGGTCCGCCGTCTGTCCGTCGGTCCGTCACCTCGTGCGCAGGTACTGCGGCGCGGGCGGTGTCGAGGTCGCCGCGTTCTCACCCAGTGTCGCCGACAGCCACCTGTCGTACGACGCCTGCCAGCCGTCGGCCCGGTACTGCACCAGGATCTGGTTGACCCGGCGTACCAGATCGTCGGCGTCCTTCTTCATCGCCACTCCGTAGTACTCGGTCGTGAACGGGCTGCCCTTGAGCTCCACCGTGGGATCCTGGGCGGCCTGGCTCGCCGCCAGCGCGCCGTCGGTGACGACCGCGTCGGCCTCGCCGAGCTGCAACCGCACCAGGCAGTCCAGCTGGTTGGGCACCGTGGCGGAGATGTCGGTGGTGGCGGGCAGCCTGCCGCTCTCGCGGTCGCCGGTCAGCTGGGTGTTGGCCGTCGAACCGGTCGCCGTGCAGACCTTCTTCTTGGCCAGCGTGCCGTTGTAGCCGGTGATCGTCGAGGACTTGGGCGCGAGGACCGTCTGACCCGTCCTGAAGTACGGGGCGGAGAAGGCGACGTCCTTGATGCGGTCGCAGGTGATCGTCATCGTGCGCACGACCATGTCGACCCGGCCCTCCTGGATCGCCGGGATGCGCTGGTTGGTCGGGATCGCCTTGAACTGCACCGCGTCGGGGTCGCCGAGGATGTCCTGGGCGATCCGGCGCACCAGGTCGATGTCGAAGCCCTCCAGGGCGGCGCCGGTGGTGTTGGGGTCGCGGTAGCCCCAGCGGTAGCTGTTCTGGTCGACGCCGACGATCAGCTTGCGCTTCTCGCCCTGCCGGGCCTTGATCGCGGCGATCGTCGGACCGTCCGCGGCCGACGGCGACAGCGTCTGCTTCTCGGGGGCCTCGCACGTGGAGTCGGCCGCCGGTGTGCCGTCGGCGACTCCCGGGCCGCCGACGCCGGTGCTGCCGTCGCCCTGGGACTGGGTCCACGGCAGCAGCAGTGCGAAGGCCAGCGCGAGGGCGCAGACGACGGCCATGGCACCGACTCCGCCCCAGCCCTTCAGGCCGGCCCGTATCCGTCGCGCGAGCATCGTCACACCCCTTCCCACCGGTACGCCCCCTTTCACCGGTACTCCGACAGCCTGCGGCCGATGCCGAGGACCGCGCCGGCCGCGCCCAGGACGGCGAGGACGGCCGCGCCCAGCGGCAGGCCGCCCATCGCGTCCAGACCGTCGCCGGCCGCCTTCCTGAACTCGTTCTGCTCGTGCGTCAGCGCGCTCGCCAGGTTGTCGTCCACGCTGTCGAAGCACTCGCCCGTCGCGCCCTCGCCGCCGATCACCAGGGCCAGCGCCTGCTCGTAGTTGCCGTTGTCGTCCTGGGCGCGGGCCGCGGTGTGGCGCTTCTTCCACTCCGCCATGTTGCTCTCGGCCTGCTGGAGGGGCCGGCCGCCCGCGGTGTCGTCGGCGAGCCGCCGCGCCTCGGAGAGGCCCTTGGCGAGGGCGCCCATGTCCGCGGAGAAGTCGTGGTCGTACGCGTCGACCGTCTCGGCGCCGACCTTCACGGTCTCGGCGCCGCGGGCCACCAGGGTGAGGTTCTCGTTGCCGCGGGCCTTGAGGGAGGCGATGCGGGCGTCGTGCAGGACGTTCAGCGAGCGGACGCCGTGGTCGTAGGACTCGAACAGGCTCGCCCGGGCCACGCTGTGGCCGATGACGAGCCAGAGGAGGACGACGGTGGCGGCCGCGGTGGCCGCGACCAGGCCGTGGTTGAGCACACGGTGCGTACGGCGGTAGGTGCGGTGCTGGGCCCAGGCGAGCGCGGCCAGCGCGAGGACGCCCAGCGCGATCGCCGCCCACGGGTAGGGCGTGGCGTCCGCGTAGTCGTCCCGCAGGCGCTGGTTCTCCTTCTTGTAGAGGTCCTCGGCCGCCGGGAGCATCTCCTGCTGCATCTTCTGGTTGGCGTACCGCAGGTAGGCGCCGCCGACCGGGAAGCCCTGCCGGTTGTACGTACGAGCGCGCTCGACCAGGCCCTTGTACTCCGGCAGCAGCTTGTTCAGCTTCGTGATGGCCGCCGCGGAGGGGGAGCCGGGGTCGGAGTTGTTGGCCGCGGTGACGAGTTTGGCGGCGGCCGTGTCGATGCCGTCCTCATAGCGCTCGCGGGACTCGGCCGTCTCCTGGCCGCCCGCCAGGAAGCCGCTGGACGCCGCGGTGTTGGCGTCGGCGAGGGAGCGGTAGATGTCGGCGGCGGCCGTGCTCAGCGGCTGGCTCTTGTGGAGTACGTCGTCGGCGGCGGCCGCCCGGTCGGCCGTCTGCCAGGCCGTGACGGCGCCGAAGCCGACGACGAGGAGGGCGAGGAGGGCGCCGATGATCCGGAGGCGGCCCGGCTCGGTGGTGGCGGCGGCCCGCACCTGGTCGACGCCCTCGGCGAAGGCCGTCCGGCGGCCGGGCGGCGGTGCGGTGCTGGTCGGTGCCGGGTGTGCCACGTGTCTGACCTCCCCCATGGTCATCTGTCGGCGCAAGTATCGCCGCTGGGGGCGGTTCCGCGCACCGGGCTTCACTGGATCTTGATCAGATCGCAGTCGCCCCTGCCTATGAGTACGCCGCGGGTGTGTGTTCGGTTCCGTGTGACGGCCTCGCGAGCCGCGGGCCCGCGCGGGGGCACGCGCGGTCAACCCGCGAAGTACGCCCGTACCTTGTCCTGCGCTGCGGGGTCGGCCCCCACCCGGTCCAGCCCCAGCAGCGCCGCCCCCAGTACCGGCCTCTCCCGTACCACCCGCGCCACCGCCTTCGGGGCGCGCGATGCCAGCAAGTCCCGCACGCTGTCGTCCAGTTGTGCATGCCCCGCCGTCAGGACACCCCCGCCCAGCAGCACCGGCGTCTCCTCCTCCAGCAGGTCCAGGCGGGTCAGGGCGACCGTCGCCATGGTCACCACCTCCTCCGCCAGGCGGTCGACGATCGTGCGGGCCACCGGGTCGCCGTCGGCGGCCGTGGCGAAGAGGACGGGGGGCAGCTCGTGGCGGCGGGCCGGGGGGAGGTGTCCGAGGTGGAGGGCCTCGATCAGGGCGTACATGGACGGCAGTCCGAAGCGGGCCGGCAGGGTGTGGGCCAGTGCCGTCGGGCCGCCCCGGCCGTCCTCCGCCCTGGCCGCGTGCCACAGGGCCTCCTCCGCCAGGCCCCAGCCGCCGCCCCAGTCGCCGGAGACGCGGCCGAGGGCGGGGAAGCGGGCGGTGCGGCCGTCGGGGCGCATGCCGACGCAGTTGATGCCGGCGCCGCAGACGACGGCCACGCCCCGGGGCGCGGCCACGCCCGCCCGCAGGATCGCGAAGGTGTCGTTGCGGACCTCGACGGACGAGCCCCACGCGCGTGCGCGCAGGGCAGCCGTCAGCCGTTCCTCCTCGACCGGCAGGTCGGCGTTGGCCAGGCAGGCCGAGACATGGGCCGCCGAGGTGACGCCGGCGGACGCGTACGCGCGCGTGACCGTGCCGGCGAGGGCGTCCAGCGCCGGGCCGACGCCCACCGTGGGCGGGCGGAAGCCGCCGCCGCGGGCCGTGGCGAGGACCTCCCCGTCGGCCGCCACCACCGCGACGTCGGTCTTGCTGTTGCCCGCGTCGATGGCGAGGACGCTCGCGGTCAGGCCCACGCGAGGTGCTCCCGGTTGTGTGCGATCAGCCGGTCGGTGAGGGTGTCGGCGTACGCGTACTGGCCGACCAGGGGGTGGGCGAGCAGGGCCCGGAAGACGCGGTCGCGGCCGCCGCGCAGGGCCGCCTCCAGCGCCAGGTCCTCGTAGGCCGTCACGTGCGCCATCAGGCCCGCGAACAGCGGATCCGGGGGAGCGACCGGCAGCGGGGTGGCACCCCGCGGGTCCACCGCCGCCTGGACCTCGATCACCGCGTCGTCCGGGAGGAAGGGCAGTGTGCCCCGGTTGAGGGTGTTCACCACCTGGTAGGGGCTGCCGGACCCGGTCAGCAGCGCCGCCGCCAGGTCCACCGCCGCCTCCGAGTAGTAGGCGCCGCCCCGCTGGGCCAGCAGCGCGGGCTTCTCGTCCAGGGCCGGGTCGCCGTACATCCGCAGCAGTTCCCGCTCCATCCGCGCGACCCGCGCCGCCCGGGACGGCTGCGTGCGCAGCTCCCGTACGACCTCGTCGTGCGCGTAGTAGTAGCGCAGGTAATAGGACGGGATTACGGACAGGCGGTCCAGGAGGGCGCGGGGCAGGTGGAGGTCGGAGGCGATCGTGTCGCCGTGGTCGGAGAGCAGCTTCGGCAGGACGTCCTCGCCCTCGGGGCCGCCCAGGCGCACCCCCGTCTCCCAGGTGAGGTGGTTGAGGCCCAGGTGGTCGAGGTGGATTGCGGACGGGGAGACGCCGAGCGCTCCGGCGAACCTGCGCTGGAAGCCGATCGCCACGTTGCACAGCCCGACCGCCTTGTGGCCGGCCCGGAGCAGGGCGCGGGTGACGACGCCGACCGGGTTGGTGAAGTCGATGATCCAGGCGCGGGGGTTGGTCCGGCGGACCCGTTCGGCGATGTCCAGGACCACCGGGACGGTGCGCAGCGCCTTGGCCAGGCCGCCCGCGCCGGTGGTCTCCTGGCCGACGCAGCCGCACTCCAGGGGCCAGGTCTCGTCCTGCTCGCGGGCCGCCTGGCCGCCGACGCGCAGTTGCAGCAGGACCGCGTCGGCGCCGTCGGCGCCCGCGTCCAGGTCGGAGGTGGTGACGACACGGCCGGGGTGGCCCTGCCGGGCGAGGATGCGCCGGGCCAGGCCGCCGACCAGCTCCAGGCGTCCGGCCGCCGGGTCGACGAGGACCAGCTCCTCCACGGGGAGCGTGTCCCGCAGGCGCGCGAAGCCGTCGACGAGTTCGGGCGTGTAGGTCGAGCCTGCGCCGACCACGGTGAGTTTCATGGGGAGTTCAACCCTTCGCTCCGGTCGGGGTGGGGCCCTCGACGAACGCCTTCTGGGGGAGGAGGAACACGAGGATCACCGTGTACGTATGGGCATGACGGGCCTCCCGGGGACGGGGCAGGGCGGTGAGGTGGTGAGGCGAGGAGGGGGGACCGCGGGGTGGAACAGGCGGTGAGGGGGGGGAAGAGGGGGGGGCGGGCGGAGGGGGTGATGACGTGAGGAGTGGGGGAGTCGCGGGGGTGGGTCAGCGCGAGGTGTCGAAGACCTCGTCGCGGGTGGCGGCCAGCGCGCTCTCCAGCGCGCCGCGCAGCACGGGGTGTTCGGTGACGTCGCCGACGACGAGCTTCGGCCGGGAGGCGGCCAGTTCCTCCAGCTCGGCCTGGACGAGGGCGCGCAGCACCTCGCCGCCGGCGGTCAGGCAGGCGCCGCTGAGGACGACGAGTTCGGGGTCGAGGACGGAGACGAGGGAGGCGAGACCGGTCGCGAGCCGGGTCGCGTAGGTGCGCAGCAGCAGCCCGTGCAGGACGGTGTCCTCGGTGGCGGCCCGCCGGACGAGCGCGGCGGCGACCTCGGCGTACGGACCCGAGGGGATGTCGGTCATGCCCAGCTCCCGGGCCAGCCGCGGGATGGCCTGGGAGCCGGCCAGTTCCTGGTAGCCGCCCCTGTTGGCCTTGGTCACCTGCCGGACGAGGGGTGCGCCCGGAACCGGCAGGAAACCCACCTCTCCGGCGCCTCCGGTCCAGCCGCGGTGCAGCCGGCCGCCGAGGACGAGGGCGGCGCCGAGACCGCCCTCGTTCCACAGCAGCACGAAGTCGTCGTGCCCGCGGGCCGCGCCGAGCCGCTGTTCCGCGACGGCGACCAGGTTGACGTCGTTGTCGTACTCGACCGGCATCGGCAGCGCTGCGGCGAGGTCGTCGAGCAGCGTGGGGGAGTGCCAGCCGGGGAGGTGGGAGGCGTAGCGCAGCCGGCCGGTGGTGGGGTCGAAGGCGCCCGGCGTGGCGACGACCAGCCGCCGCACGTCGTCCCGGGTCAGGCCCGCCGCCTTCACCGCGCCGTCGAGCGCCTCGGTGACCTGCCGTACGACGGCCCCGGCGCCCTTCCTGCCGGGTGTGGGCACCTCGTGCGTGCCCACCGTCCGGCCGGTGACGTCGGCGACGGCGGCGAGGACGCGTTCGGGGGTGACGTCGAGGCCGGCGGCGTGGGCGGCGGCCGGGTTCACCTCGTACAGCTGGGCGTTGGGGCCGGGGCGGCCCTCGGTGGTGCCGGTAGCCAGAACCAGTCCGGCCGCCTCCAGGCGGGCCAGGAGCTGGGAGGCGGTCGGCTTGGACAGGCCGGTGAGCCTGCCGATCCGGGTGCGGGACAGGGGGCCGTGCGCCAGCAGGAGGTCCAGGGCGGCGCGGTCGTTCATGGCGCGCAGGACGCGCGGGGTGCCCGGCGTACCGGCGGTTCCTGTCACGGTGCACACCTGCCTTTCGGCTGCCCGGCTCCTCAGCGGCGTCGGCGGGGACTCCGTCCGGAGCCACTGTTAGGAAGGTTTCCTGTCTGCTGGAGGGAACCTAGACCCACCGCGGGAGGCAGTCAAGGCTCGGCGGGGCCGCTGCGTGGGGCCCCGCGGGGCCCGGAGCGGGCTCACGTCCCGCGCGTCGTGACCGATCCGCGAGGAGGAGTACGGCAGTGGGGGGGGGGGGGGGGGGGGGGGGGGGGGGGGGGGGGGGGGGGGGGGGGGGGGGGGGGGGGGGGGGGGGGGGGCGGGGGGGGGCGGGGGGGGGGGGCGGGGGGGGCGGGGGGGGGGGGGGGGGGGGGCGGGGGGGCGGGGCCCCCCGCGCCCCCCCCCCCCCCCCCCCCCCCCCCCCCCCCCCCCCCCCCCCCGCCTCCCGCGCAAGCCCGCGCCCCGACACCCCCCCAGCCGCCACGCCCCGGCCCGCACGAGCGGAGCGCTGCGCGGGCGCGCCACCCGGCCCCACCCCCCGGCTCCCCGCTGTTGCCGCTCACGCGAGCTCACTCCCACCAGGCGCAGCCCGCTCCCCGCGCTCCGCAGCCCCCGCGACTCCCCACGCCCCCGCGACTGCCCAGGCCACCGGTGCCCGCCGCGTCGGCGCAGGCACGCCCCGGCCCGCGGCCCTCGTCGGCACAACCCCCACCCACCTCCCGAAGCCGCCGCCGGCCGACCGCACTCACAGGCGCACTCAGCCCACCTGCACGGCCGCACTCAGCCCACCTGCTCGGCGCACTCAGGCCCACCTGCACGGCGGCACTCAGCCCACCAGCCGCAGCCGCTCCCCGCACACCCCCACCCGCACCGTCTGCCCCCACGTCAGCTCCACCGCGTCGCTCTCGATCCCGTCGCCGAAGGCGATGAGCCGCTCCGACTCGACGGTGAGCGTCAGCCGCCCCCCGGCCGCCAGCTCCCCCGCCACCAGCGAGGTCCCCGTTGCCGGGGACGGCCACGCCTCCCGCACGAACCACAGCAGCCGCCGCTCCGACGGTCCCGGCAGCCGCAGACCGCCCCCGCCCCGGATTCCGCCCCGCTCCTGCCACACCGACCGGATCCACCCGGTCGCCCCCGTCCCCGTGCCGACGAGCACCCCGGAGGAGGCCTGGGCCTCGACGACACCCCCGTCGTCCTCGAGGCCCAGGCGGTACCGGGCGGTCTGGTGACCGGCCGCGCCGAGGTAGATCTCGTTGAGGGCCACCAGCCGCTGGGTGTCGTCGGCGACGGCCTCCACCATGGTCAGCTCGTCCACGCCCGTGCCGGCCGCGAGCACCGAGGGCAGGAGCGCGGCGGCATCCCCCGGCCGGTGGCGGACCAGGACGCCCGGATTGCGTCCGGGGTCCGTGTCGACGCCCACCACCGGCTGTCCCGCCAGGTACTTGGCGACGTTCGCCACCAGCCCGTCCTGCCCGACCACGATCACCACGTCCTCGGGCGCGAACAGGAACCGGTCCAGGTCGGAGCGTTCCACCGAGGTCCGGCGCCAGGTGAGGGGGATCGCCGCGGTCACCTCGGCCAGCGCCCGTCGCGTGCGGCGGTGCCGTTCGGCGACCTCCTCGATGTCCCGGCCCCGCGAGGCGAGGAAGAAGGCGGCCTGGCCGTGCGTGCCGTGCCGGGCCACCAACTCCTCGTACTCGGTGGTGCGCCGCACCAGCACGGCCCGCGGGGCGAGGCTCACTCCCGGTGCCCGGCGCCGAGCCTGGCCAGCAGCCCGGTCAGCACGTCCGGCGAGATGGTCACGCTGTCGATGTGCGGCAGGTTCTCCGCGAGCCGCGTGCCGGTGAGGGCGTGCAGGGTCGCGACATCGACGTCCGCGTGCACCCGCAGCCAGGCCGCCTGCGCCTGGGCCCGTGCCTCGCCCACCTCGCGCGCCGCCTCCGCCTCCGCGCGGGCGAGTCGGACCGTGCGCGCCGACTCCGCCTCCGCCAGCCGCTCGGTGCGCCGCGCCTCGGACTCGGCCAGCCGGACCTGCCGGTCCGCCTCGGCCTCCGCCAGCTTCACCGCGCGCGTGGCCTCCGCCTGCGCCAGCTGCACGGACCGGGCCGCCTCGGCCTGGGCCAGCCGGACCGTGCGGGACGCCTCGGCCTCCGCCCGTACCTTGTCCGCCGCCGCGCTCTCCTCCGCCTCACGCCGGGTGTTCGTCCCGCGCTGCTCGACCAGCCGTTCCTCGCGCCGGGCGAGTTCGATTCTGCTGGCCAGTTCGTTCTCGGCGATCGTCCGCTCCCGCTCGACGGCCACCGCCCGCCGCTCGTACGTCGCCCGGTCGGCCTCCTGCTGGATCTGCTCGCGGGCCGGGGTGCGCAGCGCCCGCTCCACCTCGGGCTCCGGCCGCAGCGCGACGACCCGTACGGCGACCACCTCGATCCCCGTGGCCGGCAGTCGCGGCTCCGCCGCCAGCCCCGCCGCCACCCGCTCGCGGACCGCCGTCACCCCGTCGACGAGCGCCGCCGACAGCGGCGTACGGGCGAGCACGTCCAGCGCGTGCTGCTGCGCCGTCTCCGTCAGCAGGGTGCCGAGCTGTTCCAGGGGCGCGCCCCGCCAGGCCCCGGTGTCGGGGTCGATGGAGAAGTCGAGGCGGGCGGCGGCCAGGGCCGGGTCGCTGATGCGGTAGGTGACCGTCGCCTGCACCGCCACGTCCTGGAAGTCCGCCGTACGGGCGTGGAAGGTCATCGCCAACTCGCGGTCGTCGACCGGCACTTCGGAGAGCGCGGCGGTCAGCGAGCGGAACCAGAAGCTGAGCCCCGGCCCGTCGTGCGCCAGCTTGCCGGAGCGGTGGTGCCGGATGTGCGCCGTCGGGGCGCCCCGCAGATGGCGCAGGCCCAGACGCCTGGTGATGTCGGCCATGAGGTCCCCCTCGTTCCTAATTCTCGTCATTGAGACGATAAGTGGAAGGCGGGCTTGTCGTCAAGGGGACGAAAACAAGGTGGGCGGAATCGGTCGGGCAGGGGGTGAAGGCGGTCGTCGATGGTCAGGATGGAGGCATGGGATTCCATGTCGACTCCGAGGCCGGGCGGCTGCGCCGCGTCATCCTGCACCGGCCGGATCTCGAGCTCAAAAGGCTCACCCCCAGCAACAAGACGGCCCTCCTCTTCGACGACGTGCTGTGGGTGCGCCGGGCGCGCGCCGAGCACGACGGTTTCGCGGACGTGCTCCGCGACCGCGGCGTCGCCGTCCACCTCTTCGGCGACCTGCTCACCGAGGCCCTGGAGATCCCGGCGGCCAGATCACTCGTCCTGGACCGGGTCTTCGACGAGAAGGAGTACGGGGTGCTCGCCACCGACCACCTCCGCGCCGCCTTCGAGAACCTGCCCGCACCGGAACTCGCGGAGCTCCTCGTCGGCGGCATCACCAAACGGGAGTTCCTGGAGGCGCATCCGGAGCCGACCTCGGTCCGCTTCCACGTCATGGAACTCGACGACTTCCTCCTCGGCCCGCTCCCCAACCACCTCTTCACCCGCGACACCTCGGCCTGGATCTACGACGGCGTCTCCATCAACGCGATGCGCTGGCCGGCCCGGCAGCGCGAGACCGTGCACTTCGAGGCGATCTACCGCTACCACCCGCTCTTCCGTGCGGAAACGTTCCACGTCTGGTCCGAGGGGCAGGCCGACTACCCCTCCACCATCGAGGGCGGGGACGTCCTGGTGATCGGCAACGGCGCGGTCCTCATCGGCATGAGCGAGCGCACCACGCCCCAGGCGGTCGAACTGCTCGCCCACAAGCTGTTCGCCGCCGGCTCGGCCGAGACGATCGTCGCCCTCGACATGCCGAAGCGGCGCGCCTTCATGCACCTGGACACCGTGATGACGATGGTCGACGGCGACACCTTCACCCAGTACGCGGGCCTCGGCATGCTCCGCTCGTACACCATCGAGCCGGGGGTGGGCGAGAAGGAGCTGAAGGTCACCGACCATCCGCCGGAGCACATGCACCGCGCGATCGCCGCCGCCCTCGGCCTCAGTGAGGTCCGCGTCCTCACCGCCACCCAGGACGTGCACGCGGCCGAGCGCGAGCAGTGGGACGACGGCTGCAACGTGCTCGCCGTCGAGCCGGGCGTCGTCATCGCCTACGAACGCAACGCCACCACCAACACCCACCTGCGCAAGCAGGGCATCGAGGTGATCGAGATCCCCGGCAGCGAGCTGGGCCGGGGGAGGGGCGGGCCGCGCTGCATGAGCTGCCCCGTCGAACGGGTGGCCGTATAGCGCGCCGGACGGTCGCCCACCAAGACAGCGCCGGAGGGTCGCCCACCGCGACAGCGCGCCGGACGGGTGCCTCAGGGGGGCGGGGGCTGCATAGAAATGCCGAATGTCGTATAGACTTCCAAGGTTCCCTGTCACTGCATGTCCTCACCGCATCTCAGGAGCGCCCCATGGCGACAGTCCCGACCGCCCTCGCCGGCCGCCACTTCCTCAAGGAGCTGGACTTCACCCAGCAGGAGTTCCGCGGCCTGATCGAGCTGGCCGCCGAACTCAAGGCCGCCAAGAAGGCCGGGACCGAGACGCGGTACCTCAGCGGCAGGAACATCGCGCTGATCTTCGAGAAGACCTCGACGCGCACCCGCTGCGCGTTCGAGGTCGCCGCCGCCGACCAGGGCGCCTCGACCACCTATCTCGACCCGTCCGGCTCGCAGATCGGCCACAAGGAGTCCGTGAAGGACACCGCGCGGGTGCTCGGCCGGATGTACGACGGGATCGAGTACCGCGGGGACAGCCAGCAGAAGGTCGAGGAGCTGGCCGCCTTCGCCGGCGTGCCCGTCTACAACGGCCTCACCGACGACTGGCACCCCACCCAGATGCTCGCCGACGTGCTCACGATGACCGAGCACAGCAGCAAGCCCCTGGAGGAGATGGCCTTCGCCTACCTCGGCGACGCCCGCTTCAACATGGGCAACTCCTACCTGGTCACCGGCGCCCTGCTCGGCATGGACGTGCGCATCGTCGCCCCCAAGACGTACTGGCCGGCCCAGGAGGTCGTCGACCGCGCCCGGGAGCTCGCCGAGACCAGCGGGGCCCGCGTCACCCTCACCGAGTCGCTGGAGGAGGGCGTGCGCGGCGCCGACTTCGTCGCGACCGACGTGTGGGTGTCCATGGGCGAGCCCAAGGAGGTCTGGGACGAGCGGATCACCGCCCTCGCCCCGTACGCCGTGACCATGGACGTCCTGCGCGCCACCGGCAACCCGGACGTGAAGTTCCTGCACTGCCTGCCGGCCTTCCACGACCTGGGCACCAAGGTCGGCCGTGAGATTCACGAGACCCACGGCCTGGACTCCCTCGAGGTGACGGACGAGGTCTTCGAGTCGGCCCACTCGGTCGTCTTCGACGAGGCCGAGAACCGCCTGCACACCATCAAGGCCGTGCTGGTCGCCACCCTCGCCTGAACAGCGCTTATCCTGTCCGGCGGCCCGGAGCCACCCCTTCCGCGGCCGCCGCGCGACGTGACCCGCGTCGCCGCGACCCACCCCGTCGCACCCGCACCACCAGAAACGAGCACCACCCGTATGCCCCGCATCAAGTCCCCGGCCCTCCTCGTGGCCGAGTCCGGCGCCGACCGCGAAGGCCACGGCCTGCGCCGCACGATGGGCCTCTTCCAGCTGGTCTGCTTCGGCGTCGGCGCGATCGTCGGCACCGGCATCTTCGTCGGTCTGTCCGACTCGGTCGCGCAGGCCGGCCCGGCCGTCGTCGTCTCCTTCGTCCTCGCCGCGATCACCTGCGTGTTCACCGCGTTCGCGTTCGCCGAGCTGGCCGGCGCCATCCCGGTCTCCGGCTCCTCGTACTCCTTCGCCTACGCGAGCCTGGGCGAGACCACCGCCTTCCTGGTCGGCTGGTGCCTGCTGCTCGAGTACGGCGTGTCGGTGAGCGCCGTCGCCGTCGGCTGGAGCCAGTACGTCAACGAACTCCTGGAGAGCCTCACCGGCGGGCAGCTGCCCGCGGCCCTCTCCAACGGCCCCGGCGACGGCGGAGTGGTCAACCTCCCGGCCGTCCTCGTCATCGCCATGGCCGCCGTCCTCCTCGTCCGCGGAGTGCGCGAGAGCGCCCGGGCGACCGCCGCCATGGCCGTGCTCAAGCTCGCGATCCTCGTCGCCTTCTGCGCGATCGGCTTCAGCGCCTTCCGGGACGGCAACCTCACGCCCTTCACCCCGGCCGGCCTCGGCGGCATCGGCGCCGGCACCACCGCCGCCTTCTTCTCCTACATCGGCTTCGACGCGATCACCACGGCCGGTGAGGAGGCCAGGAACCCCCGCCGGGACGTGCCCGTCGCGATCCTCGTCTGCATGGGCGTGGTCACCCTGCTGTACTGCGCGGTCGCGCTCGCCGCGATCGGCGCCGTCGGCGGCGACGAGGTCGCCGGCCGCCCCGCCGCCCTGTCGTACGTGGTCAACCAGGTCACCGGCTCCTCCGTCGGCGGCGGGATCGTCGCCTTCGGCGCGGTCGTCGCCATCGCCTCCGTCGTCCTCGCGGTGATGTACGGCCAGACCCGCATCCTGCTGTCCATGGCCCGTGACGGACTCGTCCCGCGCGTCTTCGAGAAGGTCTCGCCCCGCACCGCCACGCCCGTGGCCGGCACCCTGATCGTCGCGGGCGTCTTCGCGCTCCCGGCGGCCTTCGCCTCCCTGGACGCCGTGATGAACCTGTGCACCATCGGCACCCTCGCCGTCATGGCCGTCGTCAACATCGCGGTGATCGCCCTGCGCCGCCGTGAACCGGGCCTGGCCCGCACCTTCCGCGTCCCGCTCGTCCCCCTGCTGCCCCTGCTCGGCGTCGGCTGCTGCCTGTACCTGATGTACGAGACGGGCTGGACGACCTGGCTGCAGTTCGCCCTGTTCCTCGCGGCCGGTCTCGCGCTGTACGCCCTCTACGGGCGCCGGAACTCCCGGCTGCCGCGGCTCACGCGGGACGCGGACGCCACTGTGGCGGAACCGCAGCCAGTCTGAACCACACCGCCTTGCCCTTCTCGGTGGGGCGGTGACCGCAGGACGAGCTGAGGGCGCGGATCAGCAGCAGGCCACGCCCGTGCTCCTGCCAGGGGTCGGGCTCCCCGCCGGACGGACGGGTCAGGTCGCCGGGCGGCGCCGGGTCGGGATCGTGCACCTCGACCTGGCAGCCGGTCGGCAGCAGCTGCACGACCAGCTCTATCGGAGCGTCCCCCGCGGTGTGCTCCACGGCGTTCGCCACCAGCTCGGCGGTGAGCAGCTCCGCCGTGTCGCTGTCCGCCCCGTGCTCCAGCTCGGCCAGTGCCGTACGGACCAGTGCGCGGGCCACCGGCACGGCCGCGGCTGAGTGCGGCAGCGCGACGCGCCAGGAGGCGGATGAGGCAGGGCGTTCGTGCAAGGCGAGTCCGTTCATGGCGCAGGTTCCTGTACTCGACATCAGGCCGTCCTGCTTTCAACTCCAGGAATGGTACGGCGGCCTCCGGCAGGGGCGCGGGGCGGTCGCCGTCGGGACCTCCGGCCCCGCACCGGCGGCTTACCCGGCTCAACGGGCCCGCTCGCCCCCCTGATCCCGTTGTTACCGCGTCATCGACGACCGGTGACGCATGTGACGCGACCCGGTCACGCGGTACACCCCCGTCACCTACCCGCACCGTTTATCGCGCACTCCTGACGACAGTCAGATAAGAGTGATAATTTGGGGGAACCGCTCGTCGAGGAGGCCGCCCTCATGAGTCCCTTCACCGGCTCCGCCGCCCGCACCTCCGACTGGCACCACCTCCGCGTCACCCACGCCGACGGCGTCGCCACCGTCACCCTCGCCCGCCCCGCGAAACTCAACGCGCTCACCTTCGGCGCCTACGCCGACCTGCGCGACCTGCTCGCCGAACTGTCCAGGGAGCGCTCGGTGCGCGCCCTGGTGCTGGCCGGCGAGGGACGCGGTTTCTGCTCCGGCGGGGACGTCGAGGAGATCATCGGCGCCACCCTCGCCCTGGACACCGCCCAGCTCCTCGACTTCAACCGGATGACCGGGCAGGTCGTCCGGGCCCTACGGGAGTGCCCGTTCCCGGTGATCGCGGCGGTGCACGGGGTGGCCGCGGGCGCCGGCGCCGTCCTCGCCCTGGCCGCGGACTTCCGCGTCGCCGACCCCACCGCCCGCTTCGCGTTCCTCTTCACCCGCGTCGGCCTCTCCGGCGGCGACATGGGAGCGGCCTATCTGCTCCCGAGGGTCGTGGGCCTCGGCCACGCGACCCGTCTGCTCATGCTGGGGGAGCCGGTCCGGGCACCGGAGGCCGAGCGGATCGGCCTGATCAGCGAGCTGGCCGAGGACGGCCGGGCGGACGAGGCCGCACACCGGCTCGCCCGCCGCCTCGCCGACGGTCCGGCCCTGGCGTACGCCCAGACCAAGGCCCTGCTCACCGCCGAACTGGACATGCCGCTGGCGGCGGCGGTCGAACTGGACGCGGCCACCCAGGCCCTCCTGATGAACGGCGAGGACTACGCGGAGTTCCACGCGGCGTTCACCGGGAAACGGGCACCGAAGTGGCGGGGGCGGTAACCATGGCAGCCCACGCGGGGATGCCGGCCGGAGGGGCGCGGGCGACCGCGCGACCAGCCACCCACGACCCGCGGCCGCACGAGGGGAGAGGCCACCCCCTGCGCGTGGCGGTCATCGGCGGAGGCCCCGGGGGCCTCTACGCCGCGGCCCTGCTGAAACGCCTCGGCCCCGACCGCGAGGTCACCCTCTGGGAACGCAACGCCCCCGACGACACCTTCGGCTTCGGTGTCGTCCTCTCCGACGAGACCCTGGGCGGGATCGAGCACGCCGACCCGGCGGTGTACGAGGCCCTGCGACGGGACTTCGTCCGCTGGGACGACATAGACGTCGTCCACCGGAACACCCGCCACACCGCCGGGGGCCACGGCTTCGCCGCCCTCGGCAGGCACCGCCTCCTGGAGATCCTGCACGACCGCTGCCGCACCCTCGGCGTCGACCTGCGCTTCCACACGGAGGCGCCGTACCCGGGGCGGCTGGCCGAGGCCTACGACCTCGTCATCGCCGCCGACGGCGTGCACAGCACCACCCGCGAGGCCTACTCGCACGTGTTCCGCCCCCGTGTCGTCAGCCACCGCTGCCGCTACATCTGGCTGGCCGCCGACTTCGCCTTCGACGCCTTCCGCTTCGAGACCGCCGAGACCGAGCACGGCGTGATGCAGCTGCACGGCTACCCCTACGCGGCCGACGCCTCCACGGTGATCGTCGAGATGCGCGAGGAGGTGTGGAGCGCCGCCGGCTTCGACGAGCTGGGAGAACAGGAGTCGGTCGACCGCTGCGCCAAGATCTTCGCCGACGCGCTCGGCGGACGGCCGCTGCGGTCCCGCAGGTCCGCCTGGACCACCTTCCGCACGGTGGTCAACGAGCGCTGGTCGCACGGCAACGTCGTCCTGCTGGGCGACGCCGCCCACACCGCCCACTTCTCCATCGGCTCCGGCACCAAGCTCGCCGTCGAGGACGCCCTCGCCCTGGCCGCCTGTCTGGACGAACAGCCCACCCTGGAGAGGGCGTTGAGCGCCTACGAGGAGGAGCGCCGGCCCGTCGTGGCCTCCACCCAGCGCGCCGCCCGCGCCAGCCTGGAGTGGTTCGAGAACCTCGCCCTGTACGCCGGGCAGCCACCCCGCAGGTTCGCCTTCAACCTGCTCACCCGCAGCCGCCGCGTCACCCACGACAACCTGCGCCTGCGCGACGCGCACTTCACCGAGGCCGTGGAGCGCGAGTTCGGCTGCCCGCCCGGCACGCCCCCGATGTTCACCCCCTTCCGGCTGCGCGGTCTGACCCTGCGCAACCGGGTCGTCGTCTCCCCGATGGACATGTACTCGGCGACCGACGGCCTCCCCGGCGACTTCCACCTCGTCCACCTGGGGGCCCGCGCCCTCGGCGGAGCCGGACTGGTGATGACGGAGATGGTGTGCGTGTCCCCCGAGGGGCGCATCACACCCGGCTGCACCGGCCTCTACACCGGCAGGCAGGCCGAGGCGTGGCGGCGGATCACCGGGTTCGTGCACACCCGGGCGCCGGGCACCGCGATCGGCGTCCAGCTCGGGCACTCCGGACGCAAGGGCTCGACCCGGCTGATGTGGGAGGGCATGGACGAACCGCTGCCCGACGGCAACTGGCCCCTGGTGGCCGCCTCCGCACTGCCGTACAAGCCGGGAGGCCGGCTGCCGCGGGAGCTGAGCCGGGCCCGACTGACGGACGTGCGGGAGCAGTTCACGGCCGCCGCAGCGCGGGCCGCGCGGGCCGGCTTCGATCTGCTCGAACTGCACTGCGCACACGGCTACCTGCTGTCCGGCTTCCTGTCCCCCCTGACCAACCGCCGTACGGACGCCTACGGTGGTTCGCTCGAGCGGCGGCTGCGCTTCCCGCTCGAGGTGTTCGACGCCGTCCGGGCGGTGTGGCCGGAGGAACGGCCCATGACGGTCCGGATCTCCGCCACCGACTGGGCCGTGGGCGGGACCACGGCCGAGGACGCCGTCGAGATCGCCCGGGCGTTCGCCGCGCACGGCGCCGACGCGATCGACGTGTCCACCGGGCAGGTCGTCGCCGAGGAGACACCGGAGTTCGGGCGGTCGTACCAGACACCGTTCGCCGACCGGATCCGCAACGCGGTGGGCGTGCCGGTGATCGCGGTCGGCGCGATCTCCTCCTGGGACGACGTCAACTCGCTGATCCTGGCCGGACGCGCGGACCTGTGCGCCCTGGGCCGCCCGCACCTGTACGACCCGCACTGGACGCTGCACGCCGCCGCCGAACAGGGCTACGACGGCCCGGGCGTCGTCTGGCCGGATCCGTACCGGGCGGGCAGCCGGCCGCCGCGCACCGGACGCACCGACGCGCCCAGACCCCGTCTCACCCTCGGGAAGCGACGCGGGTCAGTCGGTCGCGGGTACCCCGGCGAACTCCGCCCCGGCGTCCCGCAGCCGCTCGTGCAGCCCCCGGAAGACGGCCGCCGAGCGCGCCCCCGGCCAGGCGGCGGGGAGCAGCCGGGCAGGTAGACCGGGGTCGGCGTAGGGGAGATGGCGCCAGGAGTCCAGGGCGAGGAGGTAGTCGCGGTAGGCCTCCTCCTCGGGGGTGTCCGTGCGCCGCTCCCAGGCGCGCAGGACGCCCTCGTGGCGGTCGAGGAACGCCTCGTGCTGCTTGGCGATGGCCGCCAGGTCCCACCAGCGGGCGACGGACTCGGCGGTCGGCGCGAAACCGAGGTGCTCGCCGCGGAAGAAGTCGACGTAGGGGTCCAGGCCCAGCCGTCGCAGGGAGTTGCGGGTCTCCTCGTACAGCCGGGCGGGCGCGATCCACACGCCGGGGGCGGCGGTGCCGAAGCCCAGCGCGGCCAGCCGGGAGCGCAGCACGTGCCGCTTCTGCCGCTCCGACTCCGGCACGGAGAAGACCGCCAGCACCCAGCTCTCGTCCTCGGGCGGCGCGGCGGCGTAGATCCGCCGGTCGCCGTCCTCGAGCAGCTGCCGTGCCTGCGACGACAGTTCGTAGCCCGCGGCGCCCTGGGCCGTGCGGGCCGGCAGGAGCAGTCCGCGCCGTTTCAGCCGGGACACCGAGGAGCGTACGGAGGGCGCGTCGACGCCGACCGCGGCGAGCAGTCTGATCAACTCGGCGACGGGCACCGGGCCCGGCGCGAAGCGGCCGTACGCGCCGTAGAGCGTGACGATGAGAGACCGAGGTGCTGGCTGGTCGGACACGTTGATCATCTTAGGTCGTCGGCATCACTGCTGGTCACCATCGGTGTCACTGTCGGCCTCACCGCCGGTGCGCAGCCGGAACCGCTGGAGTTTGCCGGTCGCGGTGCGCGGCAGGGCGTCCAGGAAGACGATCTCGCGCGGACACTTGTACGGCGCCAACTCGGCCCTGACGAAGGCGCGCAGCGCCTCCGCGTCCCGCCGCGCCTCCGCGCGCAGCACGGCGAACGCCACCACGACCTGCCCGCGCGCCTCGTCGGGGCGCCCGACGACGGCGGCCTCGACGACGTCCGGATGCCGCAGCAGGGCCTCCTCGACCTCGGGGCCCGCGATGTTGTACCCGGCCGAGACGATCATGTCGTCGGCGCGGGCCACGTACCGGAAGTAGCCGTCGGGCTCGCGGACGTAGGTGTCGCCGGTGAGGTTCCACCCGTGCCGCACGTACGCGCGTTGACGCGGGTCGGCGAGGTAGCGGCAGCCGACCGGGCCGCGCACGGCGAGCAGTCCGGGCCGGCCGTCGGGGACGGGTTCACCGTGCTCGTCCTGCACGCGCGCGTCCCAGCCCGGGACGGGGACGCCCGTGGTGCCGGGCCGGATCCGCTCGTCGGCGGCGGAGATGAAGATGTGCAGCAGCTCGGTGGCGCCGATGCCGTTGATCAGGCGCAGCCCGGTCCGCTCGTGCCAGGCCCGCCAGGTGGCCGCGGGCAGGTTCTCACCGGCGGAGACGCACCGGCGCAGCGACGACAGGTCGTGGCCGTCGAGGTCGTCGAGCATCGCCCGGTAGGCGGTCGGCGCGGTGAACAGCACGGACACCCGGTGCCCGGCGATGGCGGGCAACAGCTGTCTGGGGCCCGCCTGTTCCAGCAGCAGCGCGCTCGCGCCGGCCCGCATCGGGAAGACGAGCAGGCCACCGAGGCCGAAGGTGAAACCGAGCGGAGGACTGCCGGCGAACACGTCGTCCTGCCGTGGCCCGAGCACATGCCGGGAAAAGGTGTCGGCCACGGCGAGCACGTCCCGGTGGAAGTGCAGGCACCCCTTCGGCCGTCCGGTGGTGCCGGAGGTGAAGGCGATCAGTGCCACGTCGTCGGCGGCGGTGTCCACGGCCCGGTACGGCGTGTCCGGCGCCGGCCGGCGCAGCAGGTCGCCGGGGGCGTCACCGCCGTACGTGGCGATGCGCAGGCCGGGCACCTCGGCCTTGGCGAGGTCGTCGACCGTCCGGATGTCGCACAGGGCGTGCCGCACCCGGGCGATCTCGCACATCGTGCGCAGCTCGTGCGGCCGCTGCTGGGCCAGCACGGTGACGGCGATGGCGCCCGCCTTCAGCACCGCCAGCCAGCAGGCCGCCAGCCACGGCGTGGTCGGCCCGCGCAGCAGCACCCGGTTGCCCGGGACGATCCCGAGGTCGCCGGTGAGCAGGTGCGCCAGCCGGTCGACGCGGGCGCGCAGCTCGCCGTACGTCCAGGCGGGGCCGGTGGGGGTGTGGAAGACGGGACGGTCCGGGTCGGGGCCGGTGAGGAGTTCGGCGGCGCAGTTCAGCCGTTCGGGGTAGCGCAGCTCCGGCAGGTCGAAGCGGAGATCGGGCCACTGACCGGGTGGCGGGAGGTGGTCGCGCGCGAAGGTGTCGACATGGGCCGAGACGGTCATGGCGGGTCGCCCCCTTGCCTTGGTGGGCGCCGGGACGGGCGCCGTGACGGGCGTCGTGGTGGGCTCGCGCACCGAGCGTATCGCGTTGGTGACGACAGTCAACGGTTCGCGATACCGTCGGGGGAGGCAGCGGGAGGGCCCGGTGGGGCCCTCGGAGGAAGGGGCCCGGCGATGCCCGCATTCTCACTCGAACCGGAGCAGACCGCCTGGTGTGCCGACCTGCGCGCCCTGGCCGCCGACCGGCTGCGCCCCCTCGCGGACAAGGGCGAGCCGGGCCGCGTCAACCGTCCGCTCGTCGCCGAACTCGGCCACCTGGGGCTGCTGGCCCGCCTGTTCACCTCCGGCGCCGTCGGCCTCTGCCTGATGCGCGAGTCGCTGGCGTACGCCTGCACCGAGGCGGAGACCGCGCTCGCCCTGCAGGGGCTGGGCGCGCATCCGGTCCACGTCCACGGGACCGCCGCCCAGCGGGACCGCTGGCTGCCCCGCGTCACCGACGGCAGCGCGGTGGCCGCTTTCGCGCTCAGCGAGCCGGGCGCCGGTTCGGACGCCGCGGCACTGTCCCTGGCCGCCGAGCCGGACGGACCGCACGGCTGGCGCCTGACCGGCGAGAAGTGCTGGATCTCCAACGCCCCCGAGGCCGACGTCTACACCGTCTTCGCCCGCACCACCGAGGGCGCCGGCGCCCGGGGCGTCACCGCCTTCCTGGTCCCCGCCGACCGCCCCGGCCTCACCGGCTCCGCCCTCGACCTGCTCTCCCCGCACCCCGTCGGAACCCTCCGCTTCGACGCCGTCCCGGTCACCGCGGACGACGTGCTCGGCGAGCCGGACCGCGGCTTCCGGGTCGCCCTGGGCACCCTCACCCTCTTCCGGCCCAGCGTCGGCGCCTTCGCCGTCGGCATGGCCCAGGCCGCCCTCGACGCCACCGTCGCCCACACCGCCGGACGGGACGCCTTCGGCGGCAAGCTGAGGGATCTCCAGACGGTCGCCCACCAGGTCGCCGAGATGGCCCTGCGCACCGAGGCGGCCCGCCTGATGGTCTACGCGGCGGCGACGGCGTACGACACCGGCGCCCCGGACGTGCCCCGCCGGGCCGCCATGGCCAAGCTGCTCGCCACCGAGACCGCGCAGTACGTCGTCGACACGGCCGTCCAGCTGCACGGAGCGCGGGCGCTGCGGCGCGGCCACCTGCTGGAGCACCTCTACCGCGAAGTCCGGGCACCACGCATCTACGAGGGGGCGAGCGAGGTGCAACGCGCGATCATCGCCAAGGAGTTGTACGCGAACGCGGAGGCCGGACGGTGACCGCCGAACGCGTGAACCCGCCCGGGCTGTCCCCGCCGGCCGGCTTCTCCCACGCGGTCGTCGCCACCGGCTCCCGGCTGGTGTTCCTGGCCGGGCAGACCGCGCTCGACGGCGACGGGAAGGTGGTGGGCGAGACGCTGCCGGAGCAGTTCGGGCGGGCGCTGGGCAATCTGCTGGCCGCGCTCCGGGCGGCCGGCGGCACGCCCTCGGACCTGGCGCGCGTCACGGTGTACGTCACGGACGTCGCCGCCTACCGGGCCTGTGCCGCCGAACTGGGCCGGGTGTGGCGGGAGTCGGCGGGCCGGGACTACCCGGCGATGGCGGTCGTCGGGATCGTACGGCTGTGGGACGAGCGGGCCCTCGTCGAACTCGACGGCTTCGCCGTCCTGGGGGACTGATCAGGCGGCGACGGCCAGCTGCCCGGTGCTCACCCGGTGCGGGGCCACGACCCGGCCGTCGGGCAGCAGCTCGCCGGAGTCGTCGAAGACGATCGTGCCGTCGCACAACAGGCTCCAGCCCTGCTCGGGGTGGGCGGCGACGACGTGCGCGGCGTCGGCGAAAGCGCTGGGGGACCGGTGGTTACACATGGCGCACCTCCACGTCGGTGGGGCTGGCCCCGCGGCGGGCCCCGTGCTTCGACCATGCGCCCGCCACACGGCCGTCACCAGAGGACGGAGCGGACCGTGACAGCACCAGGACAACCCCACGACCGTTCGCCGACGCACGGCGCGGACTCGCCACCGAAGGGGTGACGGTCACCGGCGCGGGCGCGCTCGACCGGTACCTGTGGAGGTCCCCATCACAGGAGGTCCTTCCATGCCGTTGTCGTTGCGCCCCGTCCTGACCGCCGCTGCCGGGGCGGCCCTGCTCCTGCTGGCCGCCCCGGCGGCGACCGCCACCTCCGACCCGGCCGAGACGGTCACCGTCGACCCGACCGGCCGCATCGCCGCGGACGGCACCGTCACCCTCTCCGGCACCTACCGCTGCGTCGACAGCACGGGTCCCGTCTTCGTCAGCTCCTCCGTCGCCCAGAAGTCCTCGAGCGTGCGGCACGGCATCGGCGGCACCCGGGCGGTGTGCGACGGTGCCGAACACCGCTGGGAGAACACCGGCAGGGTCTCGTCGGACGCCCTCGAGCCCGGTCCGGCCCACATCGAGGCCATGGTGATGGAGCTCCGGCCGCAGGGCGGCCTGCCGCTGCCCCGCTTCCACGCGGCACAGCGGCAGGAGATCACGCTGGTCGAGGGCTGAGCGGCCGGACCGGCGGCGGGTAGGCCGCCGCGAGCAGGGCGGGCAGGTCGTCCGCGGTGACGTCGTAGGACTGGGTGCCGATTGCGGCCAGGGCGAGCGTCGCCAGGACCGAGCCCGTCCGCGCGCAGCGCACCGCGTCCCCGCCCGCCGCCAGACACGAGAGGTACCCCGCGCGGAACGCGTCGCCGACCCCGGTCGGGTCGGCGACGACGGTCGCCGCGGCCGCCGCCACGTCCACCGGCGGCTCGCCCGCCCGCTCGATCCGGCTGCCCTTCTCGCCGAGCGTCGTCACCCAGGTGCCGACCCTCGCCAGGACGTCGGCGCGGGACCAGCCCGTCTTCTCCAGCAGCAGGCCGTGCTCGTACTCGTTGGTGAACAGGTGGTCCGCGCCCTCGACGAGTTCACGGATCTCGGCCCCGTCCAGCCGGGCCAGCTGCTGGGACGGGTCGGCCAGGAAACGCACCCCGCGGGCCCGGCAGGTCCGGGTGTGCCGCACCATCGCCGCCGGGTCGTCGGCGCCGATCAGCACCAGGTCGACACCCCCGTCGAGGACCCCTCCGAGGTCGATGCCGGACGCCTCGCTCATCGCCCCCGGGTAGAACGAGGCGAGCTGGTTGCCGTCCGGGTCGGTGGTGCACAGGAAGCGGGCGGTGTGGCGGGTCGTGGAGACCCGCACGGCGCCGGTGTCCACCCCCAGGCCGGCCAGCCGCGCACCGTACGCGTGGAAGTCGGCGCCCACCGCCCCCACCAGCAGCGGGCGGTGCCCGAGGCGGGCCAGCCCGTACGCGATGTTGGCGGCGACCCCGCCCTCCCGCACCTCCAGGCTGTCCACGAGGAACGACAGGGAGACCCGGTCGAGGCGGTCGGCCAGCAACTGGTCGGTGATCCGGGCCGGGAACGTCATCAGGTGGTCGGTGGCGATCGAGCCCGTGACCGCTATCCGCATGTCACACCCCTGCCGCCGCCCGCAGCGCCGCCACCCGGTCCGTGCGCTCCCAGGTGAACTCGGGCAGCTCACGGCCGAAGTGGCCGTACGCGGCGGTCCGCGCGTAGATCGGACGGAGCAGGTCCAGGTCGCGGATGATGGCCGCCGGCCGCAGGTCGAAGACGCCGGTGATGGCCGCCTGGATGCGGTCGGCCGGCACCGTCTCCGTGCCGAAGGTCTCCACGAACAGGCCGACCGGCTCGGCCCTGCCGATCGCGTACGCGACCTGCACCTCGCACCGGGCCGCCAGGCCCGCCGCCACCACGTTCTTCGCCACCCACCGCATCGCGTACGCCGCCGAGCGGTCCACCTTCGACGGGTCCTTGCCGGAGAAGGCGCCTCCGCCGTGCCGGGCCATGCCGCCGTACGTGTCGATGATGATCTTCCGGCCGGTCAGGCCCGCGTCGCCCATCGGGCCGCCGATCTCGAACCGGCCCGTGGGGTTCACCAGCAGGCGGTAGCCCTCGACGTCGAGTTTGATGCCCTCCTGAACGAGCGCGTTCAGCTCGGGCTCGACGACGTGGTCGCGGATGTCCGGGGTCAGCAGGGAATCCAGGTCGATGTCGGAGGCGTGCTGGGAGGAGACGACGACCGTGTCCAGGCGGGCGGCACGCTCACCGTCGTACTCGATGGTGACCTGGGTCTTGCCGTCGGGGCGCAGATAGGGGACCGTGCCGTTCTTGCGGACGGCCGTCAGACGCTGCGAGAGACGGTGGGCCAGTCGGATCGGCAGCGGCATCAGCTCGGGCGTCTCGTCGGTCGCGTAGCCGAACATCAGGCCCTGGTCGCCGGCGCCGCCGGTGTCCACGCCCTGCGCGATGTCGGGGGACTGCGCGCCGATCGACACCGAGACACCGCAGGAGGCGCCGTCGAAGCCCTTCTTGGAGGAGTCGTAGCCGATCTCCAGGATCTTCTCGCGCACCAGCCGCGCGATCGGCGCGTACGCCGTGGTGGTGACCTCGCCGGCCACGTGCACCAGGCCGGTCGTGATCAGCGTCTCGACGGCGACCCGCGACGCCGGGTCCTCGCTCAGCAGCGCGTCGAGGATCGTGTCGCTGATCTGGTCGGCGATCTTGTCGGGGTGACCCTCGGTCACGGACTCCGAGGTGAACAGGCGACGGGACATGAGGCGGACGTCTCCTTACCGGCGGGAGGGGCGGCACCGCACCGCGGGGCTGCGGTGCGGTGCCGTGGGACTCGTGAGCGGGCGGGCGTCAGCTCTCGGGGTGGTGGACCGAGAAGACCGTGTAGGCGTGCGGGTCCGGCTTGGCCAGGGCGGCGGCGCGGTCGCGGTAGACCTGGACGTCCGGGTCGGCCATGGTCGCCTTGATGTCGCGCTTGCTCTCCCACTGCGCGTAGTAGACGAGCCGCTTGCCGTCGAGGCTGGTCAGGATGTTCACCGAGATGCAGCCGGGACGGTGCCGGATGAACTTCTCGGCGCCCTCGCTGAGCACCTCGGCCAGCTCCGTCTGCTTCTCCGGCTCGACCTCGAAGACGTTGATCATCGCGAAGGTTCCGTCGTCGGTGCGGATGACGGTCTCGGACATGGTGTCGTTCCCTTTCCACTGGGCGTTCTTACGGGGGTGGTTCCGGACCTGCGGGGCTGTGGTCCGGACGTGCGGGGTGCGAACCGGTCCACGGGTGTGGTCCGGACTCACGGCGGTGCCGGTCGGTGGGCTCTCGAAGCGGGCTCGAGGGGCCTCACGGACGGGGGGTCGTCCACGCGCGGGCCACCTCCACCGCCTGGGCGGGGTTGAGGCGGGGGTCGCAGTGGGACACGGGGCCGGCGGTCCGCTGCGGTGCGGCGTCGAGTTCCGCCGGGTCCCCCCAGACGCACTCGGCGACGTCGTACGGCGTGGTCTCCAGGTGCAGTCCCGCGGGCGTGCCGCCGGCGTTCGCGACCACCTCCAGGAAGGTGCGCACCTCCTCGACCACCGTGCGCACCGAGCGGACCTTCACGCCCGACGGCGACTTGACGGTGTTGCCGTGCATCGGGTCGCACAGCCACGCCACCGGATGGCCGGCGTCGCGCACGGCGGCGACCAGCGGCGCCAGCGCGTCACCGACGGCCCCCGCGCCCATCCGGGCGATCAGCGTGAGCCGGCCCGGTTCGCGCGCCGGGTCCAGCCGGGCGCACAGGGCGAGCAGCTCCTGCGGCCGGGTCGTCGGACCGACCTTGCAGGCCACCGGGTTGGTCACCCGCGCCAGCATCATGACGTGCGGCCCGTCCGGCTGCCGGGTGCGCTCACCGATCCACGGCAGATGCGTGGAGGCCAGCAGGATGTCCCCGCCCGCGGTCCGCCGCAGCAACGGCAGTTCGTAGTCGAAGACGAGCGCCTCGTGGCTGGTCCACACCGGCGCGCCCGTCGGCAGCGCCCAGTCGCTGGTGCGCTGCCGCAGGTACGTGACGGCGCGGTGGGCGGCGTAGTAGCACTCCAGCATCCGCCGGGGATCGGGGCGGCGGGCGGCCGGGGTGGGGTCGGGCCCGTTGACCAGGTGGCCCCGGTACACCGGCAGTTCGACGCCGTCGACGGTTTCCATGGGGGCACTGCGCGGCTTGGCGAACTGGCCGGCGATCCGGCCGATGCGCACCACGGGCAGGCCGGTGCCCGCGACCATCACCCCGGCCAGCGCGTCCAGCAGTCCGGCCTTGCGCAGCACCGCCGAGGGGGCGCACTCCGCGGGGTCCTCGGCGCAGTCGCCGGCCTGGATCACCAGACAGTGGCCGGCCGCGGCCTCGGCGAGCAGGGTCCGCAGCAGGCGGACCTCCTCCCAGCCGACCAGGCCCGGCAGCCGCGCCAGTTCGGCGCGGGCGGCCGCCACCTGGACGGGATCGTCCCACTGCGGCTGCTGTTCGGCGGTGCCGAGGTCGCGCGGGAAGTCCTCGTCGAAGCCGTCGAGACCGTCGAGGCCGTCGAGCGGGTGCTCCGCGGTGAGGGTGTGCAGCGGATATCCGGGGCGGGTCGGCCCGGTCACGGTGATCCTCCTGCCGGTCGGCGCGGTTCGTGGGGCGGGCGCGGCGGCCCGGGGCGTGTCCTGCGGGCCGCCCTGGGGCCGCCGTGCCGGGCGGGCGTCATCAGAACGGCGACTCTCCGGCGGGCAGCCGCCGCGCCATCGTCAGACCGTCCGCGAGCGGCAGCATCACGAGCTGGACCCGCTCGTCCCGGCGCGCGTGCTCGTTGAACTTGCGGACGGCGGCGGCCTTCTCGCCGGGGAAGTCGTCGATCACCTCGCCGCTGAAGAGCGTGTTGTCGACCAGCAGGAGCGCGCCCGGCTTCATGCGCGGGACCAGCTCCTCCCAGTAGTCGATGTAGCCGGGCTTGTCCGCGTCGATGAAGGCGAGGTCCAGGTGCGGTTCGGCGGGCAGGGCGCGCAGTGTCTCGGTGGCCGGGCCGAGCCGCAGCTCGATACGGTCGTCGACGCCGCCGCGGGCCCAGAACTCCTGTGCCAGCGAGGTCCATTCGGCGGAGACGTCACAGGTGACGAGCGAGCCGCCCGGGGCCAGTCCGCGGGCCAGGCACAGGGAGGAGGAACCGGTGAAGGTGCCCACCTCGACGACGCGGCGGGCGCCGAGCAGCCGCACCAGGAAGGTCAGCAGCGCGCCCTCCTCGGGGGCGACTACCATGTGCGCCTGGTCGGGAACGGCCGTCCGGGTCCGCTCCGCCAGCTCCACCAGGAGCGGGTCGGGGGTCATCCTGCCGACGGTGAGCAGGTAGTCGTGGAGGTCGGGGGTGAGCGGGATGTTCCTGAGCGTTTCGTTCCGCAGCACGGGGTTGCTCCCGGTGGTCGTAGGGACGGATGCGCGCTTTCTTCGGGGCGCGGCGCGCGCCGGTCTCAGGCGGTGGTGCGGGTGACGGCCGGCCAGGCGGCGTAGGCGCGGCGTACGGCGTCGTCCTGGCGGGGGAGGGCGGCGGTGACGGCGCGCAGGTCGCCGGAGCAGTGCAGTTCGAACCGGCGCCGGTGCGCGGGTCGCGCGGCGTCCCGCACGAAGTACAGGACCGTCGAGCCGTCCGGGCCGCCCTCGCGCGGGTTGTGACCGCCGCCCTCCCACAGCAGTCCGGCCTCGGTGTGCCAGGCGGTGACGAGCCGGCGCAGCAGTGGGCCGGTCGGTCGGCGGACGACGAACGCGGTGTGGTTCTCGAAGCCGTGCGCGGCCTCCGACTCCTCGATCCGCGCGTCGAACGCGTGGCTGTCGCGCGGGAAGAGGAAGACCTCGACCGCGGGGTGGCGGCGCCCGTCCGGCAGATCCAGACGCAGGCGCGTGATGTGGACCTCGCACCGGACCGGGTCGAGCCCGTGGCGGGCGCTCAGCCGGCCCCGGACCACGGTGCTCGGCACCGCCGGCAGGGGCGCCAGGCCGGCCCGCTCCAGCTCGTGCAGGCCGGCCTCGAGCGTGGTGGGGAAGAGCAGGACAGCGCAGTGGTCGAACAGGCAGTCCCGTTCCGCGAGGGAGACCGCCGTGCCGTGGGGGGTGACCGGCGAGAGCAGCGAGGAGACCGGGGCCTCGGACGCGAAGCGGGCCTCCCGGATCGTCTCGTCCAGCCGGCGCACATCGGTGTCGGAGAATACGCCGCCCCCGGTTAACGCGTCGGCCGAAAAATCGGGAGATCCGTCGGCCGATACGTCGGACGGCAGCGTTTTTTCCTGGGTTTCGCCAGAGGAATGAACGAAGGCCATTGACACCTCCTGCATCAGGGCCGACGGAATTCTGTGTCGGTCTTCGACGATCGGGCAAGAGCGATTTGCTGAGATGCGGCGGCGGATGGCCGCAAAACGGCGTGCGGCCATCCGTTGGACGCCGCTGAACAGGGGAAACGGTGTGCGTTCGACCTTCTCGATGACCGTCATCGGAGCAGCCGATCAGTGCCGGAGCCTCCGCTCGACGCCTTTGTGGAAACGGAGTCCGGGATTTCTCTATTGATATTCCTTACCGGTTGCCGGGGCTGATTTCCCGTACGGAAGGGCATCGCGCGACCAGGTTGCAATTCGGTGGTGCCGATGAGACCCATCGGGGGGACCGAACAGCGGAGGCGGGGTGCCGGAAAAGTCGCACCCGCGCCCCTCCGGAACGGCCTGCATAGGGATTCGTTATCGGCGCCGGCCGTCGGGAGCGGGATCACGATTCCTTATCGGCGTTCGCTGGACGATCCATTCCGGGGCCGCACAGAATCCGGTGTCGCAAGGCAGTGACCGTTTCGCTCTGCCGTAAACGGAGGTTTCCTCGTGAACGCTCCCGCACACTCCACGGAATCCCCGCCGGCGTTCCTCACGTTCCCCGAAGCACTGGAACGCGCCGCCGCCCGCCGCACCACGCCCGCCCTGTGGGACGGCGGCCGATGGCGGACCTGGCAGGACTGCCTGCACCAGGCCGAACGGACCGCCGGCGCCCTGTGGCGGCGCGGGTTCCGGGCCGGGGACGTCCTGGCGGCGCAACTGCCCAACTCCTGGGAGCTGGTGGTGCTCCACGCGGCCACCGCCCGCCTCGGCGTCCTCCTGCTCCCCCTGCACTCCGCCTACGGCACCCGCGAGGCCCAGGCCCTGATCGACCAGTCCGGCGCCATCGGCCTGGCGGCCCGCGCCGTCAGCCGCGGCCACGACCGCGTGGGGGAGGTCCTCACGGTGCGGGAGCGGTGCCCTTCCCTACGGCACGTGTGGCTGAGCACGACGGGCACCCCCGCTGCGGGCACCCCCACCTCGGCGCCCGCCACAGGCACCCTCGCCTCCGCGCCGATCGCCGGCACCCCCACCTCGGCGCCCACCGCCGACGCCCCGCCCCCGTACGTCTCCACCGCGCTGCTCGCGCCCGCCCCCACCGGCACGCCCCGTACCCCCACCGCCGGGCTGCCCGATCTGCGCGAGCTGTTCGACGAGGAGCCGGGCGGGGAGTTGCCGGCCCCGCCCGCGGACCCCCGTGCCCCTCTGGTGCTGCTCGCGTCCTCCGGGACCACCTCGCAGCGGCCGAAACTGTGCGTGCACAGCCATGGCGGGCTGCTCGGCAACGCGGCGGCCGTCGCACGGGACGGCGGGCTCGGGGCGGGGGACACGATCGTCTCCGCGAGTCCCCTCAGCCACGCCTTCGGACTGCTGTCGGTGCATCTCGCGCTGGTGACGGGGGGAGCCGTCGGACTCTTCGACGGGTGGGAGCCGCGGCGGTTCGCCGGGACACTGGCCGCCGCCGGGGCCACCGCCGCCTTCGCGGTGCCCGCGCAACTGCGCGACCTGCTCGCCCTGTGGGCGGACGGCGAGGACAGTGACGTCCGGGAGCGGCCCCGCCCCGCCCTGCGGGAGGTCCGCACCGGCGGCGCGCCCGTGCCCCGTGAACTCGCCGACGGAGTACGGCGGACGCTGGGCGCGCGGCTCGTCGTGCAGTGGGGGATGACGGAGGTCGGCGCCGGTACCTACACCCGGCCCGACGACCCGCCCGAGGCCGCGTTCACCATCGGCCGGCCGGCGTCCGGTGCCGAGGTCCGGGTGCTGAACCGGGACGGCGACCCCGCCGCCCCCGGTGAGACCGGCGAACTCCAGTACCGCAGCCCCTACATGTTCACCGCCTACTACCGGGCCCCCGAACAGACCGCCGCGGCGCTCACCCCCGACGGCTGGCTGCGCTCCGGTGACCTGGCCGCGCTGGACGCGGACGGGGCCGTCGTCTACCGGGGCCGCGCCGACGAGCTGATCAACCGCGGCGGCCTGAAGTTCAGCGCGCTGGAGGTCGAGGAACTCCTCAACGACCTGCCGCAGCTGGCGCAGCACGCCGTGGTGGGCCGGCCCGACCCCCGGCTCGGTCAGCGCGGCTGCCTGCTCGCCGCCCTGCGCGAGGGCGCCCGCCTGACCCTGGACGAGGTGACCGTGCACCTGTCCCGCAAGGGACTCGCCACGTACAAGCTGCCCGAGCAGCTCGTGCTCGTGGACCGGCTGCCGACCACCGTCACCGGCAAGATCGCCCGCGCCCGGCTGAGGGCGATCGCGCTGCCCCCGCTCGCCCCTCGGCCGGACCGCCGCCCGACCGAGCCGGTGGGGGAGCCCGCGCGATGACCGCCGGCTCAGCCCCCGAGCTGCTTGCGCAGCACCGTCTGCAGCCCCACCAGGTTGGGGTTGGAGGAGTTGCGGTCCAGCCACGTCATCGTGACCGGCGTGCTGAGGTCGGCGTCGTCGACCCGGACGACCGCGACCTCGCCCCGCTCGGCCTGGGCGCGCACCGCGAGGGACGGCAGCAGCGCCAGACCCATGCCGGCCGCCACGCACGCCCCGAGCGTGCCGATGCTGGACACCTCCGCGACCGGCTCCTTCGCGGCGGACCCGGCGGGGCCCGCGAAGACACCGTCGTACATCTCCCGGAACCCGCAGCCGCGTTCGGTGGCGAGGAACGGTTCCGCGGACAGCTCCGCGAGACCGGCCCGGCCGCGTGCGGCCAGCGGGTGCTCCGGCGGGGCGATGACCACCAGCGGCTCCTCCGCCAGCGTCTCGGCCCGCAGGCCGGCGTCCCGCGGTGGTTCGCCGAAGGTCAGGCACACGTCCAGGTCACCCCGGCGCACCGCCCCGTACAGCGCCCCCCGGTTGTCCTGGGCCACCCGCACCCGCGCCTCCGGATACAGCGACCGGTAGCGCGAGAGCACCCCGGGCAGCAGGTTCAGCCCGACCGTCTCCAGCGCGCCGACCGCGACCTCCGAGCCGGGCCGGGAGACCGCCCAGCGCGCCTCCTCCAGCAGCTTGAGGATGCGCTCGGTGTACTCCGCCAGCGCCACCCCCTGCGGCGTCAGCCGTACCCGCCGCTGCGAGCGGTCCAGCAACTCCACGCCCAGGTCGCGCTCCAGCGCCTGGATCTGGTCGCTGACGCTGGACTGCGCGTAGTGCAACTCCTTCGCCGCCTGCGTGACGCTGAGCGTCCTGGCGACCGTCTCGAACGTCCGAAGATGCCGTAACTCCACGACTCCGTGGCCCCCTTGCTGAACGATCGGCTGAGCCGATGTTACCCATAGGGCATTCCCGCCGTCACCAGCGGCAATTCGCCTTTCCGGTCCGCTTGAATGGTTCGTGCCGCTCCCAACTACCCCGCTCGTAGCGGCGAATTCGCGAAACTGAAACGAAGGAGAAAACATGTCGACGCAGGCGGAACCGCAACGGGCTTCCGTCGCACCGGCACGAACCGACAAGCCCTCCCGGACCTTGCTGATCGGCCTCTCGCTCGGCTACTTCATGGTCCTGCTGGACATGACGATCGTCTCGGTGGCGCTGCCCGCCATCTCCAGTGACCTCGGCGTCGGGCTCAGTGGTCTGCAGTGGGTCACCAACGGCTACACCATCACCTTCGCCGCCCTGCTGCTCACCGCCGGCTGGCTGTCCGACCGCTACGGCGGCCGCCGGATCTTCCTCTGGGGCCTGGTGACCTTCGGCGTGCTGTCCGGCGTCTCGGCCGCCGCGACGACCCTGGAGGCCCTGGTCGTGCTGCGCCTCGCGCTCGGCGTGGCCGGCGCGCTGCTGCTGCCCGCCTCCCTCGCCGTGATCACCAACGCCTACACCGATCCCGCCGACCGCGCCCGCGCCGTCGGCAACTGGGCGGCGATCACCGGTGCGGCGCTCGCGGCCGGACCCCTGGTCGGCGGCGCCCTCACCGACAGCGTCGGCTGGCGCGCCATCTTCCTCATCAACGTCCCGCTGGCGCTGGTCAGTCTCGTCATCACCGTGCGGATGGCCCCCGAGACCGCCCGCAAGCAGCGCAGCGGCCTCGACGTCACCGGCCAGCTCAGCGCCGTGATCGCGCTGGGCGCCCTGGTCTACGCGCTGATCGAGGGCCCGGACAAGGGCTGGGGCGGGGGACTGGTGGTGGGCGCCTTCGTGGTGACGGCGGTCGCGGCCGTCGTGTTCCTCGTCGCCGAGTCGAAGGCCGGGGACGCGGCGATGCTGCCGCTGCGCATGTTCCGCAGCCGGGGCTTCTCCGCCGCGCTCGGCGCCGGCCTGCTCGCCAACTTCGGCCTGTCCGGCCTGCTGTTCGTGCTGTCGCTGTACTTCCAGGAGAGCCGCGGCTACTCCTCCTTCAGCGCCGGCCTGGCGTTCCTGCCGCTGACCCTGCCCACCGCCTTCAACCCCATCTACACCGGCCGCCTGGTCGGCCGGATCGGCCCGCGCCGCCCCGCGACCACCGGTTTCGTCCTCATGGGGCTCGGCGCGCTGCTCCAGGCGCCGTTCACCGACGACTCCGCGCTCGCGCTGACGGCCACCGTGGTCGGTCTGCTGGCCTTCGGCTTCGGTGTCTCCTTCGCCCTGCCCGCGCTGGTCGCCGGCATGGCGAGCTCCGTTCCGACCGAGCTGGCCGGCATCGGCGCCGGCGCGCTCAACTCCGCCCGCCAGGTCGGCGCCTCCCTCGGTGTCGCCGTCCTCGGCGTGATCCTCAACCTGTCCGCGACCAACGCCGACGGCACCCGCTGGGCGCTGGTCGTCGGCGGCGTGACCCTGCTGCTCGGAGCGCTGATCGCCGGCACGGGGCTGCGGGGGCGTTCCCCGAACTGACCCCCGCCGACCCCGTCGACGTGCGGCGCCCCGCCGTCCTGCCCGTGGAGTTCCCCATCCCAGGAGGAGCATTGGCAACCGCATCACCGTCCGCCCGTCCCCGGGCCGGCCTGCCCGGCCTGCGCGTCGACGGGGTCGACCACCTGGCCTTCGTCACCTGGAAGCCGCGCGCGACCGTCGAGTTCTACACCCAGGCCCTCGGCATGCCCCTGCTGCACGCGATCACCGCGACCGGCTGGGTCACCGAGGACTACCCGGACTTCGTCCACTTCTTCTTCGACATGGGCGCGGGCAACCGCATCGCGTTCTTCTACTACTTCGGCCTGCCGGAGGAGGACGCCCCCAGCGACCTCATGCACCGCTCCCGGCACCTCGCCTTCCACGTCGACACCGAGGAGGAACTGCACGCCTGGCGCGACCGCCTCAAGGCGCACGGCGTGCGCGTCACCCGCCCCCTGGCCCACGAGCTCATCGAGTCGATCTACTTCGACGACCCCAACGGCATCCAGCTGGAGATCACCCGCCCGCTGCGCGAGATGTCCGGCATCGACGCCCGGGACGCGGAACTGACGGTCCGCGCCCTCGCCGACGTGGCGGAGTCCCCGCGGCCCACGGTCGAGGCGCTGTGGCAGCGCAAGGCGGAACTCATCCGGAAGGAAATCGTCCGCAAGGACACGGAGGTGGAGGGGTGAGCCTGACCCTGTACGTCCTCGACGTGCCGGAGTTCGAACCCGTGGTCCACACCGCACAGGCCGCCGGCATGGCCGTCCGGCACACCGGCGACTACGTCGAACTCAGCACCGGCGAAGACGAGATCGTGCTGCGCCGCGACCCCGACGTGATCCGTACGGCGCTCTGGCACGCCGCCCTCACCGGCGGCCTCGACGGCCGCATCGTCTCCTTCACCTCCGACACGCTCCACCTCGCCAAGGAGGCGGCATGAGCGCACAGCCCCGTCCCGGTACGACGTCCCGCCACCCGGTCCTGGTGGCGGGCGCCGGCCCGGCCGGCCTGAGCGCCGCCCTGGCCCTGCGCGCGGCCGGCCTGCCCGCGGTCGTCCTGGAACGCCGTACGGAGGACTCGGTACGGCCCGGCAGCCGCGCCGCCTACCTGCACGGCGCCTCACTGCGCGAGCTGGAGCGGCTCAGCCCCGGCCTCGGGCACGAGATCGCCGGCCGTGGCCTGATGTGGGCGACCAAGCGGTCGTACTGGGCCGGCAAGGAGGTCTACACCCGCACCTACCCGCCGTCGGCGCGCGACGGACTGCCGCCCTTCACCAGCCTGCCGCAGGTGATCACCGAGGACCTGATGGCCACCGCCTGCCGCAAGGCCGGGGTGGAGTTCCGCTTCGGCGTGGAGGTGGCGTCCGCCGAGTCCACGCCCGACGGGGTGCGGCTCACGGACGCCGCGGGCGGTGAGTGGCTCGCGGACTACGTGATCGCGGCCGACGGGTCGCGCTCGGTCCTGCGGTCCGCGATCGGCAGCCCGCTGGAGGGGCCGCGCTCGCAGAACACCTTCGTGGTGGTCGACCTCGAGGACGACCCCGACCACCCGATGCCGATCGAGCGGGTCTTCCACTACCGGCATCCCCGGGTCGGCGGCCGCAACGTGCTGACCGTGCCCTTCGCGGGCGGCTGGCGGGTCGACCTCAACCTGCTGCTCCACGACGACCCCGAGCGGTACGTCTCCCCGGAGGGCCTGCGCCGCTGGATCCCCAGGGTCCTGCCGGAGGCGTACGGGGAGCGGGTGACGTGGGTGTCGACCTACCGGTTCGCCCAGCAGGTGGCCGCCCGGTTCACCGACGCCCACCACCGGGTGCTGCTCACCGGCGAGGCCTCCCACCTGTTCGCGCCGTTCGGGGCCCGCGGCATGAACTCCAGCATCCCCGACGCCGTGCGGGCGGTGGACGCGGTGGTCGAGGCCCTGGAGCGCAAAGGCGCGGGCGCCGGCGCGGCGGTCGCGCGGTTCGCCGAGGAGCGCAAGGAGGCGGCGGCCTACAACCGGGCGTGCGCCAGCGCGGCGCTGGAGCACATGCTGGCGCACCGGCCCTCGCTCTGGCTGCGCCAGCGGGCCGCGGCCGCCGTGGCCACCGCCGGGCTCAGGGCGGGCGCGTGGCTGGACTCCGCCCCCTACGGCCCCAAGCTGGCGGCGCGCGGCGCCGCCCGGAGTTCCTACTGACCCGCCTCCCCCGGGACGGCCTCCGACGGCGGCGCCCACCACCGGTACCTCCCCCGGCCGGTGTCCGGGCGCGGCCGTCGGAGGCCCCGCCGTCGTGGCGGGCGCGGCTGTCGGATGCCCCGCCGTCGCGGACGGCGGTGTGCCGTCGGGCGCGGTGGGTGGCCGTGCGGGAGGCCGGGGCGCCCGGTTCGCGTGGGGACCGGTCAGGGCGGGGAGAGCGGGGCGCCCTCGAGGACGGCGCGGGCCGCGGCACGGGCGGCGTCGACGACGGACGGGTGCACCGTGGGCGAGAAGGCCAGGTAGACCGGCAGGGGCGCGGGTGCCGGGCCCAGCGCTCCCGGCGGGGCGGGCCGCAGTTCGGGATGGGTGTCGTGGGCGGTCTCGTCCAGCGCGGTGTAGGCCAGACCCGCCTGTACGGCCGCCCGGACCGCCAGCGGGTCCGAGCTCCACACCGCGGAGCGCCAGGCGATCCCGTGCTCGGCGAGCGTCTCGACGATCCGGATGCTCAGTGCCGAGCGGTCGCCGGTGAGCGCGATGGGAACGCGTTCGCCCGGACCGACCGGGACGTGTCCGAACCAGCCGAGGCGCAGCCGCCCGAGCATGTCGCAGCGCGGCGTCTCCGTGCCCAGCAGCAGGGCCGCCTCCAGTTCGCCGGCGGCGACCTGGTCGGCGAGTGCGGCGCTGACGCCGGTGACCGTGGAACACCGCACATGCGGCCGTTCGAGGGCCAGCTGGGTGAGCATGGTGCGTAATCCGTCGGCGAAGTGGATCGAACAGCCCATGCTGAATGATTCCTGGCTGCGGATGGCCGACACTTTGTTGAGCACTTCGTTGTTGAGAAGGATCACCCGGCGGGCGTGCGCCACGAGTTCGCGGCCGGCCGGGGTGAGCAGTAAGGGACGTTTGGTGCGCTGGAACAACGGCGCTTGAATGATGCTTTCCAGCCGCTGAATCTGCTGGCTCACGGTCGGCTGTGTCACGTGCAGCGACTGCGCGGCGCGGGAGAAACCGTCCTCGTTGACGACGGCCAGGAGGGTGCGCAGCAGTTTCACTTCGATGTCACGCTGCAACACGGCCTCACACCCGCTCGGCGAATGGCGGGAAACCGGGCGGCGGAACGTTTCTGAGCGCACGGCGACAGCACATGGAACCCCCCGTAGTTCACGTTTTTCGACAGCGATATGTCGAATTAGTGATACCTGATCGCTGGCTTGTGCGACGAGAGGACGTTCGCGAGGAATGGCCGAAAATGCCCGGCTTGTCCTCGAAACTTTACCCGCTTTTCGAACTCCGGCGGGCCGGGGTGAGGGGCCCGAAATTTACCCATCCGCATGCCGGTCGAAACGCCCATATTCGCCGATGCATTCCGGCCTTCCTGCGGGCATCGCGGCTTCTCCGCATTCCGCTGGCGCGTTATCGCGTTCCCCCGTCCGGCGAGGACGTGCGCGCGGCGTGAACGTGTCGCGTCCGCTCGGTCGTGGTCGGGTCCGCTCGCGCCACCCGGAACGCCGGTCACTTCGGGGAGGGGCCGGTGCGCCTGTCTCCCGGACGCCCTCGGTGCCGCCGTGGGCGCATGTCACGATCACGGCGTCCGGCGACCGCGGCGCAGCGCGGGCACTGACGCCGCACCCGGTCCGCCGCGCCGCCGGACTCCGGGAAGGTGTCCGGCCAGCCGACGTGCGGGAAGCGGACCAGTTCGGAGCGGCTGAGGGACAGTCCGCAGACGGTCTCGTTCCGGCCCGGCGTCCAGGCGTGCACCTCACCGGCCGGAAGGCGACGCCGGCCCTCCTCCTCGTCGGTCCACTGCCCGGACGCCGCGACGGCGTACCGCTTGACGCGTGCCATGGCGTGCCCGGCCCGCGGTCAGCCGCCCTCGTGGCCGACGCGCAGCCGCACCCGCTCCTCCAGGCGCTGGAGACTGGTGTCCAAGGCGTCGCGGACGGCCTTCTCGCCGGGATCGTGGCTGTCGTCGAAGAACGACAGGTGCACCGTCACCTCACTGACGTCGCCACCGAGGCCGGCGACCTGGAGCCATCCCGTGTAGCCGCCCTGGTCTCGGGTGCCCCATTCGAGCCGCATCTGCTCGCGCCGGGCACGCAGCAGAGCGGAGGTGTCCTCGTCGGTGCGGTCCTCGTGCACGGTGACGGCAGGCAGGTCTCCGGCCTCCACGTGCAGGGCTTCCGGCAGCCAGGTGTCCAGTTGGCCGACGTCCGCGGCCTGGTCGAAGACGTGCTCGGGCTGTGCGGACATCGTGCGTGAACGTTCGTACTCGGTCATCGCGGTACCGGCCTCGCCTCGGGGTCGTGCCGTGCCCCGCGTTCCCGGCCTGCCCAGGCCTAACCCTGTGAACGCGCGCCGTCGGCCGGCACGCGCTCACGCTGCCGGAGGCAGGTCGCCGACCTGCGGCCGCCCTACGGGCGGAGAAGTGCCGGGCGTCCATTGAACCGGCCCCGGGACGAGCCACGGCCCGTGGCGAGCGACTCAGCGGCGCGCACGCGGCAGCGCCGCCGACGCGGTCCTCGCACAGCCCGGACGGCGGGCCGAAGCCTGGTCGGGCCCCACGTCCCGGAGAAGTGCGAGAGGCGCCGCCGCCCCTGTCCGACGCGCATTCATGCGGGCCGGACACGGGGGCGGCGGCACCCGCCGGTCAGATGTCCCGGAAGATCTCGATCTGCGCCCCGATCGAGTTCAGCCGCTCCGCCAGGTCCTCGTAGCCCCGGTTGATGACGTACACGTTGCGCAGCACGGACGTGCCCTCCGCCGCCATCATCGCCAGCAGGACGACGACCGCGGGGCGCAGGGCCGGCGGGCACATCATCTCGGCGGCGCGCCAGCGCGTCGGGCCCTCCACCAACACCCGGTGCGGGTCCAGGAGTTGGAGTCGTCCGCCGAGACGGTTGAGGTCCGTGAGGTAGATCGCGCGGTTGTCGTAGACCCAGTCGTGGATCAGGGTCTTGCCCTGGGCGACCGCCGCGATGGCCGCGAAGAAGGGCACGTTGTCGATGTTCAGGCCGGGGAAAGGCATCGGGTGGATCTTGTCGATCGGCGCCTCCAGCTTGGAGGGCCGCACGGTCAGGTCCACCAGCCGCGTACGGCCGTTGTCGGCGACGTACTCGGGTGTGCGGTCGTGGTCGAGGCCCATCTCCTCCAGCACGGCCAGCTCGATCTCCAGGAACTCGATCGGCACCCGGCGCACCGTCAGCTCCGACTCCGTGACGACGGCGGCGGCGAGCAGGCTCATCGCCTCGACCGGGTCCTCGGAGGGGGAGTAGTCGACGTCGACGTCGATGTGCGGCACACCGTGCACGGTGAGCGTGGTGGTGCCGATGCCCTCGACCTTGACGCCGAGCGCCTCCAGGAAGAAGCACAGGTCCTGGACCATGTAGTTGGAGGAGGCGTTGCGGATGACCGTGACGCCGTCGTGGCGGGCGGCGGCCAGCAGCGCGTTCTCGGTGACCGTGTCGCCGCGCTCGGTCAGGACGATCGGGCGGTCCGGGCGGACGGAGCGGTCGACGACGGCGTGGTACTGCCCCTCCGTCGCGGCGATGTCCAGCCCGAACCGGCGCAGCGCGATCATGTGCGGCTCGATGGTCCGCGTCCCGAGGTCGCAGCCGCCGGCGTACGGCAGCTTGAAGTGGTCCATGCGGTGCAGCAGCGGGCCGAAGAACATGATGATGGACCGCGTGCGGACGGCGGCCTCGGCGTCGATCGAGCCCATGTCCAGCTCGGCCGGCGGCACGAGCTCCAGGTCGACACCGCCGTTGACCCACCGCGTCCGGACGCCGATCGAGTTCAGCACCTCCAGGAGGCGGTAGACCTCCTCGATGCGGGCGACCCGGCGCAGCACCGTGCGCCCCTGGTTGAGCAGCGAGGCGCACAGCAGGGCCACGCACGCGTTCTTGCTCGTCTTGACGTCGATGGAGCCGGACAGCCGCCGACCGCCCACGACCCGCAGATGCATCGGCCCCGCGTAACCCAGCGAGACGATCTCACTGTCCAGCGCCTCACCGATCCGAGCGATCATCTCAAGGCTGATGTTCTGGTTGCCGCGCTCGATGCGGTTGACGGCACTCTGGCTGGTTCCGAGCGCCTCGGCCAGCTGCGCCTGTGTCCAGCCCCGGTGCTGCCGGGCGTCACGGATGAGCCTGCCGATGCGTACGAGGTAGTCGTCTGCCATGGGGTTGAGGTTATCTCAGATATGAGATGGCACCTCTCGGGGGGGCCGTTCGGGTGACGTTCCGTCAACGACGTTTGGCGGTACGGGTACGACGCCACCCGAAAGGTCCGGGCAAATCAACCGATGTCGTACGGCGTCCGGTGCTGCTGTGCGTGTGGCGCGGGCCGTGGCTGCCGCCTCCGGTGGTGATGGACCAGGAGCGCCGGTTGATGTTCAGGCGCACGCCGGGCAGGATCCGGAAGCTCTTGCGGAAGGTGAGGGGCATCGGGCCTCCTTCGTCGGTCGGCTGGTGCTCGGGGAATGTCCCGTCCGCACTCGTCTACCCCGGCTCGGCCGCCCCATGGCCGTGTCCCGGTCCGGCGCGGCCTCAACCGCTCCCCGGTGTGAGGGCCTTGACCCGTCCGGCGTCCCGTGCGGCGGTCCCGGTGGCGCGGCGGCCGGCTTCCCGGCGTGCGGGCCTCGCCTCCTTGGTGTCGGTGTGTGGCCGCCCCTGCGGCGCGGCGACGCGGCGTCCCGCCGACTGCCGCCGGAGGCCCTCCCGCCGCGGTTCCAGGGGTGCCGCGGGCGGCCCGGGCATGACCAACCAGCCCCCATGTACTAGAGTTATCTCGACATCGAGATATCTGCCGAGGCGCACCGCAGCCACCACTCCAGTAAGGGTGACCTAACTTAGCCTTACCTTAGCGGATCGGCCAAGCTCGCGTGGCGGCAGGATGCGGTGGTACGCGCACATCAATGAAGGAGACTGTCGTGTCGGCGAACAGCTTCGACGCCCGCAGCACGCTGCAGGTGGGCGACGAGTCGTACGAGATCTTCCGGCTGGACAAGGTGGAGGGCTCGGCCCGGCTGCCGTACAGCCTCAAGGTCCTGCTGGAGAACCTGCTCCGCACGGAGGACGGCGCGAACATCACCGCCGACCACATCCGCGCCCTCGGCAACTGGGACTCGCAGGCCCAGCCCAGCCAGGAGATCCAGTTCACGCCGGCCCGCGTGATCATGCAGGACTTCACCGGCGTTCCCTGTGTCGTCGACCTCGCCACCATGCGTGAGGCCGTCAAGGAGCTCGGCGGAGACCCGGCGAAGATCAACCCGCTGGCCCCGGCCGAGCTGGTCATCGACCACTCCGTCATCGCCGACAAGTTCGGCACCAACGACGCCTTCGCCCAGAACGTCGAGCTGGAGTACGGCCGCAACAAGGAGCGCTACCAGTTCCTGCGCTGGGGCCAGACCGCGTTCGACGAGTTCAAGGTCGTACCCCCCGGCACCGGCATCGTCCACCAGGTGAACATCGAGCACCTGGCCCGGACCGTGATGGTCCGCAACGGCCAGGCGTACCCCGACACCCTCGTCGGCACCGACTCGCACACCACCATGGTCAACGGTCTCGGCGTCCTCGGCTGGGGCGTCGGCGGCATCGAGGCCGAGGCCGCGATGCTCGGCCAGCCGGTCTCGATGCTCATCCCGCGCGTCGTCGGCTTCAAGCTGACCGGTGAGCTGAAGCCCGGCACCACCGCCACCGACCTGGTGCTGACCATCACCGAGATGCTGCGCAAGCACGGTGTCGTCGGCAAGTTCGTCGAGTTCTACGGCGAGGGCGTGGCCGCCACCTCCCTCGCCAACCGCGCCACCATCGGCAACATGTCGCCGGAGTTCGGCTCCACCGCCGCGATCTTCCCGATCGACGACGAGACCATCAAGTACCTGAAGCTCACCGGCCGCTCCGAGCAGCAGCTCGCGCTCGTCGAGGCGTACGCCAAGGAGCAGGGTCTCTGGCTGGACCCGAAGGCCGAGCCGGACTTCTCCGAGAAGCTCGAGCTGGACCTGTCGACGGTCGTCCCGTCCATCGCCGGCCCGAAGCGCCCGCAGGACCGCATCGTCCTGGCCGAGGCCGCCCAGCAGTTCGCCAAGGACGTCCTCAACTACGTCGAGGTCCCGACCGTGCAGGCCGGCACCGCCGCCTCCCCGGTGGACGAGGCGAGCGACGAGTCCTTCCCGGCCTCCGACGCCCCGGCCTACGGCCACCAGGAGAACGGCGCGGGCGCCCCGCAGCACGCCGAGGGCACCGGTGCCGCCGTCCCGTCCAACCCGGTCACCGTCACCGCCCCCGACGGCTCGACGTACGAGATCGACCACGGTGCCGTGACGGTCGCCGCCATCACCTCCTGCACCAACACCTCCAACCCGTACGTCATGGTCGCCGCCGCGCTCGTCGCGAAGAAGGCCGTGGAGAAGGGCCTGACCCGCAAGCCGTGGGTCAAGACCACCCTCGCCCCGGGTTCGAAGGTCGTCACCGACTACTTCGACAAGGCGGGCCTCACCCCGTACCTCGACAAGGTCGGCTTCAACCTCGTCGGCTACGGCTGCACCACCTGCATCGGCAACTCCGGCCCGCTGCCGGAGGAGGTCTCCAAGGCCGTCAACGACCACGACCTCGCGGTCACCTCGGTCCTCTCCGGCAACCGGAACTTCGAGGGCCGGATCAACCCCGACGTCAAGATGAACTACCTGGCCTCCCCGCCGCTGGTCGTCGCGTACGCCCTCGCCGGCTCCATGAAGGTGGACATCACCAAGGACGCCCTGGGTGCCGACCAGGACGGCAACCCGGTCTACCTGAAGGACATCTGGCCCTCCGAGGCCGAGGTCAACGACGTCGTGGCGAACGCCATCGGCGAGGACATGTTCAACAAGTCCTACTCCGACGTCTTCGCGGGCGACGCCCAGTGGCAGGCGCTGCCGATCCCGACCGGCAACACCTTCGAGTGGGACCCGCAGTCGACGTACGTCCGCAAGCCCCCGTACTTCGAGGGCATGACGATGGAGACCACCCCGGTCTCCGACATCACGGGCGCCCGCGTCCTCGCCAAGCTGGGCGACTCGGTCACCACCGACCACATCTCCCCGGCCGGCGCCATCAAGGCCGACACCCCGGCCGGCAAGTACCTCACCGAGCACGGTGTGGAGCGTCGTGACTTCAACTCCTACGGCTCCCGCCGAGGCAACCACGAGGTCATGATCCGCGGTACGTTCGCCAACATCCGCCTGCGCAACCAGATCGCGCCGGGCACCGAGGGCGGCTACACCCGCGACTTCACGCAGGACGGCGGCCCCGTCTCCTTCATCTACGACGCCTCCCGCAACTACATCGAGCAGGGCATCCCGCTCGTCGTGCTCGCGGGCAAGGAGTACGGCTCCGGCTCGTCCCGTGACTGGGCGGCCAAGGGCACGGCCCTCCTCGGCGTCAAGGCCGTCATCGCCGAGTCGTACGAGCGCATCCACCGCTCGAACCTCATCGGCATGGGCGTGCTGCCGCTCCAGTTCCCGGAGGGCCAGTCCGCCGCGTCCCTCGGCCTGACCGGCGAGGAGACGTTCTCCATCTCCGGCGTCACCGAGCTGAACGAGGGCACCACGCCCCGCACGGTCAAGGTGACCACCGACACGGGTGTCGAGTTCGACGCGGTCGTCCGCATCGACACCCCCGGTGAGGCCGACTACTACCGCAACGGCGGCATCATGCAGTACGTGCTGCGCAACCTGATCCGCAAGTAAGCGGTCAGGCGGGCGGCCCGGCAGGGCAGTCGAGGGCCGCATCCCCGGTGACGGGGGTGCGGCCCTCCGCCGTGCCCGGCCCGGGCCCCGGGGGGTGCCCGGTCCGGGTGCCCATGGCCGTGCTCGGTCCGCGCCCCCGTGGCCGCGCTCGTTCACGTCCCTTCGCCGTGTTCGTCCCAGGTCATGACCCACCCTCAGGTGGATCACAGAGTCCCCCCAGCCGACCGGGACAGAATCGGGACATGACTGCCCCCAGGTCCCGAACCGGTCGTGTCCGCGTGTTCGTCGCCGACGACCGGACCACGCTCACCGACGTGCCCCGCGAGGTGGGGCGGGGGGCCGCGATCCGCCCGGGGGAGGGCGGGAGATGAGCCCGCGCGTGCCGAAGCGGTCAGGCGTGCCGGATGGACGGGCCCGTCCGCGCGGCGGCTCCCTGCGCACCCGCCTGCTGCTCTTCGTCGGCGCCGCCCTCGTCGCCGTCTGCGCGGCGATGGCCCTCACCACCGTCCTCGTCCAGCGCGCCTACCTGCTGGGCGACCTCGACGAGCGCGTCACCGACGCCGCCCACCGCAGCCTGGGCGGCGCCTCGCTCCACCCGGGCCTGACCTTCCTCGACGACGGTGTCCATCCCGCCGGCCTGCTCGCCGCCCGACTCGGTACGGACGGCACGATCCTCGCGGCGGCGGCGACGGCCGGCCCGGACGCCCCGCCGCGGAACCTGACGGACGCCCAGACCGCGGCCCTCTCCGGCCTCGGAACCGACGGCGCCCTGCACACCCGTACGGTCCCCGGCCTGGGCACGTACCGCGTCACCGTGCTCGACGGCGACGGCGTCCGCGTCCTGACCGGCCTGCCGATGGACGACGTCCAGGACATGATCGGCACGATGATGGCGGCCGAGACGGCGGTCGCGGCGGCCGGCCTGACGGTCGCCGGCGGCGCCTGCGCCCTGGTGGTACGACGACAGCTGCGCCCCCTCGCCCGGGTCGCCGCCACCGCGGCGGAGGTCTCCCGGGCACCCCTGGGCCACGGCGAGGTCACCGTTCTCCCGCGCGTCCCCGAGCGCGACACCGACCCGGACAGCGAGACCGGCCAGGTCGGCGCCGCCCTCAACCGCGTGATCGACCACGTCGAGTCCTCGCTCACCGCCCGCCGGCACGGCGAGGAACGCATGCGCCGCTTCCTCGCCGACGCCAGCCACGAACTGCGCACCCCGCTCGCCTCCATCGCCGGATACGCGGAACTGATGAACCGCGGCACGGACGTGATCGAGCCACGGCTCGCCTGGCGGCGGGTCTGCGCCGAATCGGCCCGGATGACGCGCCTGGTCGAGGACCTGCTCCTGCTGGCCCGCCTGGACGAGGGCCGCCCGCCGCACTCCGCCGCGGTCGACCTGGCGGCCCTGGTCGCGCAGGCCGTCCGGGACGCGCGCACCGCCGACGACGGTCACGACTGGCGGCTGGACCTGCGCCCGGACGCCCCGCCGCTGGTACTCGGCGACGCCGCCCGCCTGCGCCAGGTGGTGGCCCACCTGCTGACCAACGCGCGGGTGCACACGCCCGCGGGCACGAGGGTGACCGCGGTGGTGGAGACACGGGCCGGCCTGTGCGCCCTCCGCGTCCGGGACGACGGCCCCGGCATCCCACCCGCCCTCCTCCCGACGGTCTTCGAACGCTTCACCCGCGCCGACACCTCCCGCGCCCGCACCTCGTCGGACTCGGGCTCGGGCCTCGGCCTGGCCGTCGCCGCCGCGGTCACCACGGCCCACGGCGGCCGTGTCGAGGTACGCAGCGAACCGGGCCGCACGGAGTTCACGGTCGAGCTGCCGCTCCTGACGGAGACGGGAGCGGACGCGGGAAGGCGGGTCTCCCGGGCATCGGTGGGGTGAGCTCCGGGCCCGGGCTGCCCCCGGGAGCCCGCCGTGAGTCTTCGAGCGACTCGCCCGTGCCCCCCAGCGACTCGCCCGTGCTTCCCCAGCAGACCGTACCGAGCCCGTTTACAAGTGCTCCGCGCGGCGCTATCTTCCGCCACAGGTGGGGTGGGAGCGCTCCCATACCGGTGGACCGGAACCCGCCCCGGGAACGCTCCCGCTTCACGCGGACTCATCGCCCGCCCCACCCCGCCTTCCGCGCCACCCGCACTCCTTCTCGCACCGCCCGCACCCCTTACCCGCACGGTCCGTACACGGAAGGACGGATCCCGCCATGCGATCTGTCATGATCATGGCAAAAACAGGAACAGGGTTACGCACCAAGGCCCTCCTCCTCGTCCTCGTCTCCCTCCTCGCAGCCGTCCCCGCCCTCGGCCTGATCGTCACGACCGGCGGCAGGGCCGAGGCCCACGGCACACCCATGAAGCCCGGCAGCCGCACCTTCCTGTGCTGGCAGGACGGTCTGACCGACACCGGCGAGATCAAGCCCGTCAACCCGGCCTGCAAGAACGCCCAGCAGGTCAGCGGGACCACGCCGTTCTACAACTGGTTCTCGGTGCTGCGCTCCGACGGCGCCGGCCGCACCCGCGGCTTCGTGCCCGACGGGCAGCTGTGCAGCGGCGGCAACACCAACTTCACCGGCTTCGACGCCCCCCGCAACGACTGGCCGCTCACCCACCTCACCTCGGGCGCGACGGTCGACTTCTCCTACAACGCCTGGGCCGCGCACCCGGGTTGGTTCTACGTCTACATCACGAAGGACGGCTTCGACCCCACCCGGACCCTCACCTGGAACGACATCGAGGACCAGCCCTTCCTCTCCGTCGACCACCCGCCGCTCAACGGCAGCCCGGGCACGGTCGAGGCCGACTACTCCTGGGCCGGCAAGCTCCCCGCCGGCAAGTCGGGGCGCCACATCATCTACATGGTCTGGCAGCGCTCCGACAGCCAGGAGACCTTCTACTCCTGCTCCGACGTCGTCTTCGACGGCGGCAACGGCGAGGTGACCGGCATCCACGAGCCGGGCAACCCGACCGAGCCCGTCCCCGGCACCTGCACGGCCACCCGGAAGACGACCGGCAGCTGGAACGGCGGCTACCAGTCCGAGGTGACCGTCACCAACTCCGGTGACGTGCCGATGCTCGGCTGGATGGTCGACTGGACCCTGCCCGCCGGCCAGAAGGTCGACAGCCTGTGGAGCGGCAACGCCACCTACAACGGACAGGCGGTGATGGTCCACAACGCCAACTGGAACGGCTCGCTGAGTCCGGGCCGGAGCGCGACGTTCGGATACGTCGTCTCCGGTTCCGGCGGCGACAGCACCACGAGCCTTCCCTGCCGGGTCGGCTGACCGACGGCCGTCCCGGGCGGACCCGGCGGGCGGAGCGCCACACGCCCGCCGGGTCCGCGAGCCGGCCGGCGCGGCGTCCCGGGCCCGGCGGCGGCTCCGGAAGCCGGGGTTCGCTGTCGCGGGACCTGAGTCGCCCGTCCCGGGGTCCCGGGTCCGCTGTACCGGGGCCCCGAGTCCGCCGTCCCGGATCCCTGAGCCCCCGTCCCGCGCAGGGCGCGTCCCGGAGCCGCGCGGAGGGCGTCCGGCGCCGGCGGCTCACCGTCGCGGGCGTCGAGGGGCTCGACGGACGTGAGCCGCCCCCCTCCTTCCCCGCACCCGAACCCTCATCCGTCCCCCAGGCCCTCCCACACCGTCCGCAACCAGCCGAGTTGCCTCCTCACCTGCTCCCCCTCGCCCCCCTCGTGCCCGTTGTACGGATACGCGTGCATCTCCTTCCGCACGCCCCCGCCCCTGGACTCCCCGTACCGGTTGAACGCCGCGTACGCCCCGCTCGGCGGGCAGACCGTGTCCCGCAACCCGGTGCCGAAGTGGGCCGGGGCGTGGGCGCGGCGGGCGAAGGAGACGCCCTCGACGTAGGAGAGGGTGCGGTAGGCGGCCTGTTCGGTGCCGCGGTGGACCGAGAGGTACGTGGCGATCTCGCCGTAGGGGCCCGCGTCGGTGAGTTCCAGGGCGCGGCGGATGCCGCACAGCAGCGGGGCCGTGATCAGGGCCGCGGCCAGGTCGGGCACCAGGCCCGCGACGGCGAGCGCGAGTCCGCCGCCCTGGCTGTTGCCCACGACGGCGGTGCGCGCCGCGTCCACGCCCGGTAGCGCGCGGACCGCGGTCACGGCGCGCACCGCGTCCGTGATCAGCCGGCGGTAGTGGTAGGCGTGCGGGGCGAGCAGACCGCGGACGGCCGGGCCGGGGCCGCCGGGGACGGTGGCGTGCGGGTCGGGGGTGGCGCCGCCGTCGCCGTACTGGTCGCCCTGGCCCCGGTTGTCCATCAGCAGGTGTGCGTAGCCGGCGTTCACCCAGGTCAGCCGTTCGTGCGGGAACCCTCGGCCGCGGCCGTAGCCGATGTACTCGACGACCGCCGGGAGGGGCTCGCGCGCTCCCGCGGGGAGGCTGAACCAGGCCCGGACCGGGTCGCCCGCGAAGCCCCGGAAGGTGACGTCCCAGGTCTTCGTCAGGCGCAGACCGCTCTCGACGGGGCGGACCGACACCAGGGGCTCCTGCTGTCCGGCCGCCTCCAGGGTGTCCCGCCAGAACACGTCGAAGTCGGCGGGCTCGTCGGGGTCGGGGCGGTGGCGTTCCAGCTCCGGCAGCGGCAGGTCGAACGCGGGCACGGACGTCACCTCGCAGGTCGGGGGGCGATCGATCGTTGCGCACGCACTTCGGAAACTTGCGGAGGACGGTAGCACTCAACGCTTCGGTCCTACCCCGCTCTTCGTCGGTTTCAACGCCTGTCCTGTCCCATCAGTCCGCCGTGCAGCACCCATTGACAGCGCTTTCCGTGTGCCCTTACGTTGCCGCAGAGTTACCGGTAAGGGCACGAAAGTTTCGAGGCGCGCCACACGGGAGCGTCTTGAGATCGAGCGTTTCACAGACGCCCCGGGAGGCCCGAGCATGAGCACCTCCACCACGTCGGCCCCGCCACCAGGCACCCAGGAACCACCGCCGAAGACCCGGCACGGCCCCGCGCGCCCGCCCGCGCGCCCCGGCTGGCGGCGGGCGCTGCGCCGCGACTGGCAGCTCTACTCGCTGGCCGTGCTGCCGTTGCTGTTCTTCGTGGTCTTCCGCTATCTGCCGATGATCGGCAACGTGATCGCCTTCCGGCGCTTCGAGCCGGGCGGTTCGATCTTCGGCGAGCAGTGGGTGGGGCTGCGCTATGTGCGCATGTTCCTCACCGACCCCACCTTCTGGCAGGTCTTCCGCAACACCCTGTGGCTCGGGGGACTCACGCTGGTCTTCTGCTTCCCCATCCCGATCGTCCTGGCGCTGCTGCTCAACGAGGTGCGCAGGCGCTCGCTCAAACGGTTCGTGCAGTCGGTGTCGTACCTGCCGCACTTCCTGTCGATCGTGATCGTCGCGGGGATCACGATGCAGATGCTCGCCACCGACGGGCCGGTCAACCACATCCTGGGCTGGGTCGGCCACGATCCGATCCGTTTCGTCCAGGAACCCGAGTGGTTCCGCACGATCTACGTCGGCTCGGAGATCTGGCAGACCGCGGGCTGGGGCACCATCCTCTACCTCGCCGCGCTCACCACCATCGACGAGGAGCTCTACGAGGCCGCGCGCATCGACGGCGCCAACCGCTGGCAGCAGATCCGGCACGTGACGCTGCCCGGCATCCGTCCCACCATGATCACGTTGCTGATCCTCAACATCGGCACCTTCATGGCGGTCGGCTTCGAGAAGGTCCTGCTGCTGTACAACCCGCTGACGTATCCGACCGCCGATGTGATCTCCACCTACCTGTACCGCACGGGCGTCGAGTCCAACAGCTTCAGCTACGCCGCCGCCATCGGCCTGTTCGAGGCGATCATCGGGCTGGTCCTGATCACGTCCGCCAACCAGCTCTCCCGTCGCACGGTGGGGACCAGCCTGTGGTGAGCGTCGACCGGCCCACGCGCGGCTACCGCGTCTTCCAGGGGATCAACGGGGTGATCCTCACCCTGGTCGTGGTCGTGACCCTGTACCCCTTCGTCAACATCATCGCCCGCTCGTTCAGCGGGGAGCGGCAGATCCGCGCCGGTGACGTCACGTTGTGGCCCAAGGGGTTCAACCTCACCACGTACGAGATCGTGGTCCAGGACTCGATGTTCTGGCGGAACTACGGCAACACCGTGCTCTACACGGTCGTGGCCACCGTCGTCGCGATGGTCCTGACGACGTGTTACGCCTACGTCCTGTCGAAGAAGCACCTCCGGGGCCGCGGCTTCCTGGTCGGCGTCGCCGTCTTCACCATGTTCTTCACCGGCGGTCTCATCCCGAACTACGTCCTGATCACCAGCCTCGGCCTGAAGAACAGCGTCTGGGCGATCGCGCTCCCGAACGCCGTCAGCGTCTTCAACCTCCTGGTGATGAAGGCGTTCTTCGAGAGCCTGCCGGCCGACCTGGAGGAGGCCGCGCAGATCGACGGCCTGAACACCTACGGCGTCCTGCTGCGCATCGTGCTGCCGCTGTCCAAGGCGGTCGTCGCGACGATGGTGCTCTTCTACTCGGTGGCCTTCTGGAACTCCTGGTTCAGCGCCTTCCTCTACATGGACAGGTCGGAGCTGATGCCGGCCACCGTCTATCTGCGCAACCTCATCTCCGGCGCCACCACCGGCGGCAACGCCGGCGCGGCCGACGCGCAGCTCAGCCAGGTCGGGGCGAACATCCAGGCCGTCACGATCGTGCTGACCTCGCTGCCCATCCTCTGTGTGTACCCGTTCGTGCAGCGCTACTTCGTCTCCGGCGTGATGCTCGGCGCGGTCAAGGGCTGACCGCCGTACCTCTCCTCGACCCGCTTACGGAACAAGGGAGTTCCCGTGAAGAACGCAGGACAACTGTCACGGCGTCAGATCCTGGCCGCTGCGGGCCTCGCCGGCCTCACCGCCCTCACCGGCTGCGGCAGCGGCGACGACGGCGGCGACTCCAAGGACCTGTCGAAGAAGCAGAACGGCGCGATGAAGGAGTACCGCGTCGGCCAGCAGTTCAAGGCGTCCGAGCCGCTGTCCTTCTCGGTCCTGCACAACGACAACCCCGTCTATCCGATGAAGAACGGCTGGCTGTTCTGGAAGGAGCTCACCCGGCGCACCGGCATCACCCTGAAGCCCGTCTCCGTCCCCCTGGTCGACTACGAGAAGAAGCGCAGCGTCCTCATCGGCTCGGGCGACGCCCCGTTCCTCATCCCCAAGACGTACCACCCGTCGGAGGTCGCCTTCGTCTCGTCCGGCGCGATCCTCCCGGTCAGCGACTACGTGCACCTCATGCCCCACTTCCGCGACAAGGTCCGGAGATGGAAGCTGGAGCCGGAGATCGACTCCATCCGTCAGGCCGACGGCAAGTTCTACCTGCTGCCCGGCCTGCACGAGAAGGCCAGGTCCGGCTACTCGCTGTCGCTGCGCACCGACGTCCTCGACCGGCTCGGGCTGAGCCTGCCCACCACCTGGGACGAGGTGTACACGGTGCTCAGGGCGGTCAAGGAGGAGTATCCGGACCGCTACCCGTTCTCCGACCGCTGGAGCAAGAACACGCCCTATCCGGCCGCCGCGCTGTTCAGCTACCTCGGCCAGGCGTACGGGGTCAGGGCCGGCTGGACGTACGACAACATCAGCTGGGACGCGAGCGCGCAGGAGTTCGTCTTCACCGGCGCGACGGACGCCTTCCGCCGGATGATCGAGTACGTGCGGAAACTGGTCGCCGAGAAACTGGTCGACCCCGAGAGCTTCACCCAGACCGACGAGGAGGCGGTGCAGAAGCTGCTGGGTGAGAAGTCCTTCGCGATCAGCGCCAACCCGCAGGAACTCGTGCAGAACTACCGCTACAACCTGGAGAAGCAGGTCGAGGGCGCCAGGATCGAGATGGTTCCGGTGCCGATCGGACCCGCCGGTCCGGTGGTGACGGGCGGCGCCCGGCTGGAGAACGGCGTCATGGTCTCCAGCAAGGCGCTGAAGAGCGACAGCTTCGTCGCGATGATGCAGTTCGTGGACTGGCTCTGGTACTCCGACGAGGGCCAGCGGTTCGCCAAATGGGGCGTCGAGGGCGTCACGTACACCCGTTCCGGCGGCCGGTACCGGCTGAAGGACGGCATCAGCCTCATGGGCTCCGACCCGGACGCCCCGAAGGACCTCCAGAAGGACTACGGCTTCTTCAACGGCGTCTTCACCTACGGCGGCAGCTGGGAGCTGGTCTCCTCCTCGTTCAGCCCGGACGAGAAGGCGTTCCAGGACGCCATGGCCCGGCGCGAAGAGCTGCCCATCGGACCGGCCCACCCCCTGCAGTCCGTCGAACAGGAGCAGGCCGCGCTCTGGGAGACGCCGCTCAGGGACCAGGTCACCCAGAACACGCTCAAGTTCGCCCTCGGCAAGCGCCCGCTGTCGGAATGGGACGCCTACGTCTCCGAGCTGAGGGCGAAGAACATGCAGCAGTTCGTCGACCTGCACAACAAGGCGTACGAGCGCTTCAAGAAGGAGAACGGGTGATCCGCGTCCCCGCGGAGGCGACCGGCCGGCTCTCCGACGCCTGGCGGTACTGCGTCGGCACCGGCCGGATCGAACTGGCCCTGCGCCGCGACCACCAGGACTCCCTCGCCCTCCTCCAGCGCGAGATCGGCTTCCGCCACCTGCGCGGCCACGGTCTGCTCAGCGACGGCATGGGCGTGTACCGGCCGTACGACCACCAGGGCACCCGCCGGGTCCACCACTCCTTCACCTACGTCGACCAGGTCGTCGACGCCTGCCTCGCCCACGGCGTCCGGCCCTTCCTCGAACTGGGCTTCATGCCCGACGAGCTGGCCTCGGGCGAGCAGACGGTGTTCTGGTGGCGCGGCAACGTCACCCCGCCCCGCTCCCACCGCGCCTGGGCCGACCTGGTCCGTGCCACGCTGGGACACCTCGTCGACCGCTACGGCCTCGACGAGGTGCGCACCTGGCCCGTCGAGGTGTGGAACGAGCCCAACCTGCCCGACTTCTGGCAGGACGCGGACGAGAAGGCGTACCACCGGCTGTACGAGGTGACCGCGCACGCCGTGAAGGAGGTGGACGCCTCCCTCCAGGTGGGCGGCCCCGCGATCTCCCCGGGCGCCGACGACTGGCTGGTGCGGTTCGCCGAGTTCACCGACGAGCACGACGTGCCCGTGGACTTCGTCTCCCGGCACGCCTACACCTCCGGGCCGGCCCAGCACGTGCCCTTCGGCGTCCACCAGACCCTGGCCCCCGCCGACCGCCTCCTCGACCAGTTCGCCACCCCGCGACGGCAGCTCCGCGGCACCCGGTACGCCGGCCTGCCCGTGCACATCACGGAGTTCAACTCCTCCTACCGCCCCGACAACCCCGTGCACGACACGGCCTTCCACGCCGCCTACCTCGCCCCGGTGCTCGCTGCCGGAGGCGACCTCGCCGACTCCTTCTCCTACTGGACCTTCAGCGACATGTTCGAGGAGACCGGCGTCCCCACCGCCCTCTTCCACGGCGGCTTCGGCCTCCTCACCCACCGGCAGGTCAGGAAACCGGCGTTCCACCTGTACGCCTTCATGGCCCGGACCGGCCCCGAACTGCTCGCCCGGGGCGACGACCACCTGGTCACCCGCCACCCCGACGGCCGGGTCACCGTCCTGGCCTGGGCGCCCGTCGACCCCACCGGCGAGACCCCCGGCCCGGACCGGCACGCGCTGCACCTGTCCGTCCCCCTCGCCGCCCGCGGCGAGGCCTTCGTCCGCCGGTCCACCGTCGACGAGGAACACGGCAACGCGTACACCGCCTGGCGGCACATGGGCAGCCCGCGCTCGCCCAGACCGGCGCAGCTGGACATCCTGCACGAGTCCGCCGAGCCCGCCCGCAGTCACCGCCGGACACCCCTGGCCGACGGCCGGGCCGACCTGTGCCTCACCCTCGCCCGCCACGAGATCACCCTCGTCGAGCTGACCCCGCTGACCGACGAGACCCCGCCCTGGTGGGACGAACGGCGACTGCTCGGCAGGGAGGCCGCATGAGCACCGTCCGCACCGCGGACTTCGGCACCGGCACCCTCTCCCGGGCCGCCGCCCTCCTGCACACCCTCCTCACCGTCGAGGCCCTGCTCCTGGCCACCGCCGCCCCCGGCCTCCTGGGCCTGCTCCTGCTCGGCCCCGACCCCGCCAACCTGCCCCTCGCCGCCGTCTGCCTGCTCCCGCTCGGCCCGGCCGCCTCCGCCGCCGTCTACGCCCTGCACCACCGCAGCCACGACCTCACCGACCTGCACCCGGCCCGCGTCTACCGGCGCGGCCTGCGCCTCAACGCGCTCCCCGCGCTGAAGCTGTGGACGCCCCTGCTGGCGTGGCTGACCGTGATCGCCTTCACCCTCACCCACTTCTCCGCCACCGGACTGCCCGGCTGGTGGGCGGTGCTCCTCGGGGCGGTCGGCGCGGCCTGCCTGCTGTGGGGCGCCCACGCCCTCGTCCTCACCTCCCTCTTCGCCTTCCGCGCCCGTGACACCGCCCGGCTCGCCGGGTACTTCCTGCTGCGGCACGGCCGCGCCACCCTCGGCGCCGCCTCCCTGCTCGTCCTGTCCGGCACCCTGACCGCCCTCATGACCGAGGCCCTGCCCGCCCTGCTCGCCGCTCCGCTGCTGCTGTCCCTGCTGCGCGCCGCCCGCCCGGTGATCGCCGAGACCCAGGAGGACTTCACCGCATGACCGCGCCGCGCACCCCGAAGATCCCGTACGGCGGCGACTACAACCCCGAGCAGTGGCCGCGGCAGGTGTGGGACGAGGACCACCGCCTGTTCACCCGGGCCGGCATCGACACCCTCACCGTCGGTGTCTTCTCCTGGTCCCTGACCCAACCCGCCCCGGACACGTACGACTTCACCGTCCTGGACCGCGTCCTGGACCGGGCCCGGGCCGAGGGCCGCCGGGTCTGCCTGGCCACCGGCACCGCCGCCCTCCCGCCCTGGCTGGCGAAACGGCACCCCGAGGTCAATCGCACCGACTTCGAGGGCCGCCGCCACCGCTACGGCCAGCGCCACAACTTCTGCCCCAGCTCACCGGCGTACCGCCGCCTCGCCACCGCGATGGCCGGCCGGCTCGCCGAACGCTACGCCGAGCACCCGGCGCTGCTCGCCTGGCACGTCAACAACGAGTACGGCGGCGCCTGCTACTGCGAGCTGTGCGCCGAGGCCTTCCGGGGCTGGCTGCGCGAGCGGCACGGCACCCTCGACGCCCTCAACGACGCCTGGTGGACGACCTTCTGGTCGCACCGCTACACCGACTGGGACGAGATCGAGCCGCCGAGCGCCCTCACCGAACACTGGCGCGGCCCCGACCACACCGCCTTCCAGGGCATCACCCTCGACTACCGGCGCTTCATGACGGACGCGCTGCTCGGCTGCTTCACCGCCGAGAAGCAAACCATCCGCGTCCACGACCCGGACACCCCGGTCACCACCAACCTCATGGGCCTGTACCGCCCGCTCGACTACCACCGCTGGGCGCCCCACCTCGACTTCGTCTCCTGGGACAGCTACCCGCCCCTCGACGCCCCGCCGACCCGCGCCGCCCTCGGCCACGACCTGATGCGCGGCCTGAAGGACGGCGCCCCCTTCTGGCTGACGGAGCAGACCCCGTCCACCACCGCCTGCCGCGACGTCAACCCCCTGAGACGGCCGGGTGAACTCCGGCTCGCCACCTGGCAGGCGATCGCCCACGGCGCCGACGCCGCCCTCTACTTCCAGATGCGCGCCTCACGCGGCGCCTGCGAGAAGTACCACGGGGCCGTCATCGGCCACGCGGGCCGCGACGACACCCGCGTCTTCCGCGAGGTGGCCGCGGTCGGGGCCGAACTGTCCGCGTTCGGGCCGGTCTCCCTCGGCGCCCGCACCCCCGCCCGCACCGCGCTCCTCTTCGACTGGGACAGCTGGTGGGCCCTGGAGATCTCCGACGGCCCCTCCCGCCTGGTCCGCTACCCGGACGTCGTCCACGCCTACTACCGGGCCGCCCGAGCGGCGGGCGCCGACGTGGACGTCCTCCCGGTCACCACCGACCTCACCCCCTACGACGTGGTCCTCGCCCCCGTCCTCCACCTCGTCAAGGACGACCTCGCCGACCGCCTGGAGGCCCTCGCCGGCCGCGGCGGCACCGTCCTCGCCACCTTCCTCACCGCCCGCTCCGACGTCCACGACCGCGCCTTCCTCACCGACGTGCCCGGCCCGCTCGCCCCGCTGCTCGGCATCCGCGTCGACGAGTGGGACGCCCGCCCGCAGGACGTCGCCCAGCCGGTCGACCTCGGGGAGTTCCGCACCACGGCCCGCCTGGTCTTCGAGCTCGTCCAGCCGCGCGGCGCCGACACCGTCGGCACGTACGGCGCCGACTTCTACGCCGGCACCCCGGCCGTCACCCGGCACACCGTCGGCGCGGGGGAGGCCTGGTACGTGGCCACCGCCCTCGACCAGCCCGGCGTCGACCACGTCGTGCGCCGCGTCCTCGCCCGCCACGACCTGACCGGCCCCTACGCCGGGCACCCCGCCGTCGAGACGGCCACCCGCGTCACCCCCGACGGCACCCGGCTGCTGTTCCTCCTCAACCACGCGCCCGAACCGGCCGCCCTGACCGCTCACGCCGACGGCACCGACCTCCTCACCGGCAAGCGCGTCGACCGGGGCGAGCCCCTCGTCCTCGACCCGCTGGGCGTGGCCGTGCTGCGCCTTCAGTAGACGGTCCGCCCGTGCTCGTCGGGCACCCCCGACTTGCGCAGGAAGTAGCTGTTGACCTGGTCGCGCCACTCGCGGGCGCCGCGGAGCTGCTCCTCGTACCGCTCCGCGACCCGCGCGTGGCGCGCCGGGTCGACGCAGTCCGCGAGCGAGGCCCACACCCGGCGGGCCTCCTCCACCTCCGCCACGCCCTCGAAGTGCGTGTCGTAGATGTGCTGGATCACGGTGGTGCCGCTGTGCAGCACATGCCCGTACGGCACGTGGTGGAAGAACAGCAGCAGCTCGTCGGGGCAGGTGCCGGGCGACTCGTACCGCGCGGCCCACGGCTCGGCGTACTGCGCCGCGTACCCCGTGCCGGTCGCCGCGCTCCGGTCGACCCCGATGCCGTCCCGGTCGGCGAAGTGGTACGTCCCCCACGGGCTGTACTCGTAGCCGTCCACGCTCGGCCCGTAGTGGTGTCCCGGCTGCACCATGAACCCGACGCCGAGCGGCGCGGTGTACTTCTCGTACGTCCGCCGGGAACCGCGCAGCAGCGTTCGCACCCCGGTCACCAGCCGCTCCGGGGCGGCCGGGAAGGTCAGCGCGATCCACTCGTCGAGGAGGCGGTGCGGGTCCGCGTCCGGCTCCCAGGCGAGCCGCCCGACGGTGTACAGGTTGGCCTGGGCGAGGGGGTGCCCGGTCCAGAACGGGTCGTCGCCCGCGTTGGACACCGCGACGAGCCCACCCCGCGCCAGCTCCCCGACCGACGGCCCGTCCTCGCCCTCCGGGCGGAACCGCAGCACCTCGCTCCACATCGGCCCGAGCCAGCACACGTGCCGCTGCTGCCCGGTGTACTCCTGCGTGGCCTGCACCTCCACCGCGAGCCGGGTGCGCGGCATCGCCCCGAGCACGGGGGAGACCGGCTCGCGCACCTGGAAGTCCATCGGCCCGTGCTTCACCTGGAGCACCGCGTTGTCGGCGAACTCCCCGTCCAGCGGCGCGAAGTGGTCGTAGGCGGCCCGTGCCCGGTCCGTCGTACGGTCCCGCCAGTCCTGCCGGTGGTCGTAGACGAACGCCCGCCAGTGGACCGTGCCGCCGTGCGGGGCGAGCGCGGCGGCGAGCATGTTCGCGCCGTCCGCGTGCGAGCGGCCGTAGGTGAACGGCCCCGGCTGGCCCTCCGAGTCGGCCTTCACCACGAACCCGCCGAAGTCCGGTATCGCCGCGTACACCCCCCGCACGGCCCGCGCCCACCACTGACGCACCGCCGTGTCCAGCGGGTCGGCGGTCGGCAGCCCGCCCAGCACCACCGGCGCGGCGAAGGTCACCGACAGATGGACGCGGATCCCGTACGGACGCAACGCGTCGGCGAGGACGGCGACGTCACCGAGCCGGTCGGTCAGCAGACGCGCCTCCGTCGCGTGCACGTTCACGTTGTTGACGGCGACGGCGTTGATCCCGCAGGCCGCGAGCAGCCTGCCGTACGCCCGCACCCGCTCCACCTCGCCGCGTGCCCGTCCGTCCCGCCAGAACAGCGACCCGCCGGCGTACCCGCGCTCCACCTGCCCCATGACCGGGTGCACGTCCACGTTGTCCCAGTGGTCGAGCATTCGCGGCGCCACCGCCGGCCGGTGCACCGCGCGCGGGCGCTCACCCCGGAAGGCCTCCTCGCCGAGCCGGACCACGTGGAACAGCCCGTACAGCAGGCCCCGTTGCCCGGACGCCGTGACGGTCGTCGTACTCCCCGCCCGCCCGCAGGTGAACCCCTCGTCACCGAGGTGGTCCGCGTCCGTCACCTCCATCACCAGGTCGTACGGGGCGACCGTGCCGCCGCCTCGCACCACCTCCCCGCCGAACCGCCCGCAGGCGTCCGCCACCTCACCGTGCACGGTCTCGACGAGCGGCCCCGAGCCCCGGATCAGCGTCCGCCGGGCCCCCAGGGCCCGGAAGGCCTCCGGGGGCAGCCAGGCGGGATCGATCCCCTCGGGCAGGGCGGGCACGGAACGGGGCATGGGCCCTCCGGTTGGGCGACGGGAACCGGACGAGTGCGGAACACGGGTGCGGGCCGGGTCACCGGGCGGTCGTGGTCGGTCACCCGATCATGACAACAACTCGACCTCCGTGAGGCCTGCTCGGCCGTCGACCACCAGCCGGTAGTGCCCGTACGTGCCCGGCCGCGCGACGGTGAAGGCCCGCGTCTGCCGGTCCCACCGGAAGGTCTCACCGGTGCGCTTGTCGAGATCGGTCCAGGTCCGGCCGTCGGGGGAGCCCTGAAGGGTCCAGCCGGCGGGCGCCCGGGCGTGACCGGCGGAGGTCAGGGTGTACTGCACCGCCCTGGCGCCCGCGGCGACCGGCAGCTCCACCGCGCCCGACACCTCCGCCCCGGTCGCGGACGTGTCGTCGAACAGGGCGCCCTCGCCCTCCAGCACGTCCCTGCGGGGCGTGGGCACCTTGTCGTCCCGGGTGATCGACACCGGCGCCGCGTCCTTCCCGCTGCCCCACGCCGACGGCGCGGGCCCCATGTCGAAGTCCAGCACCGCGCCCTTGGCGAGCACCGAGTGGGGGAGCGCGGTCGACGTCCAGGCGCGGCCGTCCACCTTCAGGCCCTGGACGTACACGTTCCGCGCGCTGTTCCTCGGGGCGCGGACCACCAGGTCCTCGCCGTTCTCCAGGTGGACGGTCGCCTTGGTGAACAGGGGGGAGCCGACGGCGTACTCGCCGCTGCCCATCACCAGCGGGTAGAAGCCGAGCGCCGAGAACAGGTACCAGGCCGACTGCTCGCCGTTGTCCTCGTCGCCGTGGTAGCCCTGCCCGATCGCGCTGCCGGTGTACAGGCGCGCCAGCACCTCGCGCACCCCGGCCTGCGCCTTCCACGGCTGCCCGGCCGCGTCGTACATGTAGAGCGCGTGGTGGGCGACCTGGTTGGAGTGCCCGTACATGCCCATCCGCACGTCCCGCGCCTCCGTCATCTCGTGGATGACCCCGCCGTAGGAGCCCGCGAACTGCGGGGAGGCGGTCTCCGGGGTCGTGAAGTAGGCGTCGAGCTTCTTCGCCAGGCCGTCGCGGCCGCCGTACAGGTTGGCCAGGCCCCGGCCGTCCTGCGGGGCGGTGAAGGCGTAGCCCCAGCCGTTGGTCTCGGTGTAGTCGTGACCCCAGACGCGCGGGTCGTACTCCGCCGACGGCACCCGCCAGTCGCCGTCCTCGTCCCGGCCCTGGAAGAAGCCGGCCTTCGCGTCGAAGAGGTGGACGTAGCCCCGCGCCCGGTTGAGGAAGTACTCCGCCTCCTCCCTGTAGCGCCGTTCGCCCGTCTCCCGGTACAGCGCCTGGCCCATCCGGGCGATGCCGTAGTCGTTGAGGTAGCCCTCCAGGGCCCAGGAGAGGCCCTCATGGGTGGCCGTGCTCGTGTAGCCGAGGAAGGGGGAGGTCGCCATGCCCTTGCGGCCGACGCCCGACGACGGGGGGACGACGGTCGCGTTCTTCACCGCCGCCTCGTACGCCGCCCTCGCGTCGAGTCCGACGCCCTTGACGTACGCGTCCGCGAAGGCCACGTCCGACGACGTGCCGGTCATCAGGTCGGCGTACCCGGGTGAAGACCAGCGCGAGGTCCAGCCGCCGTCCCTGTACTGCTGCACGAACCCGTCGGCGAGCTCACCCGCCCGAGTGGGCGTCAGCAGCGTGTACGCCGGCCAGGTCGTCCGGTAGGTGTCCCAGAAGCCGTTGTTGACGTACACCCTGCCGTCGACGATCTTCGCGCCGGTGTGCGTGGGGGTGTCCGGGCCCGGCGCCGGGGAGAAGGGGGAGGCGTACTTGTACGTCGAACCGACCTTCTCGAAACCGGAGTTGGGGTACAGGTACAGCCGGTACAGGCTGGAGTACAGCGTGGTCAGCTGGTCCGGTGTCGCGCCCTCGACCTCCACCTTCCCCAGCAGCTCGTCCCACTGCCGCCGCGCCTCGGACTTCACGGTCTCGAAGTCCGTACCCGACGGGATCTCCTGGCGGAGGTTGTCGCGGGCCTGGTCCACACTGATCAGGGAGGTCGCCAGCCGCAGGGTGACCGTGCGGTCGGCGCCCGCGTCGAACCGCAGCCAGCCCCTGACCCCGCTCGCGGCCCCGTCGGTCACGGGCGCGTCGAACTCGCCGTACACGAAGAGCCGGGTCGCGCCCGTGGACAGTCCCGACTTCACGTCCGAGTAGCCGGTCACCACGCCTTTCCCGGTGTCGAGGGTGAGGCCCGCCTGGTCGGTGACGTTGTCGAGGACGACACTCGCGTCCTCGCCCGGGTAGGTGAAGCGAAGGGCCGCCGCGTGGTCGGTCGGCGCCATCTCCGCCCTCAGCCCGTTCTCGAACCGCACCCCGTAGTAGTACGGCCGCGCGGTCTCGTTCGCGTGCCGGAACGGCAGCGCGCGCGCCGTCCGCCCGGTGTCCGGGACGCCGGCCGCCGCGGACGGCATCACCTGGAAGGTCTGCCGGTCGCCCATCCACGGACTCGGCTCGTGGCTCGCGCTGAACGCCTGGAGGGTGGGCAGGTTGTCGGCGTTGTTGGCGCGCGCGTAGTCGTAGAGCCAGCCGAGCGTGGACGCGTTGGTCACCGGCGTCCAGAAGTTGAAACCGTGCGGTACGGCGGTCGCAGGGAAGGTGTTGCCGCGCGAGAAGCTGCCGCTGGAGTTCGTGCCGCGGGTGGTCACCGCGTAGTCCGACAGATGCGCCTTCGGCACCTCGGGCGCGGCCGTCCGCAGCGCGATGTCGTCCACCCAGCCCCGGAACCGCGCGGGCCCGCCCGGGGAGTCGTACGCCAGCAGGATCCGGTCGACGGTCTTCCCGGCCGCCACCGGCCCGACGCCCGCCACCACGTCGTTCCACTGGTTGACGTAGAGCGACTTCGCGGCTCCCTGCCCGCGCGGCGACAGCGGGAAGCCGTACTGGTCCCTCGCCCCGAGCCCGCTCAGGTACGTCCCGTCCGTGAAGGCCAGGTCCACCGACACGTGCGTCGCCGCGTAGTCGCGGTCCCCGTCGGCCATCGCCGGGTAGACGCGGTACGCCAGCTGCGTCCGCGCACCGACCCGCACGTTCACGTCGAAGACCTTGTTGTACGAGTAACCGCGCCCGGAGGCGGTGTGGCGCCCGGCGTAGCGCAGGGCGCGCAGCCCGGTGAAGCCGGCCCGTGCCTTCGCGGTCGGGGAGCCGCTCGGGCCGCGGTCGACCACGGTGAGCATGTCCGGCGGCACGGGCCCGTCGCTCCCGCCCGTGCCGAGGCGCACGTCGGCGAGCTGGAGGATGCCGGCGCCGTGGTTCCTCGTGACCGTCAGCCGGAAGTGCCGGTGGGCGGCCGTCGGAGCGGCGAGGGCGTACGTCCTCGTCTGGAACCGCTCGGTGAAGGTCTCCCCGGTGCGGGTGTCGAGGGTCGTCCAGGTCGTGCCGTCCGCCGAACCTGCGAGGGTCCAGTCGGCGGGGTCGCGTTCGGCGACGTCGTTGGCCGAGGTGAGCGCGTACGTGGTGACGGCGGCCGGCTCGGCCAGCTCGAACTCGGCCCAGCCGGTGGCGGAGAAGGCCAGCCACTTGGTGCCCGCCTCGCCGTCGACCAGGTTCTCCTTCACCTCGCCGCCGGCCGTGTTCTCCGCGCTGGCCCGTACGTCCGTCACCCGGTCGGTCACGTCACCGGGCAGCCCGCCGCCGTAGCCGCCGTCGACCCCCGACGCCCGTTTGCCGCCGCCCGGTGTCGTCTCGACGGCGCTCTGCCAGTCGGGGGCGGGCTGACCGGCCTCGAACGACGACGCGAACTGCCGCTCCGGTACCGGAACGGGGGCCGGCAGGGCGCTCGCCGCCCCCGGAGTGCCGGCCGCCATGACGAAGGCGGCCGTGAGAACGACCGCCCGACCCCATCCGACTCGCCGCATGCGTGAGCACCCTCCCCGGATCGGACAACGTTGTCCCCGTCGTCGCGCAGAAATCAGTAGGTGGCCAAGTGGTGAGTGGTGTCAAGAACGTTGATTGCGCCAGGCGAGACAGACGGCGTGGGTTTTTCCGGCACGGAAGCACGGTCGGTTCCGGTGTCCGGGAGGTCTCAACTCGGAAAAGACCCAGGGCCGACCTTGCGTTCGATCTTGCCCCACTGGCGAGAAGTGGACTATACCTGTCGGCGATTCACGCGAGCGATCCGCACGACCCTGCTTGACCCGACCGCGGTGCCGGGAAGGATCCCGTCCACCGCCTGAGTCCTGGAGAAGGCGAGGACTTGAGCATGGGATCCACTTCGGCATCGGCTTCCGAGAACAACGAATCCGCGGGTGTGGGCCGCCGCGATCTGATCAGGCGATCCGCGGCACTCGGCCTGATCTCCGTCCCCACGATGAGTTTCCTCTCGGCCTGTGCCAGCAGCGGGGGCGGCGGCGACGACAAGGCGAAAGCCGGCGAGAAGACCGAGCGGAACCCGCTCGGCGTCAACGACACCGCACCGATGGAATTCGTCCTGTTCGACGGCGGCTTCGGCAAGGAGTACGCCGAGGACGCGGTGAAGGTCTACGAAAAGGACTTCCCCGGGGTCGAGGTGAAGTTCTCGGCCACCCAGAAGATCCAGTCCACGCTCCAGCCCCGCTTCAACCAGGGCACCCCGCCCGACCTCATCGACAACTCCGGCGCCGAGCAGATGGACATGGGCGTCCTGGTCGGCAAGAACCAGCTCGCCGACCTCACCCCGCTGCTCGACGCGCCCTCCTACGACGACCCGGACAAGAAGGTCCGCGACACCCTGCGCCCCGGCATCGTGGAGATGGGCCAGTTCGACGGCGACCCCGTCTGGATCCTGTACTACGCCTACACGGTCTACGGCGTCTGGTACTCCCAGAAGGCCCTGGACTCGCTCGACGCCACGTACCCCGAGACCTGGGACGAGATGCTCGCCGTCTGCGAGAAGGCCAAGAAGAAGGGCATCGCGGGCTGGACCTACGCGGGCAAGTACCCCTATTACCTCCCCTTCTCGCTGTATCCGATGATCGGCAAGGTCGGCGGCCGCGACGTCCTCGACGCCATCGACAACCTGGAGCCCAAGGCCTGGGAACATCCGGCGGTCAAGGCGTGTTTCGAGGCCTACTACGAGCTCTACCGGAAGGGTTACGTCCTCAGGGGCACCCCGGGCCTGGACCACATCCAGTCGCAGACCGCCTGGGCCAAGGGCAAGGCGCTGTTCCTCCCGAACGGCTCCTGGGTGGAGAACGAGTCGGCCAACGTCATCCCCGCCGACTTCGACCTCGCGGTCTCCGCGCCCACCGGCCTCGACTCCTCGGACAAGATGCCCTTCGGCACCATCTGGGCCTCCGGCGGCGAGCCGTTCATCGTGCCGGCCAAGGCGAAGAACGCGGCGGGAGGCATGGAGCAACTGCGCATCATGCTCAGCGAGGCGTCGTCGAAGAACTTCACCGCCAAGGTGAAGTCGCTGACCGCCTACGACGGCGGCACCGACGGCATCACCCTCACCCCCGGACTCAGGTCGGGTGTCGCCGCGCTGGAGAAGGCCGGCGAGAACGTGGTGAATCCGCGACTGCAGGACTGGTACGTCCAGTTGCAGAAGGAGAAGATCGGGGTGTCCGGGCTCGGCGAGATGATGGCCGGCCGTCTCACCCCGGCCGAGGCCGTCAAGAAGATCCAGGGCTTCGCCGACGAGACCGCGAAGGACGGCTCGATCAAGCACTACAAGCACCAGTAACCGGCATTCTCACGACACCGGAGTGGTGATGCAGCACGGCAAGTACCGGTTCATCGTGGGGTTTCTGGCGCTGCCCCTGGGACTGTACGCGCTCTTCGTGGTCTGGCCGTTCCTCCAGTCCATCTACTACTCGTTCACGGACTGGACCGGTCTGAGCCCCGCATTCGAGATGGTCGGCCTCGACAATTACCGCAGGATGCTGGACGACGACATCTTCTGGAAGTCCTTGCGGCACAGCCTGCTGTTCGCGGTGGTACTGCCGCTGGTGACGATCGGGCTGGCGCTGTTCTTCGCCTTCATGATCAATGTCGGCGGACGCAGGAGAAAGGGCGGCCCGGCGATCTCCGGCGTCCGGGGCTCCTCCTTCTACAAGATCGTCTATTTCTTTCCGCAGGTGCTGTCGATCGCCATCGTCGCGCTGCTGTTCGCCTTCGCCTACAACCCTGACAGCGGCGCGATCAACTCGGTCCTGCGCGGCGTCGGTCTGGACGGCGTCCAGCCGCTCTGGCTCGGCGACCCCGACCTCGCGCTGTGGTGCGTGATGGCGGTACTCGTCTGGTCCACGGTCGGCTTCTTCGTGGTCCTCTTCTCCGCCGGCATGGCCTCCATCCCGGCGGACCTGTACGAGGCCGCGCTGCTCGACGGCGCCAACCGGTCCACCACGTTCTTCCGCGTCACCCTGCCGCTGCTGTGGGACACCGTGCAGTCCGGCTGGGTGTACCTGGGCATCCTCGCCCTCGGCGCGGAGTCCTTCGCGGTCGTCCAGATCATGACGACCGGGCCCGGCGGCCCCGACTACTCGACCACCGTCATGGTCCTGTACGTGTACCAGAAGGCCTTCCGTGACGGTCAGGCCGCCTACGCCACCACCATCGGGGTCGCCCTGCTCGTCGTCACGCTGGCCTTCGCCGCGGTCGTGCTGCGGCTGGGGCGGCGCGAGCGGCTGGAGTACTGATCATGAAGACGACGGAACCTCCCGCGCCCGTGCCGGCCGAGTCCGGCGCGCCCGTCACCAAGGCCGGCCCGCCCGAGGCCGGGAAGCCGCCCGCGCGCCGGCCGGAGGGCCAGGTCCTCAACGCCTTCTCGCACGGCATCCTCGTCGTCTGGGCGGTCATGGTCGTGCTGCCGCTGCTGTGGGCGGTGATGACCTCCTTCAAGGACGACAGCTCCATCTTCGGCTCGCCGTGGTCGCTGCCGGACAGGCTGCACGTCGACAACTGGGCCCGGGCGTGGACCGAGGCCCACATGAGCGACTACTTCCTGAACACCGTCCTGGTGGTGGGCGGTTCGCTCGTCGGCACGCTGGTCCTCGGCTCGATGGCGGCGTACGTCCTCGCCCGGTTCGACTTCCCGGGCAACCGCTTCGTCTACTACCTCTTCATCGGCGGCATGAGCTTCCCGGTCATGCTGGCGCTGGTGCCGTTGTTCTACGTGGTGAACAACATGGGACTGCTGAACACCATCCACGGCCTGATCCTGGTCTACATCGCCTACTCGCTGCCGTTCACGGTGTTCTTCCTGACGGCGTTCTTCCGCACGCTGCCCACGTCCGTCGCGGAGGCGGCCTTCGTCGACGGCGCCTCGCACAGCCGGACGTTCTTCCAGATCATGCTGCCGATGGCCCGGCCCGGCCTGATCAGCGTCGGGATCTTCAACTTCCTGGGCCAGTGGAACCAGTACATGCTGCCCACGGTCCTCAACACCGACCCCGACCGGCGCGTCCTCACCCAGGGTCTGGTCCAACTGGCCGTCAGCCAGGGCTACAAGGGGGACTGGTCCGGCCTCTTCGCGGGTCTGGTGATGGCGATGCTGCCGGTCCTCGCCGCGTACGTCGTCTTCCAGCGGCAGGTGGTGCAGGGGCTCACGGCGGGGGCGCTGAAGTAACGCGGCCTCCACCCCTGACGGGACCGCGCCGGCCGCGGGGATCCCGCGGAGCCCCACAACCCGTGAAGCCCGAGCTCAACGCTGCGCAACCGCTCCTGCACCCCCGGCGACCACCGGGTGCACCCCTGCGCGCCCCTGTGTTCGACTGAGCGGATGCTGTTCAACCTCTTGACGGGAGGCGACCCGAACAGCTCAGCTTAGAGTTCACTAGTTGGACATGGACGGGGCCCCATCGCTGCGGTCCCGCGCGCAGGAGGTCGTCGTGGAGACTCCGGGGTCGCAGTCGTCGCTGCACCGAGCCAACCTGGAGCGGGTCGTACGCGCGGTGCGTCTGGCCGGGTCCCTCACGCAGGCGGAGATCGCCCGGACCACCGGTCTGTCCGCGGCAACCGTCTCCAACATCGTGCGCGAGCTGAAGGACGGCGGAACCGTCGAGGTCACGCCCACCTCGGCCGGCGGACGCAGGGCCCGCAGCGTCAGCCTCAGCGGTGACGCCGGCATCGTCATCGGGGTCGACTTCGGCCACACCCATCTCCGCGTGGCCGTCGGCAACCTCGCCCACCAGGTCCTGGCGGAGGAGTCAGAGCCGCTGGACGTGGACGCCTCCTCGACCCAGGGCTTCGACCGGGCGGAACAGCTGGTCAACCGGCTCCTCGAAGCCACCGGAGTCGACCGTGCGAAGATCGCCGGGGTGGGGCTCGGCGTGCCCGGCCCCATCGATGTGGAGTCCGGCACGCTCGGCTCCTCCGCCATCCTGCCCGGCTGGATCGGCACCCGCCCCGCCGAGGAACTGCGCGGCCGCCTCGGTGTGGCCGTCCACGTGGACAACGACGCCAACCTCGGCGCCCTCGGCGAGATGGTCTGGGGCAGCGGCAGAGGCGTACGTGATCTTGCTTACATCAAGGTCGCGAGCGGTGTCGGCGCCGGTCTGGTGATCGACGGGAAGATCTACCGGGGTCCCGGCGGGACTGCGGGAGAAATCGGACATATTACCCTTGATGAGTCCGGCCCGGTCTGCCGCTGCGGAAACCGGGGCTGCCTGGAGACCTTCACGGCCGCCCGCTACGTGCTGCCACTGCTCCAGCCCAGCCACGGCACGGATCTCACCATGGAAGGCGTCGTACGGCTGGCCAGGGACGGTGACCCGGGCTGCCGTCGGGTGATCGCCGACGTCGGCCGCCACATCGGCAGTGGAGTCGCCAACCTGTGCAACCTGTTGAACCCGAGCCGGGTGGTGCTCGGCGGTGATCTCGCCGAGGCCGGTGAGCTGGTGCTCGGGCCGATCAGGGAGTCCGTCGGCCGCTACGCGATCCCCAGCGCGGCACGCCAACTCTCCGTGCTTCCCGGGGCACTCGGGGGCCGCGCGGAGGTGCTCGGAGCCCTCGCTCTCGCGCTCAGCGAGATGGGTGATTCGACCCTTTTGGACGGCACCCTGTCGACTGCGGCACCCGCCTTCACTTAGAGAACGAATGACCCCGTTGCCATCTCGTTAAGTATTTACTTCTTGACGTCGCACGTGTGGCCGAGTTGACTTCCTGCCACCTCGGCCGCAGCGCTGCGGCCCTGTCAGGGAGGCACACCCCAATGAACGCAACGATGCGTAGAGTCGTGATCGGCGCCACCGCCGTCTCCATGGCCCTGTCGATTGCCGCGTGCGGCAAGGCGGGCGGCGACGACTCCGGCAGCAGCAGCTCGGACAGCAAGTCGATCGGCCTGCTGCTCCCCGACAGCGTCACCGCTCGCTACGAGAAGTTCGACAAGCCGCTCTTCGAGGCCAAGGTCAAGGAGCTCTGCTCCGACTGCGACGTCCAGTACGCGAACGCCGCCGCCGACCCGGCCAAGCAGGCTCAGCAGATGAGCAGCATGGTCACCAAGGGCGTCAAGGTCATCGTGGTCTCCGCCCAGGACTCCGCCGCCATCAAGTCCTCCATCCAGTCCGCGGTGGACAAGGGTGTCAAGGTCATCGCGTACGACCGCCTCGCGCAGGGCCCGGTCTCCGCCTACGTGTCCTTCGACAACGTCAAGGTCGGCGAGCTCCAGGGCCAGGCCCTGCTCGACGCCCTCGGCGCCAAGGCGACCACCAAGTCGAAGATCGTCATGATCAACGGTGACGACGCCGACCCGAACGCCGGCCAGTTCAAGGAAGGCGCCCACAAGGCCCTCGACGGCAAGGTCACCATCGCCTACGAGCAGTCGGGCCTGTGGAAGGACACCGTCGCCGCGCAGAAGATGTCCGCCGCCATCACCCAGCTGGGCGCGAAGAACATCGCGGGCGTCTACTCCGCCAACGACGGCATGGCCGGTGGTATCGCCAACACCCTCAAGGGCGCGAAGATCAGCGGCATCCCGCTGACGGGCCAGGACGCGGAGCTCGCGGGCATCCAGCGCATCGTCGCCGGCACCCAGTCCTCCACCGTCTACAAGGCCTTCAAGCCGGAGGCCGACGCCGCCGCCCAGCTCGCGGTCAACCTGCTCGAGGGCAAGGACATCAAGTCCCTGGCCACGCAGACGCTGACCAGCGGCTCCGGCGACAAGGTGCCCTCCCAGCTGCTGACTCCGGTCTCCGTCACCAAGGCCAACATCAAGGACACGGTGATCAAGGACAAGCTGTACACGGTCCAGGAGATCTGCACCGCCGAGTACGCCGCCGCCTGCAAGGCCGCCGGCCTGCAGTAGTCACGCGCACATCGCGCCACCGGCTCGGGTCCCGCCCAGGGACCCGGGCCCGACGACCGCCGAGCGGTCCCGCGAGACCCCGCCGACGCCTGCCCCGCCTTCACACCCCGCTGCGGGGCGGGCGTCGGACGGAACCGTTGCCAAGCGCCGCGGACTCGCGCATGTTCATCTTGTAAACCTCGTGCGTCCACGCCGCGACCGCGCGCATGACGCACACCCTTCCGCGCCTTTCCCACAGCGCGGCATCCCCGCCGGTCAGGCGGCGAAGGAGATGGTTCACGTGTCCGCTACGCCCGTGCTGGCGTTGCGCGGAGTCTCCAAGCGATTCGGTGCGGTCCAGGCACTCACCGACGTCGAACTGGAGGTCCACGCCGGAGAAGTCGTCGCCCTGGTGGGCGACAACGGCGCAGGTAAGTCCACTCTGGTCAAGACGATCGCGGGTGTCCACCCCATCGATGACGGCGTCATCGAGTGGGAGGGCAAGCCGGTCAGCATCAACAAGCCGCACGACGCCCAGGGACTCGGTGTCGCGACGGTCTACCAGGACCTCGCGCTCTGCGACAACCTCGACGTGGTCGGCAACCTCTACCTCGGGCGCGAGTTGCTGCACCGAGGCGTCATCGACGAGGTGACGATGGAGAAGAACGCCCGCGAACTGCTGTCCACGCTCTCCATCCGCATCCCGAGCGTGCGCATCCCGATCGCGAGCCTCTCCGGCGGCCAGCGCCAGGTCGTCGCCATCGCCCGCGCGCTGATCGGCGACCCGAAGGTCGTCATCCTCGACGAGCCCACCGCCGCCCTCGGCGTCGAGCAGACCGCGCAGGTCCTCGACCTCGTCGAGCGGCTGCGCGAGCGCAACCTCGGCGTCATCCTCATCAGCCACAACATGGCCGACGTCAAGGCGGTCGCGGACACCGTGGCCGTGCTGCGCCTGGGCAAGAACAACGGCTCCTTCCCCGTGAAGGACACCAGCCACGAAGAGATCATCGCCGCGATCACGGGTGCCACGGACAACGCCGTCACCCGTCGTGCGGGGCGTCGCACCGCGGAGGCGGCCAAGTGAGCGACACGTCCAAGACCGTGAAGAGCGACAAGACCGAGGCCACGAAGGTCGAGAAGACCGAAGGCGTCGTGGAGGAGCAGGGGACCGTGGCCCCCGCCGACGACCCCACGGCCGCCCCGGTCGCCGTCGTCGACCCGCGTCTGCTGGTCCGCGAAGAGGGTTTCAAGGGCTACTGGACCGAGTTCAAGCGCAAGGTGAAGGGCGGCGAGCTGGGCTCGCTGCCGGTCGTCGTCGGCCTGATCGTCATCTGGACGATCTTCCAGCTGCAGAACGACCGCTTCCTGAGCGCCGACAACCTGTCGAACATCAGCTACTTCATGTCGGCCACCGGCATGCTCGCCATCGGCCTGGTGTTCGTCCTGCTGCTCGGTGAGATCGACCTGTCCGTCGGTTCCGTCAGCGGCCTGGCGTCCACCCTGTTCGCCGTGTTCGTGGTCGACAACACCATGAACCCCTGGCTGTCGCTGGCTCTGACCATCCTGACCGGTATCGGCATCGGCGCGCTGCACGGCTGGTTCTTCGCCAAGATCGGCGTACCCGCCTTCGTGGTCACCCTGGCCGGCTTCCTCGGCTGGAACGGCCTGATGCTGTGGCTGCTGGGCTCCAGCGGCACCATCAACATCCCGTCGGACTCCGGCCCGGTGCACCTGCTCGGCCAGAACTCCTTCTTCATGGACCAGGCCATCATCGGCGCCTACCTGCTGGCCGGCCTCGGGGTCGTGCTGATGCTCGTCGGCAACTTCGGTGAGCAGCGCCGTCGCCGGGCCGCGGGCGTGCCGTTCCGGCCGACCAGCGAGATCCTGATCCGGGTGGGTCTGCTCGGTGCCGCCTCCTTCGTGGCCGCGGCGGTGCTGAACAACTCCGCCGGTGTCTCCAACGCGCTGGTGATCTTCCTGGCGGCCCTGGTCATCGTCGACTTCGTGCTGCGCCGCACCACCTTCGGCCGCAAGGTCTTCGCGGTCGGCGGCGGCATCGAGGCGGCGCGCCGCGCCGGTATCAACGTGCCGATGGTCCGGATCACCGTGTTCGCCATCGCCGGTGGCTTCGCCGCGGTCGGCGGTATGTTCTTCGCCGGTCAGACGGCCAGCGCCACGCTGAACGCCGGTGGCGGCAACACGCTGATGCTGGCGATCGCCGCGGCGGTCATCGGCGGCACCAGCCTCTTCGGCGGCCGCGGCTCGGTCTGGTCCGCGCTGCTCGGCATGCTGGTCATCCAGTCCATCCAGACCGGTCTGGACCTGCTCAACATGAACACCTCCATCCAGTACATGATCACCGGTGGTGTCCTGCTCGGCGCGGTCGTCATCGACTCCGTCTCCCGCAAGAGCCAGAAGGCGGCGGGCCGCGGCTAACGCGCACGCACCGCACCCCCCCGGGGTGCCCCCTGTGCCCGGCACTCCAAGTGCCGGGCACAGGCGTGCCATAGGAACGCCCCATGCTGGGTACGGCCGACCCGTGACCTATGACGCACGGGCCGGAGTCCGCGGGCCGGGACGGAACATTAGACTCGACGGGCCCGGCAACAGCTCGATCAGCTCTACTGCAAGGAGGCACGGGTGCCGCTGCTGACCCGCATCAGGGGACCGCGCGATCTGGACCGGCTCAGCCCGGAGGAGCTGGCCCAGCTGGCAGAGGAGATCCGGACCTTCCTCGTCGACGCCGTCTCCAAGACCGGCGGCCACCTCGGACCCAACCTCGGCGTGGTCGAGCTCACCATCGCCCTCCACCGGGTCTTCGAGTCGCCCAGGGACAAGGTGCTGTGGGACACCGGCCACCAGTCCTACGTGCACAAACTGCTCACCGGCCGGCAGGACTTCTCCCGGCTGAAGATGAAGGGCGGCCTGTCCGGCTACCCCTCGCAGGCCGAGTCCGAGCACGACGTCATCGAGAACAGCCACGCCTCCACGGTGCTCGGCTGGGCCGACGGCATCGCGAAGGCCAACCAGCTCCTCGAACGCGACAGCCACGTGGTCGCCGTGATCGGTGACGGCGCCCTGACCGGCGGCATGGCCTGGGAGGCGCTGAACAACATCGCCGAGGCCAAGGACCGCCCGCTCGTCATCGTCGTCAACGACAACGAGCGCTCCTACGCCCCGACCATCGGCGGCCTCGCCAACCACCTCGCCACGCTCCGCACGACCGACGGCTACGAGCGCTTCCTCGCCCGGACGAAGGAGATCCTCGACCGCACCCCGGTCGTCGGCAAGCCGCTCTTCGACACCCTGCACGGCGCCAAGAAGGGCCTGAAGGACTTCATCGCCCCGCAGGGCATGTTCGAGGACCTCGGCCTGAAGTACGTCGGCCCCATCGACGGGCACGACATCGAGGCCCTGGAGTCGGCGCTGGCCCGCGCCAAGCGGTTCGGCGGGCCGGTCATCGTGCACTGCCTGACCGAGAAGGGCCGCGGCTACCAGCCCGCCCTCCAGGACGAGGCGGACCGCTTCCACGCCGTCGGCAAGATCCACCCCGACACCGGTCTGCCGATCTCCACCTCCGGCGCCGACTGGACGTCCGTCTTCGGCGACGAGATGGTCAAGCTGGGCGAGGAGCGCGAGGACATCGTCGCCATCACCGCCGCCATGCTCCAGCCGGTGGGCCTGGACAGGTTCGCCAAGGCCTTCCCCGACCGCGTCTACGACGTCGGCATCGCCGAGCAGCACGGCGCCGTCTCCGCGGCGGGCCTCGCGCACGCGGGGGTGCACCCCGTCTTCGCCGTCTACGCCACCTTCCTCAACCGTGCCTTCGACCAGGTCCTGATGGACGTCGCCCTGCACAAGTGCGGGGTCACCTTCGTGCTCGACCGGGCCGGCGTCACCGGCACCGACGGCGCCTCCCACAACGGCATGTGGGACATGTCGATCCTCCAGGTCGTGCCGGGGCTCAGGCTGGCCGCGCCGCGCGACGCCGACCAGGTGCGCGCCCAGCTGCGCGAGGCCGTCGAGGTCGACGACGCGCCGACCGTCGTCCGCTTCTCCAAGGGCGCCGTCGGCCCCGCCGTACCCGCCGTGGGACGGGTCGGCGGCATGGACGTGCTGCGCGAGCCCGGCACGGACCGGCCCGACGTGCTGCTCGTCTCCGTGGGCGCGCTGGCGCCCATGTGCCTGGAGATCGCCACCCTCCTCGACCAGCAGGGCATCTCCACGACCGTCGTCGACCCGCGCTGGGTCAAGCCCGTCGACGAGGCCATGGCCCCGCTCGCCGAGCGGCACCGCGTGGTGGTCACCGTCGAGGACAACTCCCGCGTCGGCGGGGTCGGCTCCACGATCGCGCAGGCCCTGCGTGACGCGGGCGTGGACGTGCCGCTGCGCGACTTCGGCATCCCGCCGCGCTTCCTCGACCACGCCTCCCGCGCCGAGGTGATGGCCGAGATCGGCCTGACCGCCCCCGACATCGCCCGCCAGGTCACCGGCCTGGTCTCCAAGCTCGACGGACGGTACGGCAGCTCGGCGGCCGAGGCCGACCCGGTGGAATCCGCCCGCGACTGACTCGCGCGAATGGGCCGACGGCACCACTGTGAAGGGTGGTGCGGTCGGCCCATCCGCGTGACTGCACCCACGCCGGGGCATACGCAGTACGCCCCCTCTCGATCATGTCGGGGACGACACAGCGTGGGAGGTAAGCCCGTGAGCAGTACCCTCTTCCGGACGAAGAAGGTCGAGCAGTCCATCCTCGACACCGAGGAGCCAGAGCACGCGCTCAAGAAATCCTTGTCCGCGCTGGACCTGACCGTCTTCGGCGTCGGTGTCATCATCGGCACCGGCATCTTCGTCCTCACCGGCACGGTGGCCAAGAACAACGCCGGCCCCGCCGTCGCCCTGGCCTTCGTCGCGGCCGGTGTCGCCTGCGCGCTCGCCGCGCTCTGCTACGCGGAGTTCGCCTCCACCGTCCCGGTGGCGGGGTCCGCGTACACCTTCTCGTACGCCTCCCTCGGGGAGCTCCCCGCCTGGATCATCGGCTGGGACCTCGTCCTGGAGTTCGCGCTGGGAACGGCGGTGGTGGCCGTCGGCTGGTCCGGCTACGTCCGCTCGCTGATGGACAACGCGGGCTGGTCCCTGCCCGAGGCGCTCAGCGGGCGGGAGGGCGCCGAGGGGTTCGGCTTCGACATCCTCGCCGCCCTCCTGGTCCTGGCGCTCACCGCCATCCTCGTCGTGGGCATGAAGCTCTCGGCGCGGATCACCGCCCTCGTGGTGGCCATCAAGGTGACCGTCGTGCTCGTCGTGATCATCGCCGGCGCCTTCTTCATCAAGGGCGACAACTACGACCCGTTCATCCCGAAGGCGCAGGAGGTGGAGGCGGGCCGCAGTCTCGACTCACCCCTCATCCAGCTGATGTTCGGCTGGGCGCCCTCCAACTTCGGCGTCATGGGCATCTTCACCGCCGCCTCGGTCGTCTTCTTCGCGTTCATCGGCTTCGACGTGGTGGCCACGGCCGCCGAGGAGACCAGGAACCCGCAGCGCGACATGCCCCGCGGCATCCTCGGCTCCCTCCTGATCTGCACCACGCTCTACGTCCTGGTGTCGATCGTCGTGACCGGCATGCAGCACTACAGCCGGCTGTCCGTGGACGCGCCCCTCGCCGACGCCTTCAAGGCCACCGGCCACCCCTGGTACGCGGGCTTCATCAGCTTCGGTGCCGCCGTCGGCCTGACCACGGTCTGCATGATCCTGCTCCTCGGCCAGACCCGCGTCTTCTTCGCGATGAGCCGCGACGGACTGCTGCCCCGCTTCTTCTCCCAGGTCCACCCGCGGTTCAAGACCCCGCACCGTCCGACCATCCTGCTCGGCGTGCTCATCGCGGTCCTGGCCGGTTTCACCAGCCTCAGCGAACTCGCCGAACTGGTGAACATCGGCACGCTCTTCGCCTTCGTGGTCGTCGCGCTCGGTGTGATCATCCTCCGCCGCAGCCGCCCCGACCTGCACCGGGCCTTCCGCACCCCCTGGGTGCCGGTCGTCCCGATCCTGTCGGTGGCCGCCTCGCTGTGGCTGATGCTCAATCTGCCCGCCGAGACCTGGACCCGGTTCGGCATCTGGATGGCGATCGGCTTCGTCGTCTACTTCCTCTACGGCCGCTCCCACAGCCGTCTGGGGCGGGGCGAGGAGACCAACGTCGACGAGGTGGCCCGCCCGGATCCCGGCGGCGACCGCTGACGACCTCGCGTCCGGCCTCCGCCCCGCGCGTCCTGCCTCGGTGGGGCGGCGGGGCCGGACCGCGTCCTCAGGAGCTCCGCACAGAAGGGGCGCCCGGCTCGCGACGCCCGGCACGCACGCTCGCCGCGTTACCGAAAGCCGCTGGTAGCTCCGCTGCAAAAACCTTCCGGCGCCTTGCGATCGCACGCACCGGACGCCGCGAGCTGATCGGACTCCTCTTTTGTCCGGAGCTCTAAGCCCCCGCCCCTCCTCGGCCCGGCCCGCCCTCACCCCGTACCGTCCGCGGTCCCGCGACCTCCGCGCCCAGGTCCGTCACGCGGCGGCGCAGCTCGCGGTCGGCCGTGACGACCAGGCGGGGGCGGTCGGCGGTGCGGGCGACCAGGTCGACGATGTGGTCGTCGCCGCTGCCGGGGGCCGACTCCACCCGTACGCCGGGCACCGGCTCCACCCCGCGGGCGGCGCCCTCGACGACGAGGACGATCTCCGCCGCACCGGGGTGCCCGGGGAGCCCGTCCGCGGCCAGCCGGTCGCGCAGCCGTTCGGCGGCGCCCCGCCGGTCCCGCCACCAGCCGTCGGGCACCGACCCGACGACGTTCGCGGCGTCGACGATCACCAACAAGGGGGAGGTGTGGTCCATGCGGCCCAGGGTCGCACGGACCGCCAACCGGGCCTCCCCGGGCGCGGGGGCGGGGAGGCGGCCGACATACAGTGAGCGGGTGAACGGCGAATGGCTCATACGAGGCCGCGATGGGCGGCTCAGTGTCTACCTGACGTCGGACGACACCGTCCTGTGCCGGGCGGAGCGTACCCGGGGCGGCCCCTGGGACCCGCCCCGCACGATGGGCGGTGACCAGAAGGTGCAGCCGGGCGGCGCCGTGGGGCAGGGCCCCGACGGCTACGCCCATCTGGCCTCCTGGCGGCCGACCGTGGCGGGGGAGGCGGGTCTGGTGCACTCCACCCACTACCGGCCCCTGCTCGCCGCCCTGGACTGGGCCCCGATCGGCCACCCCAACAAGAAGGGCGACCGCACGGGCACGCCCGCCGTGGCCGTGGACGCACAGGGGCGGGCGCACGTCTTCGTACGCAACATCGGCACCGGGATCAGCATGGTCGCCCAGAAGGAGAAGGGCGGCTGGGACCCCTGGCGCGACCTGAAGGGGCAGGGCGTGCAGGGGCCGCCGGTCGCGGTGACGGGGGAGTCCGGCCGCGTCGAGGCGTACGCCGCCGTCTCGGGGGCGATCCTGTACTGGCGGCAGGCGGAGCCCGGCACCATCCCGGTGCGGGAGGAGCCCCTGGAGGCGGCGGTCCGTCCCGGCACCCTGCGGGCCCTGGCCACCTCCCCCGAGCACACCACCCTCTTCTTCACCGACGACGACTCCGGCGACGTGTGCGCCTGGCGCCCCGGCACCAAGCCCGCCCCGCTGCTGCCCGCCGCCGGTCCCGGCCCGGTGGCCGCCGTGCGCTGCGAACTGGACGGCCACGACTGCACGGTGCTCGCCCAGCGCTCCGCGAGCGGCCGCGTCGCCTTCGCCGCGTACCCCACCGAGGAGGAGACGGCGGGAGCCTGGTGGACCGAGTCCGGCCCCCCACTGCCGGACGACGCCGTGGTGGCCCTGGCGAAGGACCACGAGGACCGCGTGGTCGCGGCGAGCCTGTCCCCGTCGACCGGCCGCCTCCTGGTCACCCGCCGCAAGGACGAGCCGGGTCTCGCGCTCAGGGCGTGGCAGGAAGTGTGAGGCGGCGCGGCCGGGGCGCGCTCGCGGTGTCCGCGCGCGTCGTCGCCCGCGGGCGGGCAGGGCCAACGGATCCGCCGGCGCGGTGGCGGACCCGCGGACCCGGGCAGCGCGTCGCCGTCGGTGTCGCCGGGCACCAGGCCCGCACGGCCGCTCCGGTCACCGGCGCCGGCCGCACGGGCCGCGCTGGTCGCCGCGACACCGAAGGGGCCTGGCTGCGGCTCCGCCGAGGCCGGTCGGGGGCGCCTTCGGCGGCCGTACCGCGTACGCCCGCGGCGGCCGGCACGCCCCACTGTCCGCCGCTCGCCTGGGCCGTCGGCTCCCGGCGGAAGGAACCCCGTTGTGCTCGTCTCGTGAGGGATGGTCACATGATCCCCACACCGCTTCGGCGGAACGAAGCGACGACACGGAAAGCGGGTTCATCCATGGCAGTGGGACGAAGAGTGTTCCTCGGCGCCTTCACCGCCGGCGCGGTCACCGTCGCCGCGGGCTCGGAGGCCGCGGCCGCCGACGGCGAGTACACGCTGTACACCTCGCCGGCCCAGTTCTACGGGGCGTCGACCACGGCCCACACGGTGACCATCAACCACAAGGCCCCGTCCGGCGACACCGCGGCACTGAACGTCACGTCGGACAACCCGGCCACCTCGGCCATGTACCTGACCGGCAAGGAGACCTCGCGCGGCACGCTGAAGATCTCGCACATGGGGTACGCCGACGGCTCGGACCCCGGTTCCTCCGGCCTCTCGATCGACCTGAGGACCTCGGGGACCGCCGCGCAGGGCATCTTCGTCACCGCGACCGACGGCCCCACCAAGGGCGCTTTGATAGTCCTGCGGAACAACCCGGGCGTGGAGGACCTCGTCGTCAAGGGCTCGGGCCGCACCGGCATCGGTATCGCCCGCGGTGCCACGCCCCAGTCGCAGCTGCACGTGGTGGCGACGGGTGACGCCCCGTCCGCCCTCCTCGCCGAGGGCGCGGTGCGCCTCGCGGACGTCGACGCCGTACCGAACAACGCGCCCGCCGCGGCCGGCGGAGGCTCCCTCTACGCCCAGGACGGCAAGCTGTTCTGGAAGGGCGGCAACGGCACGGTCACCCAACTGGCATCGGCGTAGGGGGACCAGGGTGCAACTGACCCCGGAGGAACTCATCTCAGAGTTCCACGACGCCGTGATGGAGCTGTACTTCGCCCGCAAGCGGATCGCCGTCCTGGAGGCGGAGAACGCCGAGCTGAGGGCCCGCCTCGAAGCGGCCGAGCAGCGCACGGGCACCGAGACGGCCGCATGACGAAGAGGGCCTCCGCACACCGCGGAGGCCCTCCTCACCCGCTCTGCGAGGGTGTTACGCCGGAACCGACGCCACCCCCGGAGCCAGGAACCTCTTGCCGTTCACCCGCTCCGACACGCCCTCGCGGTCCAGGTACGGCGTGATGCCGCCCAGGTGGAAGGGCCAGCCGGCGCCGGTGATCAGGCAGAGGTCGATGTCCTGGGCCTCGGCGACGACGCCCTCGTCGAGCATGAGCCCGATCTCCTGCGCCACCGCCTCCAGGACGCGCGCCCGCACCTGCTCCTCGGTGAGGACGGTGTCGCCCTGCTTCAGCAGCGCGGCGACCTCCGGGTCCAGCTCGGGCTTGCCGCTGTCGTAGACGTAGAAGCCGCGCTTGCCCGCCTCGACGACCGCCTTGAGGTTCGGGGAGACCTTGAAGCGGTCCGGGAACGCCCTGTTGAGCGTCTCGGAGACGTGCAGGCCGATGGCCGGGCCGACCAGCTCCAGCAGGACCAGCGGGGACATCGGCAGGCCCAGGGGCTCCACCGCCTTCTCCGCGACCTCGACCGGCGTGCCCTCGTCGATGACGTTCTGGACCTCGCCCATGAAGCGGGTGAGGATGCGGTTCACGACGAACGCCGGGGCGTCCTTCACCAGGACCGCGGTCTTCTTCAGCTTCTTGGCGACGGCGAACGCCGTGGCGAGGGAGGCGTCGTCGGTCTTCTCGCCGCGCACGATCTCGAGGAGCGGCAGGACGGCGACCGGGTTGAAGAAGTGGAAGCCGACGACCCGCTCGGGGTGCTTCAGCTTCGACGCCATCTCGGTGACCGAGAGGGACGAGGTGTTGGTGGCGAGGACCGCGTGCGCCGGGGCGACCGCCTCGACCTCCGCGAACACCTTCTGCTTGACACCGATCTCCTCGAACACGGCCTCGATGATGAAGTCCGCGTCCGCGAAGCCCTCGGCCTTGTCCAGGACACCGGAGACCAGGGCCTTGAGGCGGTTGGCCTTGTCCTGGTTGATCCGGCCCTTGCCGAGCAGCTTGTCGATCTCGGCGTGGACGTAGCCCACACCCTTGTCGACGCGCTCCTGGTCGATGTCGGTCAGCACGACCGGCACCTCGAGGCGGCGCAGGAACAGCAGCGCGAGCTGGGAGGCCATCAGACCGGCGCCGACGACACCGACCTTGGTGACCGGACGCGCCAGGTTCTTGTCCGGGGCGCCCGCCGGGCGCTTGCCGCGCTTCTGCACCAGGTTGAAGGCGTAGATGCCGGCGCGCAGTTCACCGCCCATGATCAGGTCGGCGAGCGCCTGGTCCTCGGCGTCGTAGCCCTGCTGGAGGTCGCCGTTCTTGGCGGCGGCGATGATGTCGAGGGCGCGGTAGGCGGCCGGGGCCGCGCCGTGCACCTTGCTGTCCGCGACGAAGCGGCCCTTGGCGACGGCCTGGTCCCAGGCCTCGCCGCGGTCGATCGCCGGGCGGTCGACGACGATCTCGCCCTTGAGGACGGACGCCGTCCAGATCAGCGACTGCTCCAGGAAGTCCGCGCCCTCGAACAGGGCGTCGGCGATCCCGAGCTCGTAGACCTGCGCGCCCTTGAGCTGCTTGTTCTGGTTGAGGCTGTTCTCGATGATCACCGAGACGGCCTTCTCCGCGCCGATCAGGTTCGGCAGCAGCGTGCAGCCGCCCCAGCCGGGGACCAGGCCGAGGAAGACCTCGGGGAGGGAGAACGCCGGGAGGGCCGCGGACACCGTGCGGTAGGTGCAGTGCAGGCCGACCTCGACGCCACCGCCCATGGCCGCGCCGTTGTAGTACGCGAAGGTGGGCACACCGAGGCCCGCGAGGCGCTTGAAGACCTCGTGGCCGCCCTTGCCGATGGCGAGCGCGTGCTCGTGCTCCTTGAGCAGTTCGACGCCCTTGAGGTCGGCGCCGACGGCGAAGATGAACGGCTTGCCGGTGATGCCGACGCCGACGATGTCGCCGTCCGCGGCCTCCTTCTCGACCTGGTCGATCGCGGTGTTGAGGTTCGCGAGGGACTGCGGCCCGAAGGTGGTCGGCTTGGTGTGGTCGAAGCCGTTGTCCAGCGTGATCAGGGCGAAGCGCCCGGCGCCCGAGGGCAGGTCCAGGTGGCGTACGTGCGCCTGGGTGACGACCTCGTCCGGGAACAGCTCGGCCGCACCCTTCAGCAGCTCAGCGGTGGTGCTCACTTGTCCCCCTCGAAGTGCGGGTTCTCCCAGATGACCGTCGCGCCCATGCCGAAGCCGACGCACATGGTGGTCAGGCCGTAGCGGACGTGCGGCTGCTCCTCGAACTGGCGGGCCAGCTGCGTCATCAGACGGACGCCGGAGGAGGCCAGCGGGTGACCGAAGGCGATGGCGCCGCCGTACTGGTTGACGCGCTCGTCGTCGTCCGCGATGCCGTAGTGGTCGAGGAAGGCCAGGACCTGGACGGCGAAGGCCTCGTTGATCTCGAACAGGCCGATGTCGGAGATGGACAGACCCGCCTGCGCGAGCGCCTTCTCCGTGGCCGGGATCGGGCCGTAGCCCATGACCTCCGGCTCCACGCCCGCGAAGGCGTAGGAGACCAGGCGCATCTTCACCGGCAGGTCGTGCTCGCGGGCGAAGTCCTCCGACGCGATGAGGGAGGCGGTGGCGCCGTCGTTCAGACCGGCCGCGTTACCGGCGGTGACCCGGCCGTGGACGCGGAACGGGGTCTTGAGACCGGAGAGGTTCTCCAGCGTGGTGCCCGGGCGCATCGGCTCGTCGGCGGTGACCAGGCCCCAGCCCGTCTCGCCGGCCTCAGGGTTCGTCCGGCGCACCGAGATCGGCACCAGGTCGGCCTGGATCTTGCCGTTGGCGTACGCCTTGGCGGCCTTCTCCTGCGAGCGCACCGCGTACTCGTCGGCGCGCAGCTTGGTGATCTGCGGGTAGCGGTCGTGCAGGTTCTCCGCGGTCATGCCCATGAACAGGGCGGACTCGTCGACCAGCTTCTCGCTGACGAACCGAGGATTCGGGTCGACGCCCTCGCCCATCGGGTGGCGGCCCATGTGCTCGACACCGCCCGCGATGGCGATGTCGTAGGCGCCGAAGGCGACGGAACCGGCGACCGTGGTGACGGCGGTCAAGGCACCGGCGCACATCCGGTCGATGGAGTAACCCGGGACCGACTGGGGCAGGCCGGCCAGGATGCCGGCGGTGCGGCCGATGGTCAGGCCCTGGTCACCGATCTGCGTGGTCGCGGCGATGGCGACCTCGTCGATCTTCTTCGGGTCGAGGCCGGGGTTGCGGCGCAGCAGCTCCCGGATCGCCTTCACGACGAGGTCGTCGGCGCGGGTCTCGTGGTAGATGCCCTTCGGGCCCGCCTTGCCGAACGGGGTACGGACGCCGTCTACGAAGACGACGTCCCTGACGGTACGAGGCACGATGGCTCTCCTCCAGGGTGCGGGATGGCACTGCTGCGATGCGCTGAGCGCGCGCTCAGAACCCATGCTACTTGTGGGTAACGTAGCTGCCCAGTCCCGGAGGGCCAAGCGGTGAAGGTCACACCTTCGGGGGAGCGGTCGAACCCCGCGGAGTGAGGACCGGCGTCGGCACCGGATGCGACCCCGGCCCCTCTCCCATGATCACCCCGAACAGCGTCCGCGCCGCCTCCGCGCCGAACCCGTGCACGTCGTGGCTCATCGCGGACAGCGTGGGATGGGTCAGCCGGCACAGCTGGGAGTCGTCCCAGGCCAGCAGCGACACGTCCCGCGGCACCTGCAGTCCCATCTCGGCCGCCACCGACAGCCCGGCCACGGCCATGATGTCGTTGTCGTACACGATCGCCGTCGGCCGGTCCGGCGGGGCGGCGGTCAGCATCGACCGGGTCGCCCGCGCCCCCGCCTCCCCGGAGTAGTCCGTGGCGACCTGCCACGCCCCGGCCAGCCCCAGACTCCGTGCCGCCTGGTCGAACGCGGCCGTCCGGATCGCCGTGTGCCCGAGCGCGGCGGCGCCGCCGACCCGGGCGACACGGCGGTGCCCCAGCGCGGCGAGATACCGCACGGCCTCCGTCACGGCGGTGGCGTCGTCCGTCCACACGGACGTCAGGCTCCCGGTCAGCGAGGGGTGCCCCACGGCCACCACCGGCATCGCGAGCCGCTCGGCCGCCGCCACCCGGGGATCGTCGGCCCGGAAGTCCACCAGGATCGACCCGCCGATCTGCCGCCCCCGCCACCACGACTCCTGGAGCCCGACCTCCTCGTCGAGGGTGCGCACCAGGCGCAGCAGCAGCGAGCAGGAGTGCTCGGTCAGCACGCTCTCCACCCCGGAGACGAACTCCATGTAGAACGGCTCCAGGCCCAGCATCCGGGCCGGCCGGCAGATCGCGAGCCCCACCACGTCCACGCGCGAGCTCGACAGCGACCGCGCGGTCAGGTTCGGCTCCCAGCCCAGCTCCCGCGCCGCCGCGAAGATACGGTCCCGGGTCGCCTCCGACAGCCCCGGCTTGCGGTTGAAGGCGAGCGAGACGGCACCCTTGGACACGCCGGCGCGCGCGGCGACGTCCTTGATGGTGACGCGGGGCGACGGGGAGGCTGTCATCGAGCGGGCTCCTGGCAGTAGAGCGCGGCGCGGGCGGCGCCGGCGTCCGGAGTCTCCCAGCCCTCGACCCCGATGGTGACCCGTTCGCCGGGAAGCAGCGTGACGAGCCCCCGGTCGGCCCGCGCCCCCGGATCCAGCCGGTCGGCCTGCAGGAGCAGGTCCCGTACGAGCGTGCGGGCGCTCACCTCGACGCCCCCCGGGACGACGGTCACGTCGAACTCCGGCCGGGGGTACGGGATGTCACGGTCGGGCACCGGGAAGTACAGGGCCCGCAGCCCCTCCCCGCTCCCCGCTTCCCCCGGGCGGGGGGACCCTCCCGCGTCGGCCACCAGGAACTCCTTCGCCCCGGCCGGCTCCGCCTCCGCCGGCACCCGCACCTCGGCCACCGCCCGCGCCTGAACCGCGAGGGCGACGTCGGCCGTGCCGATCACCTCGCCCTCGACGGACATCCGCCGCAGCGACAGGGTGCCCGTCCACCGCTCACCGGACTGGTTCACGGCCGCCAGCACCAGCTCCCCGCCCCGTCGGCGCAGCGTGAGCAGCCGGTCGGCGTACAGCCGCCGCAGCTCGTGGTACAGCGGCTTCTCCCGTCCGTCGCCGTCGATCGCCGCCCAGGACGTTACCGGCCAGCAGTCGTTGAGCTGCCAGACGACCGTCCCCGCGCACACCGGCCACAGTGACCGCCAGTGCTCGATCCCGGCGGCCACCGCACGGGCCTGGTTGACCTGCGTGAGGTAGTGCCAGCGGTCGAAGTCCCCCTCGGGGAGGGCGAAATGCCGCTCGAGCCCCCGCCGGAGCTTGCCGTTGCCGTCCTCGGCCTTCTGGTGGTGCAGTACGCCGGGGGAGTCGGCCGCGAGCTCCTCCCCGGGCAGCGCCCGCCGCAGCGTGGCGTACGCGGGCGGTGCCTGCCAGCCGAACTCGGCCACGAACCGCGGCACGTCCAGCCGGTAGTCGGCGTAGTCCCGCCGGTTCCACACCTCCCACGAGTGGTGCGTCCCGTGCGCCGGATCGTTGGGATGGTGCCGCCACGACCCCGACCAGGGGCTGCCCGCCGTGTACGGCCGCGTGGGATCCAGCTGGGCCACCACCCTGGGCAGCAGCCCCAGGTAGTACCCCTCCCCCCAGGAGTCCCCGCCGAGCCGCTCCTCCCACCCCCAGTCCGCGAACCCCCACAGGTTCTCGTTGTTGCCGTTCCACAGCACCAGCGACGGGTGCGGCATCAGCCGTACGACGTTCTCCCGGGCCTCCGCCTCCACCTCGCCGCGCAGGGGCTGTTCCTCGGGGTAGGCCGCGCACGCGAACGGGAAGTCCTGCCAGACCAGCAGGCCCAGCTCGTCGCAGGCGTCGTAGAAGTCCTCGCTCTCGTAGATCCCGCCGCCCCACACCCGCACGAGGTCCACGCCGGCGTCGGCCGCCTGCCGCAGCCGCTTCCGGTAGCGCTCCCGGGTCACGCGGGAGGGGAACACGTCGTCGGGAATCCAGTTCACGCCCCGCGCGAAGAGCCGCTCGCCGTTGACGACGAGGGTGAACCCGGTGCCGTGCGCGTCGGGGGAGGTGTCCAGCTCGACGGTGCGGAAGCCGACGCGCCGCCGCCAGACGTCCAGCGGGGCGTTGCCGTGGTGCAGCGTCAGCTCGACGTCGTACAGCGGCTGGTCGCCGTAGCCCCGGGGCCACCACAGCCGCGCCGTCGGCACCTCCACCCGGACGACCCCGCTCGTCCCCGTGACCTCCGCCCGCACCCGCCGGCCGTCCACCCGGGCCTCCAGGGTGAGCTCGGCCTCCACCCGGGTCCGCTCCACCTCGACGTGCAGCTCCACGACGCCGAGGCCCTGTTCGACGGTGACGAGCGGGCGCACCCGGGCGATGCGCGCGGTCGACCAGCGCTCCAGCCGCACCGGACGCCAGATGCCGGCCGTCACCAGGGTGGGCCCCCAGTCCCAGCCGAAGGAGCAGGCCATCTTGCGCAGGTACTGGTACGGCTCGGCGTAAGCGGCCGGCCGCTCGCCGAGGCGTCCGCGCACGGCCTCCGCCTCGGCGTAGGCGGAGCGGAACCGGACGGCCAGGGGCCCGCTCATCCCGGTCACGTCGAAGCGGTAGGAGCGGTGCATGTTCCGTACCCGGCCGAGGAGCCGGCCGCCCACGAGGATCTCGGCGGCCGTGTCGAGCCCGTCGAAGACCAGGTCCGTCTGCTCGTGCCCCGAGGCCACGTCCGGCAGCCGGGTCTCGTACGTCCACTCCCGCCGCCCCACCCACGCGACCTCGGTCTCGTCGCGGCCGAGGAACGGGTCCGGGATCACCCCCGCCGCGAGCAGGTCGGTGTGCACGCAGCCCGGCACCACGGCCGGGAGCGCCTCCTGCTCGTGCCGCAGGATCCATCCGTCGGTGAGCGGTGTCGCCTCCAGCATGCGCACTCCCTAAACCGGTCAACGCCAGTACTGAGCGCCATCCTTCATCCTTGGCGGAAACGGGACTTTACCGGTTGAGAAAGCGCTGTCAGAGTGCCGAACCAGCCAACCCGTACGTGCCCCACCATCCCGCAGTGCTCGTCCGTCCCGTGAACGGAGCTGATGCACATGAACCGCCGTACAGTCCTCGCCCTGGTCGCGGGAGCCGCCCTGCTGCTCCCGGGCTGCACCGGCACGGCAGGCACCTCCAAGGGCGCGGAGGCCGAGGCGCCCGACGACCCGTCCCGGGTGAGCGGAGACATCACGGTCCTGACCGTGCGCACCGACCTCGTGCAGAACGGCACGATGAAGAAGTACGCCGCCGAGTTCAACAAGACCTACCCCAAGGTGAAGGTCGAGTTCCAGGCACTCACCAACTACGAGGCGGAGATAAAGATCCGGATGAACACGGAGGACTACGGCGACGTCCTCCTCATCCCGGGAGTGATCGAGAAGGACGACTACCCGAAGTTCTTCGCCTCCCTCGGCACCGAGGCCGAACGCAGCGAGAAGTACCGCTTCACCGACTTCACCACCGTCGACGGCAAGGTCTACGGCCAGAGCCCGGTCGGTGTGATGCCCGGCTTCGTCTACAACAAGAGGGTCTGGCGCGAGGCCGGCGTCACCGAATGGCCCACGACCTCGGCCGAGTTCCTCGCCGGCCTGAAGGCCATCAAGGACCGGACGGACGCCGTCCCCTACTACACCAACTTCGCCGCACAGTGGCCGCTCACCTCCTGGACCTTCGTCAACGGCTCCGTCCACTGCGACCCCCAGGCGACCACGAAGCTCGCCGAGGGCGACCCGTGGGCGAAGGGCTCCGACCTGAGCGTCGGTGACACGCTGCTCTACGACATCGTCCGGCAGGGCCTGGCCGAGAAGGACCCGACGACCACCAACTGGGAGTTGTCCAAGCCCCAGTTGGCGAAGGGCGAGATCGCCACCCAGTGGCTCGGCACCTGGGCGATCGTCCAGTTCCAGGACGCCGCGAAGAAGGCCGGGGTCAACCCCGACGACATCGGTTTCATGCCCTTCCCGGCCCAGGTGGACGGGACGTTCTGCGCGACCGTCGGCCCCGACTACAACCAGGCCGTCAACATCCACTCGAAGCACAAGGAGGCCGCCCGCGCCTGGATCGACTGGTTCACCGACAAGTCCGGCTACGACCGGGACAACCTGGCCATCTCCCCGCTCAAAAACGCGCCCCTGCCCGAGGTGCTGAAGCCCTATGAGGACGCGGGTGTGAAGCTGATCGAACTGGACGACTCGGCGGGCGCCGAGGTCAAGCAGATCGACAACGAGTCCGAGGTCGGCATCAACAAGCCCGAGTACCGCCAGGACCTCGTCGACCTCGCGCGCGGTGCCAAGAAGGGCAGCCTGGACGACTTCCTGGCCGGCCTGGGCAAGAAGTGGACCGACACCCAGAAGAACGTGGGCTCCTGATGACGGACACCACCGAGAAGGCGGACCTCCGGGCCGTGGCGCCGGCCCCGGAGTCCGCCGCCCCCCGGCCGGCCCCGCGCCGGGCCCGCGCCTGGCGGACCGTCACCCCGTGGCTGTTCCTGCTCGCCCCGCTCGCCCTGCTGATCACGTTCACCTACGTGCCGATCGCCAACATGGCCGCGTACAGCGTCACCGACTGGGACGGGGTGAGCCCCGAGCTGCACTACACGGGCGCCGAGAACTACTCGGAGATCTTCACCCGGGAGGACCTCTTCCAGGTGTTCTTCGTCAGCGGCTACTACCTGGCCGCCTCGGTGATCCAGATCGTCGCCGCGCTGTACTTCGCGACGGTCCTGAGCTTCAACCTCCGGTTCCGGAACTTCTTCAAGGGCGTCCTGTTCTTCCCGTCCCTGGTCAACGGCGTCGCGATCGGCTTCGTCTTCCTCTACTTCTTCCAGGACGGCGGCACCCTCGACACGGTGCTCGGCCTGTTCGGGTACCACACCGACCACGCCTGGCTGGGCACACCGTTCTCCGCGAACACCTCGCTCGCCGGCGTCTCGATCTGGCGCTACCTGGGGATGAACTTCGTCCTGTTCCTCGGCGCGATCCAGTCCATCCCGGGGGACCTGTACGAGGCGTCCGAGCTGGACGGCGCGAACCGCTGGCACCAGTTCCGGTACATCATCCTGCCCGGCATCAAGCCGGTGCTGACGCTGACGGTGATCCTGTCGATCTCCGGCTCCCTCTCCGCCTTCGAGATCCCGTACATCATGACCGGCGGGGCGACCGGCACCGAGACCTTCGTGATCCAGACCGTGAAGCTGGCCTTCCAGTTCAACAAGACGGGGCTCGCCTCGGCGGCGGCCGTCGTGCTGCTGCTGATCATCCTGCTGGTGACCTGGGTGCAGCGACGCCTCGTCCCCGACGACAGGGTGGACCTCGTATGACACGCCGAGCCGTTGCCCGCACCCTCGTGTACCTGTCGCTGGTCCTCGCGGCGGTGGTCGTCCTGCTCCCGCTCGGCGTCGTCTTCCTGACGTCCCTCAAGACCGAGAACGAGACGGCGAACGACGGCGGCGCCCTCACCCTCCCGCGCGACCCGCTCCACTTCGACAACTACGTGACGGCGTTCCAGGACGGCGGAATGCTCACGGCGTTCGGCAACACCGCCTTCATCCTGCTGGTCTCCGTCGGCGGAACGGTCCTGATCGGCTCGATGACCGCGTACGCGATCGACCGCTTCACCTTCCGTCTCCGGAAACTGGTGGTCGCCCTGTTCCTGGTCGCCGCCCTGGTCCCCGGGGTGACCACTCAGGTGGCCACCTTCCAGATCGTCCACAGCTTCGGCCTGTTCGACACCCGCTGGGCCCCGATCGCCCTCTACATGGGCACGGACATCGTGTCGATCTACGTCTTCCTGCAGTTCGTCCGCTCGATCCCGATCTCCCTGGACGAGGCGGCCCGCCTGGACGGCGCCAACGCCTTCACCATCTACCGCAAGATCATCTTCCCGCTGCTGAAACCGGCGATCGCGACGGTCGTGATCGTGAAGGGGATCGCCGTCTACAACGACTTCTACATCCCCTTCCTCTACATGCCCTCCCAGGATCTTGGCGTGATCTCGACGTCCCTGTTCCGCTTCAAGGGCCCCTACGCCGCCCACTGGGAGACGATCTCGGCAGGAGCCGTCCTGGTCATCCTGCCGACCTTGATCGTCTTCCTGGCGCTGCAGAGGTACATCTACAACGGGTTCATGAGAGGGGCGACCAGGTGAGAGGCGCCTAGGCGTGCCAGCAGCCACGCACCCCGCGGCCGCCGTACGACACGAGCGTCTACGGCGGCCCGGCCCCCTTCGCGGACAGCGCCGTTCTCCGGCGGCTAGGCCTCCTTCGCGGACAGCGCCGCGACCAGCACGGGCGTCACGTGCTCGACCTGCCAGGGGCGGGCGCCGTACCCCGCGAGGAGGCCCGCGACGGACTCCTCGTCGAGGGGGTTGGGTGGTTCCCAGCAGACCCGCCGCACACTGTCCGGCGCGATGAGGTTCTCCTGCGGCATGTTCAGCTCCTCGGCCAGTGCCGAGACGGCCGACCTCGCCGCGCTCAGCCGGGCGGCCGCCACCGGATCCTTGTCCGCCCAGGCCCGCGGCGGCGGAGGTCCGGCCACCGGCTGGCCCGGCTGCGGCAGCTGCGACTCGCTCAGCGCCTTCGCCCGGTCGACCGCCGCCTGCCACTGCTCCAGCTGGCGCCGACCCATGCGGTGTCCGAAGCCGTTCAGCGCGGCGAGCGCGTGCACGTTGGCCGGAAGCGAGAGCGCGGCCTCCACGATGGCCGCGTCCGACAGCACCTTGCCCGGTGACACGTCCCGTCGCTGCGCGATCCGGTCCCGCGTCTGCCACAGCTCCCGCACGACGCCGAGCTGCCGCCGCCGGCGCACCTTGTGCATGCCGGACGTGCGACGCCAGGGGTCCTTGCGGGGCTCCGGCGGCGGCGCCGAGGCGATCGCGTCGAACTCCTGCCAGGCCCACTCCAGCTTGCCCTGGCGGTCCAGCTCCTTCTCCAGCGCGTCCCGCAGGTCGACGAGCAGCTCGACGTCGAGAGCGGCGTAACGCAGCCATGGCTCGGGCAGCGGCCGGGTCGACCAGTCGACGGCGGAGTGCCCCTTCTCGAGGACGAAGCCGAGGACGCCCTCGACCATCGCGCCGAGACCGACCCGCGGGAATCCGGCGAGCCGTCCGGCCAGCTCGGTGTCGAACAACCGCGTCGGCGTCATGCCTATCTCGCGCAGACAGGGCAGGTCCTGGGTGGCGGCGTGCAGCACCCACTCGACGCCGGACAGGGCGTCGCCCAGGGCGGAGAGGTCGGGGCAGGCCACCGGGTCGATCAGCGCGGTGCCGGCGCCCTGGCGGCGCATCTGCACCAGGTAGGCGCGCTGGCCGTAGCGGTAGCCGGAGGCGCGCTCGGCGTCGACGGCGACGGGGCCGGAACCGGCGGCGAAGGCCGCGATCACCTCGGCGAGCGATTCCTCGTCGGCGATCACGTCGGGAATGCCCTCGCGCGGTTCGAGCAGAGGTGTCGGCGCCCCGGAAGCAGTAGATCCGCCGTCGTCCGGAGGGGCGCCTCCGGTGGTTCGCAGTGAGCTGGCTGCTGCGGTTTCTTGGGCGTCGGTCACCTGTCAAGGGTATCCGTGTGTGGACGGCGCCCGCCGACGGAACGTTCCGTCGGCGGGCGCGGCAGGGTCGTAAACCAGTCAGGCCGGTGGAGGGCCGGGACGGACGGTCCCGGCGGGCGCTCCGTGGGCACGTGCGGGGGCTCGGACGGGGGTGTGCGGGATATGGGCGTGGGGGTACGGGTGGGGATCGGCGAGACGGCTCGTGGGGAAGGGGCGAGGCGGCTCGAACGGGGGGTCAGTGGATGATGCCCGTGCGCAGGGCGACCGCGACCATGCCGGCGCGGTCTCCCGTGCCCAGCTTGCGGGCGATGCGGGCGAGGTGGCTCTTGACGGTCAGCGCGGACAGGCCCATCGAGACACCGATGGCCTTGTTCGACTGGCCTTCGGCGACCAGCCGCAGCACCTCCACCTCGCGGCCGGACAGCTCGCGGTAGCCGCCCGGGTGGCTCGGGGCACCCGGGGGGCGGCGGTGGAGGCGGGCGGCGGCCGCGCCGATGGGGGCGGCACCGGGCCGGGTGGGGAGCCCGACGTTGGTGCGGGTGCCGGTGACGACATAGCCCTTGACGCCGCCCGCGAGGGCGTTGCGCACGGCGCCGATGTCGTCGGCGGCGGAGAGGGCGAGACCGTTGGGCCAGCCGGCGGCACGGGTCTCCGACAGCAGGGTGAGACCGGAGCCGTCGGGCAGGTGGACGTCGGCGACGCAGATATCTCGGGGGTTGCCGATGCGGGGACGAGCCTCCGCGATGGACGAGGCCTCGATGACATCGCGCACACCGAGCGCCCACAGATGGCGGGTGACGGTGGAGCGGACGCGGGGATCGGCCACGACCACCATGGCGGTGGGCTTGTTCGGGCGGTAGGCGACCAGGCTTGCGGGCTGCTCGAGGAGAACGGACACCAGGCCTCCTGGGGTGTGGGACGGGGGGGCCGGTTCGCGGGGCTGGTGGGGATGAAGCCGGGACGAACCGTGCTTTCAAGGTCACAGACGTCTTCGGCAGCGACCCCGGGGTCCTTTAGAGAATGATCACGATCTAGTGAGTAACAATCTGTGCAATTCGGACACGCGATCGATCATCCGAAGATCGAGTCGGTTTGAGTGGGTGTCTTATGAGACCGAAAGTGGCCGTATCGACAAAGAGACGGTCATGAAGGCGGCCGAATGGGTGAGCGGACGGGATCAGCCACGGACAAGGAGACCCGGCGGGGCCTGACGAGGGGCGTCACGAAGGGGCGTGACGAGGGCGCGGGCTGGGCGGCGGGCGCGCGGGGCGGGCAGGGTGAGCGGGCAGGGAGCCGGCCCTGGCGACCGGCCCCGGCGACGGGCTCGGGCGACGGTAGGGGCAGCCGCAGGGCAGGAACGCACGGGTGCGGGCAGGTACCCGGCAGGGCGGTGGCGCGCGGGTGACGGGCAGAGGCACGCGGCGGCGCCACGGGCAGGAGTCGGCCGGGAGGAGTCGGCGAGCGGGGGACCGGCCGCGGCGACGCGCACGGGCCACCAGCAGGGCGACGGCCGCGCGCAAGGGGCGGCGGCAGCGGCGCTGCCGCGGCTGGTGCACCTGCGGCTGGTGCGCCTGCGGTCAGTGCGACTGCGGCCGGTGTGACGGTGTTCGGTGCGACTGAGTTCGGTCGTCGGCGGTCGGTACGGCGGTCAGCGCGGCTGCGGACGGGGCTTCTGCGAACAGCGCGCCCGCTTCCGGTGCGCCCGGGGTCAGCGTGACTGCGGCCCCCGCCGCTGTGGCAGCGACACCACCGACGCGTCCCCCGGGCCGGCCGGCGGCAGCCCGGCGACCTGGGCCAGCAGATCGCACCAGGCCGCCAGATGCGCCGCCGTGTCCGGCGCCCCGCCCAGGCCCTCCCGGGGCGTCCAGGAGGCCCGGATCTCGATCTGCGAGGCCGCCGGCCGCTCCGACAGCCCGCCGAAGTAGTGCGAGCTCGCGCGCGTCACGGTCCCGCTCGGCTCGCCGTACGTCAGGCCGCGCGCCTGGAGCGCACCGGTCAGCCAGGACCAGCACACCTCCGGCAACAGCGGGTCGACGGCCATCTCGGACTCCAGATCGGCCCGGATCAGGGTCACCAGCCGGAAGGTGCCGCGCCAGGCGTCGTGCCCGGCCGGGTCGTGCAGCAGCACCAGCCGGCCGTCGGCCAGGTCCTGGTCGCCGTCCACGACCGTCGCCTCCAGGGCGTACGCGAACGGGGCGAGCCGCTTCGGGGCGGGCGTGGGCTCCACCTCGATCTGTGGCCGCAGCCGGGCGGCCCTCAGCGCGTCGACGGCGGCCCGGAAGGGCAGCGGAGCCGACCTGCTCCCATCCCGGTCCTCCTCGTTCGCGTCGTCCATTCCGTCCGTGCCGTCCGACAGTCGTCCCTGAGCCGCAGCCATGCGGGGAAGATTAAGGGGAACGGGGGCTTCGCGCAGGGCAAGACACCCGTGCGCGGACGCCGGGCGGCTGCGCGCTGGGCGAACACGCGCACGGGTCGCGAGCCCGGCGGGGGCCCGGCAGGGGGCGGCTCCACCGGTGGGGGCGGCGTGCGAGACTTGCCGTCGTGAGCGCGAACGAGAGCCCCGCGGGCCGGCAGCCGACAGCGACGTACGACAGCGCCTTCCTGAAGGCGTGCAGGCGCGAGCCCGTGCCGCACACACCCGTGTGGTTCATGCGGCAGGCCGGGCGTTCCCTGCCGGAGTACCGCAAGGTCCGCGAGGGCATCCCGATGCTCGAGTCCTGCATGCGGCCCGAACTGGTCACCGAGATCACCCTCCAGCCGGTGCGCCGGCACGGCGTGGACGCGGCGATCTTCTTCAGCGACATCGTCGTCCCGCTCAAGGCCATCGGCATCGACCTCGACATCAAGCCCGGCGTCGGCCCGGTCGTGGAGCAGCCCGTCCGCACCCGCGCCGACCTGGCCCGGCTGCGTGACCTCACCCCCGAGGACGTCTCCTACGTCACCGAGGCGATCGGCCTGCTGACCCGCGAGCTCGGCTCCACCCCCCTCATCGGCTTCGCCGGCGCTCCTTTCACCCTCGCGAGCTACCTCGTCGAGGGCGGACCGTCGCGCACGTACGAGAACGCCAAGGCGATGATGCACGGCGACCCGCAGCTGTGGGCCGACCTGCTGGACCGGCTCGCGGAGATCACGGCCGCGTTCCTGAAGGTGCAGATCGAGGCGGGCGCGAGCGCGATCCAGCTGTTCGACTCGTGGGTCGGCGCCCTCGCCCCGGCCGACTACCGCCGCTCGGTGATGCCCGCCTCGGCGAAGGTCTTCGAGGCCGTCGCCGGGTACGGCGTCCCGCGCATCCACTTCGGCGTCGGCACCGGCGAACTGCTGAGGCTGATGGGGGAGGCCGGCGCGGACGTCGTCGGCGTCGACTGGCGGGTGCCGCTCGACGAGGCGGCGCGCCGGGTCGGCCCCGGCAAGGCACTCCAGGGCAACCTCGACCCGACGGTCCTGTTCTCCACCCAGGAGGCGGTCGAGACGAAGACCCGCGAGGTGCTGGACGCGGCCGCCGGCCTGGAGGGCCACGTCTTCAACCTCGGCCACGGCGTCATGCCGTCCACCGACCCGGACGCGCTGACCCGGCTCGTGGACTACGTCCACACGCGGACGGCCCGCTGACCCCGGATCCGCACGCCCCGCCGGCAGACCGCACCCGGATGTGCGGGAGCCGGCGGGTCTGCCGGATCCCTCAGGGCAGGCGGCTTTAGAGACCGAGGTCGTGTTCGCGGCGGTAGTCGACGCGACCGATCCGCCGCGGTGCCAGTGACCGGGTGGACGCCCGGCCGCCGGGGGCCGCGCGGTAGGGGCACCAGGCGGGCAGGCCGGCACCGTGGGGTGCGCCGGTGCGGGCGAAGGCGGCCCAGTACCCCGTCATCGTGGCCGACAGGCGGCGCTGCGCCGGTGTGAACAGCGGCTCGGCCACCTCGTCCTCGAACAGGTACGGGATGTCGCCGGCGTGGAAGGCCCCGAAGTCGAACCCGCCCGGCAGCGGCAGGAACATCGGCGCGTCACGGTCGGTGAACTCGTACGCGTACACCGGCACGTGCCGTGCCGGCGCGTCGTGCTGGTCCCGGGTACCGCGCGCCCACATGCGGTCGGTGATCACGGTGGCCCACGCCAGCCCGGGGGACGGGAGGGCGGACGTCGGATACTCGGCCCGGACGCGCCTCGCCAGGGTCTCCCCGAACGCGGTCCGCGGCGCACGGTCGTAGTCGGTTCCGGTGAACGGCCGGCCCACCGCGTCGTACAGCATCCCGACGAACGTGCGGTGCTCTCCAGGGGCGCGCCCGAGGACCGCCGGCGCCGTCGCCGAGACCATCACCAGCCGGCTCGGGCCCGGCGCCCGAACAGCAGGCCGCGCGGCTCCGGCGGCGGGGGCGTGCCCGGCTTGAGCGGCCAGGCGAGCAGCATCCCCGCGAGGAAGCCCACGATGTGCGCCGCGTACGCGACGGTGCCCCCACCGGAGAGGCCCTCGCCGGACGAGTACACCGCCTGGAGCGCGAACCAGAAGCCCAGCACCAACCAGGCCGGCAGCCGGAGCGGCAGGAAGACCAGGAACGGCACGAGGACCCACACCCTGGCCTTCGGGTACAGCACCAGATAGGCGCCCAGCACCCCCGCGATCGCCCCCGACGCGCCGATCAGCGGGTCGGCCGAGTCGGCGTTCAGCAGCGCGAAGCCGTACGACGCCGCGTAGCCGCAGGCGACGTAGAACAGCGCGAAACGCACGTGCCCCATGCGGTCCTCGATGTTGTTGCCGAAGATCAGCAGGAACAGCATGTTGCCCAGCAGGTGCAGCCACCCGCCGTGCAGGAACATCGCGGTGAGCACGCTCAGCGCCGGGGACTTGTCGTAGCCCGGCGGACCCAGCACACAGCCCCCGTCGCGCACCTCGCCCGTGGGCACGAGCCGGGGCAGCTGATCGTGGATCAACTCCCTTGGCACGGCCGCGTAGTGCTCCAGGAACCCGTGCAGATGGCAGGTCTGCGCCAGGGCGCTGTCACCGGCCATGGAGCCGGACAGGCCGGGCATGAAGAGGAACACGAAGACGTTCACGGCGATCAGCGCGTACGTCACCACCGGGGTACGGCGCGCGGGGTTCACGTCATGGACGGGGATGACCACAAGGAAGTACTGCCCCCGATCCGTTCGGTGAATCGGTGAACGCGGCGCCGTGGGCCCGCGTATGTCTCGGCAACCGCCCGTGGTCCGGGGAAGGCGGGTCGCGGGGACGACGTGAGGAACAGCGATGAACGACCGGGTTACTCCCCCGATGCACGCCACGCCCGACGGTGAGGCGGAGATCGCGCTCGTGATCCGTCTCCCCTGGGAGGACGTGGCGCGGCTCGGCCAGGAGGCGGGACGGCTCGCCTCGCAGATGCAGCGGCCGGTGACGCTGGACGAGGCCGTCAGCCATCGGCTGCGGTCGCGGCCGGCCTCGGCGGCCCACGCGAAGCCGACGGAGCAGTCGGCCGCGGCGGCCGTCTCCACGTTGCCGCGTCTGAGCGGGACCGCGTAAGGGTCGGTGTCGGGGCGCGGGCCGGCCGGGTCCGGTCGCGCCGCCGCGGCGCGACCGCCCACCCCACGGGCCCGCGTCTCGTGGGCTCACGGCTCGGCGTCTCTTGGGCTTACGGCCCTGTGCCTGTCGGGCTCACGACCCTGCCGCCTGTCGGGGGCATGGAGCCGGGCCCCTCAGGCACACGGCCCGCGCCCCTGTAAGAGCTCCGAACAAAAAGGGGCGCCCGGCTCGCGACGCCCGGCACGCACGCTCGCCGCGTTACCGAAAGCCCCTGGTAGTTCCGCTACAAGGACCTTCCGGCGCCTTGCGATCGCACGCACCGGGCGCCGCGAGCTGATCGGACTCCCCTTTCGTTCGTAGCTCTCAGCCCTCCGCCCGGCGCGCGCCTACACGTCCCGCACCTTCGCCACCGCCTTCCTGGCCGCCACCAGGACCGGGTCCCACACCGGGCTGAACGGCGGCGCGTATCCCAGGTCCAGGGCGGTCATCTGTTCCACCGTCATCCCGGCCGTCAGGGCCACCGCGGCGATGTCGACGCGTTTGCCCGCCCCCTCCCGGCCGACGATCTGGACGCCGAGGAGGCGGCCCGTGCGGCGCTCGGCGAGCATCTTGACCGTCATGGGGGAGGCGCCGGGGTAGTAGCCGGCGCGACTGGTGGACTCGACGGTGACCGTCTCGAACCGCAGGCCCGCCCTGCGCGCGTCCTTCTCGCGCAGGCCCGTGCGGGCGATCTCGAGGTCGCAGACCTTGCTGACGGCCGTGCCGACGACGCCGGGGAAGGTGGCGTAACCACCGCCGACGTTGGTGCCGATGACCTGGCCGTGCTTGTTGGCGTGGGTACCGAGGGGGATGTGGCGTTCCTGGCCGGTGACCAGGTCGAGGACCTCCACGCAGTCGCCGCCCGCCCAGATGTTCTCGTGGCCGCGCACCCGCATCGCCAGGTCGGTGAGGAGGCCGCCGTGCGTGCCCAGCGGCAGGCCGGCGGCTTCGGCGAGCGTGGTCTCCGGGCGGACGCCGATGCCGAGGACCACCACGTCCGCCGGGTACTCGGCGTCCTCCGTGACCACCGCCCGGACGCGGCCGTCGTCGCTGGTGAGCAGCTTGGTGACCTCGGCGTCGTTCACCATGGTGATGCCCAGGCCCTCCATGGCCTCGTGCACCAGCCGCCCCATGTCCGGGTCGAGGGTCGACATCGGCTCGCTGCCCCGGTTGACGACCGTCACCAGGAAGCCGCGCTTGATCAGCGCCTCGGCCATCTCCACGCCGATGTAGCCCGCGCCCACGACCACCGCGTGCCTGCCCCGCGCGCGCGTGAGCGTGTCGAGCAGTTCCTGCCCGTCGTCCAGCGTCTGCACCCCGTGCACGCCCTCGGCGTCGGCCCCCGGCATCTCCGGCCGGATCGGGCGGGCCCCGGTCGCGATGACGAGCTTGTCGTACGGCACCCAGGACTCCGCCCCGGACTCGACGTCACGCGCGCGTACCCTCTGCCGGGCCGGGTCGATCTCCGTGACCTCGGTGCGCAGGCGCACCTGGATGCCGCGCGCGCGGTGCTCCTCGGGTGTGCGGGCGATCAGATCGTCCCGCTCGGTGACGTCGCCGCCCACCCAGTACGGGATGCCGCAGGCGGAGTAGGACGTGAAGTGGCCGCGTTCGAAGGCCACGATCTCCAGTTCCTCGGGCCCCCTCGTCCGACGGGCCTGGGACGCCGCGGACATGCCCGCGGCGTCCCCGCCGATCACGACCAGCCGCTCCCGCCCGGCCCGCCCACGGTGCGCGCTCTCGCTCATGCTCATGCGAACACGCTACGGGCGGGCGGCATTTCAGTGCTCCCCGGGCTCGCCCGGCCCGGTCCGGCGCCGGCCCCGGAGGAGCCGCAGCCACACCACGACGAGCACGAGGGCCACCGCGGCGAACGGCAGTACCGCGCCGAACACGACGGCGATCCAGCGCAGTGTCGTCACGAGCGCGTCCCAGCCGCCCGCGAGCGCGTCCAGGAACCCGGGGTCGTCCTCCTCCTCCTCCTCGGCCTTCTTCACCGGCTTCCCGGCGAGGGTGAGCGTGATGGTGGCCATGCTGGTGCGGTCCTTCAGGGACGCCTGCCGGGCGAGCAGCGCCTCCAGGTCGGCCTCCCGGCGGCTCAGCTCGCCCTCCAGGGTGACGACGTCGCTCAGCTTGGTGGTCTGCTCCATCAGCTCGCGGATCCGGGCGACACTGGCGCGCTGCGAGGCGATACGGCTCTCGACGTCGACGACCTGGTCGGTGACGTCCTGCGCCTTCGCCGTGCGCTCCAGCAGCTTGCCCGTGCCCTGGAGGCCGGCGAGGACGTCGTCGTACTTCTCGACCGGGACGCGCAGGACGACCCGGGTGTGCTCGGCGCCCTCCTCGTCGCGGGTGGTGGTCTCGTCGCCGACGTAGCCGCCCGCGTTCTCGGTGGTGGTGCGGGCCTCGTCGAGGGCCTTGAGGACGTCCTTGACCTGCACGGTCAGGGTCGCGGTGCGGATGACGCGGTTCGCGGGCAGGGCCGGCGCCGCGCTGGGCCGCGAGCCGCTCGCGCCCGCGCCCGCCCCCTCCTTGGCGGCCTCGTCGCCCACACCGGCGTCCCCGGCGGCCGCGGCCTTGTCGTCGGCGTCCGAGGCGCCGGCCCCCATGTCGCCCGCGCCGCTGCATCCGGTGAGCGCGACGGTGGCGGCGAGCAGGAGTCCGGCCAGGGCGTGGAGTGGTCGTACGGATCGTCGTGTGCGCATGCGGGCGTACCCCCCGAGGGTCGTGGAACGACTGATGCTTCTTCGACGCCGGAGCGGGCCGCGTCGTTGGGCGCATCCGGTTCCGAAGCGGTCACGGTCCGGACTCGGCGGGGCCACACGGCCCTGGCGTGACGGCCGGTGGCGTCTGAGAAGGTGGAGCCATGAGCGCAGCACGTACGGGCAGCACAGGGCAGGTCGTCGTCGTCGGAGCCGGGATCGCGGGACTGGCCGCGGCGCACCGGCTCGTGCGGAACGGGGCACGCGTCACCGTCCTGGAGGCGGCCCGCAGGCTCGGCGGCAAGCTGCAGGTCGCCGAGATGGAGGGGGTCCGCGTCGACCTCGGCGCCGAGTCGATGCTGGCCCGCCGCCCCGAGGCGGTCGCCCTCGCGCGCGAGGTGGGGCTCGGCGACCGCCTCCAGCCGCCCGCCATCGCGACCGCCTCGATCTGGACCCGCGGCGCCCTCCGTCCCATGCCCAAGGGCCATGTCATGGGCGTCCCCGGCACCGCCGACGCCCTGGCCGGTGTCCTCTCCGACGAGGGCCTCGCCCGCATCGGACGCGACGCCGACCTGCCCCGCACGGAGATCGGCGACGACGTGGCGGTCGGCGCGTACGTGGCGGCACGCCTCGGCCGCGAGGTCGTCGACCGTCTCGTCGAGCCCCTGCTCGGCGGGGTCTACGCCGGCGACGCCTACCGCATCTCGATGCGCTCGGCCGTCCCGCAGCTCTTCGAGACCGCCCGCAGGCACGACTCGCTGACCGAGGCCGTCCGCGAGATCCAGGCCAGGGCCGCCGCGAGCCGGCAGACCGGGCCCGTGTTCATGGGCATCGAGGGCGGCGTCGGCACCCTGGCCCGCGCGGTCGCGGACTCCGTCACCGCGCACGGCGGCCAGATCCTGTCCGGCCGTCCGGCGACGGAGCTGCGCCGGGACGCCGGCGGAGGCTGGCGCGTGACGGCCGGCGACCGCGTGCTGCACGCCGACGCGGTGGTCCTCGCCGTACCCGCCCCCGCCGCCGCCGGTCTGCTCGCCGCCGAGTCCCCCGCGGCCGCCGCCGAGCTGCGCGCCGTCGAGTACGCCTCCATGGCCCTGGTCACCCTCGCCTACCGCCGCAGTGAGGTCTCCCTCCCCGACGGCAGCGGCTTCCTCGTCCCGCCCGTCGACGGCCGCTCCATCAAGGCCTCCACGTTCTCGTTCCGGAAGTGGCGCTGGAGCGCCGAGGAGAACCCCGACGTGGTCGTGGTGCGCACCTCCGTCGGGCGGTACGGCGAGACGGAGATCCTCCAGCGGGAGGACGCCCACCTGGTCGAGGTCTCCCGGCGGGACCTGCGGGCGGCCACCGGCCTCGAGGCGACTCCGCTGCGGACCCTCGTCACCCGGTGGACCGACGGCCTGCCCCAGTACCCGGTCGGCCACCACGCGCGCGTGGCCCGCATCCGCGAGCACGTCGCCGAGCTGCCGGGCCTCGTCGTGTGCGGCGCGCAGTACGACGGCGTCGGCATCCCGGCCTGCGTCGCGAGCGCCCACGCGGCGGTGGACCAGCTGGCCGGAGACCTGAGGGGTGTGGAGGAGCTCACCGCCCACCCGGTGCAGAGTCTGCACGGAGGGGCGGGAGAATGAGGGCATGAGTGACGACGCCCCCACCACCGAGTCCGGCAGGATCCCGAACAAGGGCAAGCTGGCCAAGGACCTCAACGAGGTCATCCGCTACACGCTGTGGTCCGTCTTCCGGCTGAAGGACACGCTGCCCGAGGACCGCGCCGGCTACGCGGACGAGGTCCAGGAGCTGTTCGACCAGCTGGCCGCCAAGGACGTGACGGTCCGCGGCACGTACGACGTGTCCGGTCTGCGCGCCGACGCCGACCTCATGATCTGGTGGCACGCCGAGACCAGCGACGAGCTCCAGGAGGCGTACAACCTCTTCCGCCGCACGAAGCTGGGCCGCGCGCTGGAGCCGGTCTGGTCGAACATGGCGCTGCACCGTCCCGCCGAGTTCAACCGCTCGCACATCCCGGCGTTCCTCGCCGACGAGACGCCGCGCAACTACGTCAGCGTCTACCCGTTCGTGCGGTCCTACGACTGGTATCTGCTGCCCGACGAGGACCGCCGCCGCATGCTCGCCGACCACGGCAGGATGGCCCGCGGCTACCCGGACGTGCGCGCCAACACCGTCGCCTCGTTCTCGCTGGGCGACTACGAGTGGATCCTGGCGTTCGAGGCCGACGAGCTCTACCGCATCGTCGACCTCATGCGCCATCTGCGCGCCTCGGAGGCCCGCATGCACGTCCGGGAAGAGGTTCCCTTCTACACCGGGCGCCGGAAGTCCGTGGCCGACCTGGTGGCCGGTCTGGCCTGACCGGCCCCGCGCCGGGCTCTTGCGCTCAGCCCTTCGCCCGGACCGCCGCCTTGCCGGCGCGGTCCGTCGGCTCGGGCTCCGGGTGCGGCGCGCAGGCCGCGCGCCGCACCGGAAGCCGGCCCTCCAGCAGGTACGCCTCCAGGTGCCCGTTGACACAGGCGTTGGGCCCGCCCGCGATGCCGTGCGTCCCGGCGTCCCGCTCCGTCACCAGCACCGAACCCGACAGGCGCCGGTGCATCTCCAGAGCCCCGTCGTAGGGCGCGGCGGCATCCCGCTCGGCGGCCAGGATCAGCGTCGGCGGCAGCTCGCCCGATCCGGTCCGCACGTCCAGGGGTCGTTGCCGAGGCGCCGGCCAGTACGCGCACGGCAGGTTCGCCCACACGTTCTCCCAGGTCTCGAACGGCGCGACGCGCGCGAGCCGCGTGTTGTCCCGGTCCCACACCTTCCAGTCCGTCGGCCAGGGCGCGTCGTTGCACTCCACGGCCGTGTAGACGGCGTGGGCGTTCTCCGCCTCCGTCGCCGCCCCCGCGGCCGGCGCGGCCAGCGCGACCAGCGGCTCGGGGTCGCCCTTCAGATACGCCGACAGCGCCTCGGCCCGGGACGGCCAGTAGTCGTCGTAGTACCCGGCCTGCAGGAGCGCGCCCTGCAACTGTCCCGGCCCCACCTTCCCGCCGGCCGGCTCGGCGGCCAGCATCGCCCGCGCCCGCTCGTAGCTGCGCAGCACCTTCCGCGGGGTGTCGCCCAGTCCGTACACGTCGTGGTGCTGGGCGATCCATGCGCGGAAGTCCGTCCAGCGGCTCTCGAACGCCACCGACTGCGCCAGGTTGTTGCGGTACCAGATCTGCGCGGGGTCCGGGTTCACCGCCGCGTCGAACACCATCCGCCGCACGTGCGCGGGGAACAGCGTCGCGTACAGCGCCCCGAAGTAGGTGCCGTACGACGCGCCCATGAACGTCAGCCGGTCCTCGCCGAGCGCGGCCCGCAGGACGTCCAGGTCTCGGGCGTTGTTCAGGGAGTTGTAGTGCCGCAGGGCGCCGCCGGTCCGCTCGGCGCAGCCGCGCGCGTACGCCTTGGCCTGCGCGACGCGTTCCCGCTTGTACGACTCCGAGGGGTGGGTGGGTGCCGGCGAGGGGCCCTTGACGAAGCGCTTGGGATCCTGGCAGGACAGCGGCGCCGAGCGGCCGACCCCGCGCGGGTCGTAGCCGACGAGGTCGTACGCGGCCCCGATGCGCTTCCACTCCGGCAGCCGCCCGATCATCGGGAAGTACAGGCCGGAGGCGCCCGGTCCGCCCGGGTTGAAGACCAGCGCGCCCTGCCGGGGCACCCGCCGCTTGCTGTTGTGGGGATCGCGGTGGGTGGCCCGCACCCGGCTGACCGTCAGCTCGATCTGCTTGCCGTTCGGCCGCGCGTAGTCGAGCGGGACGGTGACCGTGCCGCACTGCATGCCCGCCGGCGCGTCCTGGGCGCGGGGGCACGCGCCGAAGGCGATGCCCTCCTGCGCGGCGCGGGCGGCGGCGAGGGCGACCCCGGAGCCGGCGGCGGCGTTCGGGACACCGCCCGCGGGGGCGGCGGAGAGGGCGGTCAGGAGCAGGGCTCCGGCGGCCGGGTAGAGGACGGCGGCTCTCATCGGGTGTCCCTTCGGTGCACGGCGGCGACAGAAGGGATGTTTGGTGTGCCCCTCGGGGAAGGCAAGCACCGCCCACGCATGTCGGCGCCAATGCCCCGTGTGCGCTCCCGCGGTACCCGGATGCGCCCCGCGGCCTTCAGCCGCGCCCGTACGGCTCCCGGTGCGCGAAGGCCGCCCGCAGCTCCGGCTCATCGACGGCCCGGATCCCGCGTACGGCCACGGAGGTCAGGTAGGTGCGGTCGTCACCGTCGCCGTCGGCGTGCCGGGCCAGTGCGCCCAGCAGCCGCTGACCGGCGGGGGAGGCCCAGCGCGAGTACGGGTGCACCTCGATCCGGGCGATGGCCAGGCAGCTCAGGGTGAGCGCGAGGGGCAGCGCGAACCAGAGGGCGACCAGGGTGCGCGGCACGTTCGGGGAGGCGGGCATCAGCAGCGCCACGGCACCCAGTACGAGCACGGCCACGGCGGCGCCCCGCACCTGGCGCACCCCGGCCGCGACCGTCGTACGCGTCCCGTCGGGCACCGCGAGTCCGGCGCTGACCAGCCGGTCGGCGAGACCGCGCACCGCGTCCGCGGCGGCCGCGGCGGCCCGCACCGGGGCGATCCGGGACTGCCCCTCCGGTCCGATGGCCCCTATCACCGACCGCTCCATCTCGTCGCGCCCGCGTGGGTCCACGACGGTCGCCCAGCCGGTGTGGGCGAGCAGCAGCCGCCGCTGCCGCGCCATGGCGACCAGGGTCAGATCGGCGACCCGGCCCGGACCGCCGGAGAGGAACGCCGCCTCGTAGAGGGTCAGATCACGTGCCTGACCCGCGTCCGCGTCGACGGCCGCCGCACGGACGGCGGCCAGGCACAGCCGGGTGCACGCCGCTCCGGCGACGGCCCAGGCCGGCAGCAGGAGAAGGACCCAGAACATGCCGTGTTTCTATGCCAGACGCACGGGAGAACGCCATGCCTTGGGTCACGATCCGGACCCGGAGTTGTGGATATGTGACGTTCCGTTTCCCCTCGCCCCGGCGGACCGGCCCTCAGGAACCGCTCCGCGTGGGCGGCGGAGCCGTCGCGGCCGGCGGAAGCGTGTACGTCGGGTACGGCGACGGGGTGACCGGCACGATCTGGCCGGGGTCGGCCACCGACCACGGCGGGGAGGGCGAGGTGGCCGGCGTCGCGGTGCCGGTGGACGCCAGTTCCCGGGCCAGGGCGTCGAAGTCGACGTACCCGGTGGCCTCCAGGACCGTGATGTGGTCCAGCACGGTGGTGTTGGCGTCGTCGGCGAGCTCGCGCACCAGCGCGTTGCGGGTGCCGGCCCGCACCTGTGCGACGACGGAGAACACCCGGCCGTGCGCCAGCCGCGCGATGTTGGCGAACTTCCGGTCGAACTCGGTGCCCCGGGCCGCGTTCAGCTCCTCCAGCCAGCCCTTCTGCTGGTCATTGGGCTCGTTCGGCAGCGGGAGCCCGAGCTGCGCGGCGACCGTGCGCACCCGCTCGTCCAGGAAGGCGTGCCCCTCGACGAGATGCCGTCCCGCCGTCCGTACGGCTTCGGTGGTGCCCTTCTGCTGCGCCTGCTGACCGGCCGGCAGCTCCCACAGCCCGGCCAGCCGCACCTTCGTGACGAAGTCCCGGTCGAGCTCGGACAGCGGGCCGTACTGTGTGGCCACGGTCTGCGCGTTCAGGACGTCCGCGCCGGTCCCGGGCTGCTCCTCGTACGACCAGATCGGGTAGACCAGCGCCACGAGGGTCGCCGCCAGGGCCGTGATGATGAGCCCGGTGCCACTGAAGATGCCTCTGCCCCTGATCGGGGGTCGCGGTCGCATGGTGCCTCCTGCGCACGGCACCGCACGCGGGTGCGCTTCGGGTGCGGGATGGGCATATTACTGCGGCCGTTGCCTCAACTTCCGTACGCGGGAGAAGAGTTGCATCGAGGACATCCGGGGCGAATGGGTCGGTCGACGGGGAGGGCATAGGGGGCGCAACAGGGCTGGAAGGGGCGGTTCGGCGGGTCGGCGCGGCCGGGGTGTTAACCCCGGCACATTCCCCTCCGGCCGGGGGTGGGCCGGGGCGAGGCGCGGGCCCGGACGTTCACCGCCGGATCAGCGACCGCCCCACCCGCTCCCACCGCGACCGCGGCCTCGGCGCCGGCCCCGACCGGTCCAGCCACCACCGGCGCAGCTCCCGGGCGGCCCGCTCCCGCGTCACCTGCCCGTCCAGCAGCATCCGTTCGGCGAAGTCCAGGGCGTCCTGCCGGTACCCGCCGCGCATCGGGTGCCCCTGGGCGTACGCGACGAACGCGGACCGGTACGCGCCGCCGAGGATCCGCGGCAGTTCCGGGGCCACCTTCGCCACCACGTCCGCCCGCTTCGCCGCCAGCGCCCGCGCCTGGACGCCGAGCCGTACCCGGTCGAAGCCCTCGGGCACGGGCGTCCCGGCGACCAGGGCGGACAGCAGGGCGGCCTGGGCGAGACCGAGGCGCTGGCGGGCCGCTTCCGGGACGGGGGCGGGGGCCTGCGACCGGACGGGCCCGGGCTCGTCCGCCGCCACGGTCCGGGTCCGGGCGCCCTCCGCCACCGCCTCCCGGATCGACGACAACTCCCGCTCCAGTTCGGACGCCTCGGGGAAGTTCTCGTCGCGCTCCAGCAGCACCCCGGGCGGGGAGACGCGGGATGCCAGGTCGGTCAGGACGTCGAGGACCGGGCGGGGCACCGGGTGGGCGTGGCTGTCGTGCCAGACGCCGTCCCGCTCGAAGCCGCCCGCGACATGGACGTACGCGATGGCCTCGAGCGGCAGTTCGGCGAGCGCCTTGGCGGGGTCCTCACCGCGGTTGACGTGGTTGGTGTGCAGGTTGGCGACGTCGATGAGCAGGCGTACTCCGGTGCGGTCGGCCAGCTCGTACAGGAACTGGCCCTCCGTCATCTCCTCGCCCGGCCAGGCGATCAGCGCGGCGATGTTCTCGACGGCGAGCGGCACCGGCAGCGCGTCCTGCGCGACGCGCACGTTCTCGCACAGCACGTCGAGGGCGTCGCGGGTGCGCGGCACCGGCAGCAGATGCCCGGCCTCCAGGGACGGGGAGGCCGTCAGCGGCCCGCCCGCCCGGACGAACGCGATGTGCTCGGTGACCAGCGGGGAACCCAGCGCCTCCGCCCGCTCGGCGAGCGCCCTCAGCCGTCCCTCGTCGGGCCGGTCCGCGCCGCCGAGCCCGAGCGACACACCGTGCGGGACGACGGTGACCCCGCGCTCGCGCAGCCGCAGCAGGGAGTCGGGGAGGTGCCCGGGGCAGACGTTCTCGGCGACGACCTCGACCCAGTCGATGCCCGGCATCCGCTCCACCGCGTCGGCGATCTCCGGCCGCCAGCCGATTCCCGTCCCCAGTCGCGTCATCGTCCCCTCCTCCGTCCGGCCCCCGCCGTGGTGACGGGGATATGGCCCCACCGCACCGGACCGAACCGCCCGCCGCCCTCCTTCAGAGCAACATTTGAGGTTCCGGGACCCAGGCCGCTACCGGCGGCGCAGCGCCGGGTGCTCCGCGACCACCGTGCAACTGCCGGGCGCGATCTCGGTGAACCCCGCGTCCCGCACCAGCGGCAGCCCGCTCACGGTCAGCTCCCGCCACCGCCGCGGCTCGGCGGTGCGCACCGCGAGCGGGAACCCCGCCTCGCGCCATGCGGCACGCTCCTCGTCCGACAGCTCCCACCAGGCGAGCTGCGCGCCGTGCCCGGCCTGCGCCATCGCCTTGCCCGCCGACATCTCCACCTCCGGGCTCATCCACAGCACCGGCACCCCCGGGTCCGCCTCCGCCGGCGCCTCGGGGTCGTCGAGATCGGTCCCCGACACCTGCAGCTTCGCCAGCTCCTTCGGCCAGCCGTCCAACGGCACCGGCGGGAACACCCGCACCTCCGCCGCCTTCCCGGTCACCGTGATGCCCGGCAGCGCCCCGGCCCGCCGCCACTCGGCTCCCCGGGCGCGGCGCACCACCTTCCGGATCCGGGCGTCCTGCCAGTCGCGCACCGCCCGCGCCCACTCCCCGTCCCCGACGGACCGCTCGTCGTTCAGCATCACGAGCACGGCCCGGGCGGCGGTCTCGAGAGCGTCGGTACGTCCGGGCGGGGCGTCCTTCTCCATCCGGACGACGAGGGGCAGCACGAACTGCGGAGCCTGGTCGCGGGGGTTCGGCTCGGCCTGGAAGGGACTCTCACTCACGTGGCGCAGGGTACTGGACCCACTCGGCGGGGCGGACCGCGCGGCTCCGGCGCGGGGCGCGACGGGCCACGAGGAGCCCGCGCGCGCCGTACGAGAGGATGCCCCCATGGAACGCGCATTACGTCTGGACGAGGTGGGCCGCCGCTACGGCGTACGCGGCCCCTGGGTCCTGAGCGACGTGACCGTGGAACTGGCCCCCGGCACCCTCACCCGCGTCCAGGGCGCCAACGGCACCGGCAAGTCCACCCTCCTGCGCCTGATGGCCCGCGTCGACGCCCCGACCACGGGCCGGGTCACCGGCCGTCCCCGCACGGCCTACGTCCCCGAACGCTTCCCCGCTGCCCTCCCCTTCACCGCGGTCGGCTACCTCACCCACCTCGGCACCGTCCACGGCCTCACCCGCGCCGGCGCCCGGCGCGCCGCCGGCGACTGGCTCGACCGCTTCGGCGCCACCGCCCACGCCCACACCCCGCTCTCCCGCCTGTCGAAGGGCAGCAGCCAGAAGGTCGCCGTGGCCCAGGCGCTCCTCGCCGACCCGGAACTGCTCGTCCTGGACGAGGCCTGGACCGGGCTGGACACCGACGCGCGGGCCGAGCTGGACCGCGCGGTCGCCGAGCGCACGGCCGCCGGCACGGCCGTCGTCTTCGTCGACCACGACCCCCGCCGTCTCGTGGGAGCGGCCGACGCCGTCTGCACGGTGAGCGACGGCACCCTCCACCGCCGTACGGAAGCGCCCCCCGCCCCCGACGGGCCGCACGTGGTCGTCGAGGTGCAGGGGCCGCCCGCCGGCCCGCTGCCGGCCCAGGCGCGTCGACTGGCCGTCGAGGCCCAGGAGACCACCCCCGGCACCCACCGCCTCACCGTCCCCGCCGCCCACTCCGACGTCCTGCTGCGCGCCCTGCTCACCGCCCGCCCGCCGTGGCACGTGGTGAGCGTCGCCCCGGCAGCCCCACCGCCCGACCGTGAAGGCAGCTCATGACCGCCCTCCTGCGCTACCAGGCCGCCCTGCTGCTGCGCTCCCAGCGCTGGCTGCCCCCGTTCCTCCTGTACGCCGTCTTCCTGGGCGTCAGCGTCCAGGGCGGGCAGCCCGTGCTGGACTCCCTCGGCTACGCGGCGGCCGCCCTGCTGCCGGTCGCCGCCTGGCTGGTGCGGATCTGCGTGACCCAGGAGCCGCCGGCGGCCCGCACCGTCGTGGCCGCGGCGGCCGGGCCGGTGCGGGCACACCTGGCCGCGGTGCTGGCCGGGCTCGGCGCGGCCGTCGTGTCCGGTACGGCAGCCACCACCGTCGTCACCCTGATCAGCGCCCCCGTGAGCGCCGACCACCAGCAACGGATCCCCCTCCCCGAGGCCTGTGCCGCCGGTCTGCTCGCCGCTCTGACCTGCGCCCTGCTCGGAACGGCCGTTGGCGCGCTCACCGCCTGGCCCGTGCTGCGCTCACCGGGCCGTGCGGTGCCGGCGCTGCTGCTCTCGGCGCTGCTGGCGCTGGTGGTGGCGGGCTCTCCGGCGCAGGCGGCCGTCAGCGGCCTGGTCACCGGCTCGCACTCCGCGACGGTCCGCCCGCCGCTGCTGCCGCTGGCCGCCGCGGTGCTGCTCACCGCCGCGGCCGTGGCCGTGGCCTGCGTGCTCACGTCCCGCAGGTCGCCCTGAGCCGCCCGCTCAGCCCGAGCACGCCGTGCGCTGCGCCTCCTGCCACTCGCAGACGGGGCACAGCGTGATCCCCTTGTACGACTCCGGGTACTCCGTCGGTTCCCGGCACAGCACGCACTCCGCGTACGGAGGCCCGTCGGCCCTGGGCGGCCGGGTCGCGTCGATCAGGCAGTAGCCGGTGTCGCCGTCGTCGTCGCTCATGACTCCAGCGTACGAGAGCGCGGCCGGCTCAGCGCCGGCCGTCGGCGGCCCCGATCAGCTCCGAAACCTTCACGAACCGGTAGCCCCGCCGGCGCAGCTCGGGCACGATCGCGCGCACCGCCCGCTCGGTCGTCGGGGCGGCGCTGCGGGTGCAGTGCATGACCACCACCGACCCCGGCCGCACCCCGTCGAGCACCTGCCGGGCCACGGCGTCCGCGTCCGTCGCGAACGCGTCCCCGCTCACCACGTCCCACTGCACGGCGGTCACCCCGGCGCCGCTCACCGCCCGCAGCGCGCGCCGGTCGTGGCAGCCGCCGGGGAAACGGAAGTACGGCCGCGCGTCGGGCACCCCGGCCCGACGGAACGCCGCGTACGCCCGCTCCACGTCGGCCCGCATCCGCTCCTCCGGTACGGTCGGCAGGCCGTAGCAGTCGTCGGTGAAGGCGTAGTGGCTGTAGGAGTGGTTGGCGACCTCGAACAGCGGGTCGCGGCCGATGGCGCGGGCCTGGTCCGGATACTCCTCGGCCCACCGGCCGGTCATGAACACGGTTGCCGGAACCTCCAGTGCCCGCAGCGCCGCGATCAGCTGCGGGTTGTCGAACCGCTCGCCCGCCGCCGCCCGCTCCCCCTGACCGGCCGTCATGTCGGCGTCGAAGGTGAGGGCGACGGTCCGGTCGCGGGTGCGGGGGCCGTGCGAGAAGACGGGGGTCAGGCCGCCGGGGCCCGGGGCCAGGGTGGGCGGCAGGGACGGCGCGGGCGAGGGCTGGGCAGGGGCCGGGCGGGCGGCCCGGGGAGCCGGGGCCGTGCCGCAGGCGGCGAGCGCGGCACCCAGGGCGCAGACGGCGACGAGACGGCGTACGGGAGCGATCACCGTAAGAAGGTATGAGGCGTAAAGCGTATGATGGGTGAATTCGTTCGCGCGTCCGCGCTCCTGTCACCCGCCCGGGTCCTCACCCGGGGTGCGGAGGACGGCGGCCGCAGCGGTCGCCCGGCGAGCAGACCTCACCGCGGCCACTCCCTGCGGGAAGACCTCATCGCGGCCGCTCCCAGCCGAGCCGAACGCCTCATCGGCCGCTGCGTACCGAGATCGCGGCGCTCGGCTTCCTCGCCGGCGGTCCCGGGCTCGCCTCGCCCCCGCGTGTGCTCTCCGCGCCCCGGACGCGGGTGCGGTCGTCCTGGAGGAGCAGCCCGCCGCGCGTCGCGCTCGACGGCTGCCGCGCCGGGACGCGCCGCCGTCCACGCCGGGCGGCCGGCCGCGTCCACGCCGGGCGGCCGGCCGCGTCCGCCCGGGCGCGCGGCATGGACGGCGACAGGCGTCAGCGCCGCCAGGGGCCCGTCACCGCGAACGTCGTCCCCGGCGTGTAGCAGTTGACGTACATCGTCCGGCCGTCGGGGGAGAAGGTGACGCCGGCGAACTCGCCCCACTCCGGCTCCTCGGCCGTCCCGATGTTCTGCCGCCCCCGCGCCATCGCGTACACCTCGCCGCCCCGGGTCACACCGAACACGTGCTGGGCGCCGTTGCCGTCCTCGCTGACCATCAGGCCGCCGCCGGGCGCCAGGCAGATGTTGTCGGGGGACTCGCCGGGCAGCTGCACGTCGGTGTCCGGCCCGAAGACGATCACCAGGGTCAGGCGGCGGCGCTGCGGGTCGTAGCGCCAGATCTGGCCGTAGTGGTCGGCCGCCGAGCCGTCCGAGCCCCGCGCGAAGGACGCCACGAAGTACACGCACCGCCCGCCCCAGTAGCAGCCCTCCAGCTTCTGCGCGTGCGTGATGCCCTTCGGCCCGAAGTCCTGGAGGCGGATCGGGGTCTCGGCGGCCAGCGGGTCCGGTACGTCGGCCCACTCGATGCCGTCGAAGGTCGCGCCCGTCTCCTGGATCGACGACAGATCCGGCACGCCCGGCACCCGCATCGCCTGGAGCCGGCCACCCGCGCGCAGCGAACCCACCCCGCCCAGCGGCTTCTCGGGCAGGAAGCGGTAGAAGAGGCCGAAGGGCTTCTCGAAGGCGTCCTCCGTCTCGTAGACGATCCCGTGCCGCGGGTCGACGGCGACCGCCTCGTGCGGGAAGCGGCCCATCGCCGTGAGCGGGACGGCGCCGGTGCGGTGCGGGTCGGACGGGTCGACCTCGAAGATGAAGCCGTGGTCCTTGGTGTAGCCGTTGGTGCCGGCCCGGTCCTCGGTCTCCTCACAGGTCAGCCAGGTGCGCCACGGGGTGGGGCCGCCCGCGCAGTTGACGGCCGTACCCGCGATCGCGACACGCTCGGCGAGCACCTCGTTGCCGGAGTCCAGCGTCAGGGCCGTACAGCCGCCCTTGCCGGCCGGGTCGTAGGTCAGGCCCCGCACGGTCGGTACGCCGAGCTTCGCCGTGGGGCGGTTCTCGTGGTTGCGGACCAGGTGGATCCGGCCGTGGCGGCCGGGGAGGGCCGTCATGCCGTCGTGGTTCGAGGGGACCGGGCCCTCGCCCGAGCGCAGCGGGTCGCCCTCCCGGGACAGGACCCGGTAGCCAAAGCCCTTGGGCAGGTCGAGCAGGCCGTGCGGGTCGGGGACGAGGGGGCCGTAGCCGGTGTGACCGAGGTTCTGCGCGGCGGCCGTGTCCGTGAAGAGCTCGGACAGGGCCCCGGCGAACGCGATGCCCGCTCCCAGGGCACCGGTGCGGGCGAGGATCTGACGGCGGGTCGCCGCATGACGGATGTCCGACATGGCGAAACCTTCCTGCTGGCGGACAGGAACTGCGATCCCGCTGTGTCTATCACTCACCGCACGTCCCGGGAACCACGCGCGTAGCGCGCGTCACCGGGCGGCGGCCCGCGGCGGAGGTTGCTGCTGCTGGGCCTTCTCCAGGAAGCGCAGCAGCTCCACCGGGAAGGGCAGGACCAGCGTCGAGTTCTTCTCGGCGGCCACGGCCACCACCGTCTGGAGCAGCCGCAGTTGGAGCGCGGCCGGCTGTTCGGACATCTGCTCCGCCGCCTCGGCGAGCTTCTTCGACGCCTGGAGCTCGGCGTCCGCGTTGATGATGCGGGCCCGTCGCTCACGGTCGGCCTCGGCCTGACGGGCCATCGAGCGCTTCATCGTGTCCGGCAGCGACACGTCCTTGATCTCCACCCGGTCGATCTGCACCCCCCAGCCCACCGCCGGACTGTCGATCATCAGCTCCAGGCCCTGGTTGAGCTTCTCCCGGTCGGACAGCAGGTCGTCCAGCTCGCTCTTGCCGATGATCGACCGCAGCGAGGTCTGCGCCATCTGCGAGACGGCGAAGCGGTAGTCCTCGACGTTGACGATGGCCGCGGTCGGGTCCACGACCCGGAAGTAGACGACCGCGTCGACCCGCACGGTCACGTTGTCGCGGGTGATGCCCTCCTGGGCGGGCACGGGCATGGTCACGATCTGCATGTTGACCTTGCGCAGCCGGTCGACGGCCGGGATCACCATGGTGAAGCCCGGTGTGCGGATGCCCCCGACGACCCGGCCGAGCCGGAAGACCACCCCGCGCTCGTACTGCTTGACCACCCGTGCGCCCGCCACCACGTACGCGACCGCGCCGGCGCCGACCGCCGCGGCCGCTGTCAGCAGCTCATCGAGCATGACGACCTCCTCCGGGAGAGGTCCGAAACGCTGTTGCTGCAACGATATGCCCGTGGCCGGGTCCGGGGCCATCGCCCGGAACCCGGCCACGGGGACGCAGCGCGCCGCTAGGCGGCCATCGTCATCTTCACCGGCTCGGTGCCGACCGTGCTGTGCCGTTCGGCCCAGCTCTCCAGCGCCGTGCGGCAGGCGTGGTCGAGGTGGTGCAGACCGGAGAGGTCCAGCTCGACCGGGCGGTCCTGCGGCAGGGCCTCGAGGCTGTCGAGGATCTTCGGCAGGCGCAGGAAGGTCGCGTTGCCCGACAGGTACGCCTGGACGGGGCCGGCGCCCTTGTCGATGACCTCCAGCTTGATGTGCGAGGCCTCCCAGGCGGTCTTGACCACGGACAGGGCCAGACCGATCAGCACACCCTCGAACATGTTGACCGTGACGATGGACACCGCGGTGACCACCAGGATCAGCGCCTCGCCGCGGTGCCCCCGCCACAGCGACGCGATGGCGCGGAAGGGGATCAGCTTCCAGCCGGCGTGCACCAGGATGCCGGCCAGCGCGGGCAGCGGGATCAGGGCCAGGGCCGACGGCAGCAGCGCCGCGAACAGCAGCAGCCACACACCGTGCAGCACCCGGGACGCCTTGGTCTTGGCACCCGCCTGGACGTTGGCCGAGCTGCGCACGATCACCGCGGTCATCGGCAGCGCGCCGAGCGCGCCGCACACCGCGTTGCCCGCGCCCTGGGCCATAAGTTCCTTGTCGTACTCGGTGCGCGGACCGTCGTGCAGCCGGTCCACGGCGGCGGCGCTGAACAGGCTCTCGGCGGAGGCGATCAGGGTGAAGGCGAGGATCGTCCCGAAGATGGCCGGGTGGGCCAGCTCGGCGAAGGCGTCCGCGCCCGGCGGCTGGACGGAGTCCAGCAGGCCGTTCACCTCGACGGTCGCGACGGGCATGGTGAACACCAGGGTGACCACGGTCGCCAGCACGACCGCGGCGAGCGCGCCGGGGACCGTCTGCACGCCCTTAGGCAGCCGCTTCCACAACAGCATCACGGCGATCGTGCCGGCGCCGATCGCGAGCGAGGCGAGTGCCTCGGTGCTGCCGGCCGCGTCGACGACGGCTCCCGGCAGCCCCAGGATCTTGTCGATGCCGGAGGCGGGCGCCTTCAGCCCGGCCGCCGCATACAACTGGCCGGCGATGATGACCAGACCGATACCGGCGAGCATGCCCTCGACGACGGATATGGATATGGCCCGGAAGTAGCGGCCCAGCTTCAGGGCGCCCATCGCGAGCTGGAGCAGCCCGGCGGCCAGCACGATCACTCCGAGGGCGGGCAGTCCGAACTCCTGCACCGCCTCGAAGACCAGCACGGTCAGACCGGCCGCCGGACCGGACACCTGGAGGCTGGAGCCCCGCATGAGTCCGGTGACGATGCCGCCGACGATGCCGGTGACGAGCCCGAGCTCGGCCGGCACGCCGGAGGCCACGGCCACGCCCACACAGAGCGGGAGCGCGACCAGGAAGACGACGAGTGAGGCGGCGAAGTCCTGCTTGAGGTAGGGGAACCTGGATATGGGGGCGGTCTTCTGCTCGTTCATCGCGGCGCTCACAGAGCCTCGAACGCGTCGGTTTCCACACGGTGCTCGCTCACGGCACCGGTGTGCACCTCGTAGTACCAGCCGCGCACCCGCAGCCGGCCGTCCGCCAGCCGCTTCTCCACACACGGGTAGGAGCGCAGGCGCAGCAGCTGGGCGAGGACGTGGTTCTGGACCGCCCGCATGACGGTGGGGTCGTCGGGGTCGGCGGCCCCGGGCTGGTCCGCGGCGTGCGCGAGCCAGTCGCGGACGGCGGGTACGGCGTCGAGGTCGTCGCCGCGCACCAGCGCGCCGACGGCGCCGCAGTGGGAGTGGCCGCAGACGACGATGTCCTGGACCCCGAGGACCTCCACGGCGTACTCGATGGTCGCGGCCTCGCCGGTGGGGCGCTCCGAGAGGTAGGGGGGCACGATGTTGCCCGCGGTGCGCAGCTCGAAGAGCTCGCCGGGACGGGCGCCCGTGATCAGGGCGGGCACGACCCGCGAGTCGGAGCAGGTGATGAACAGGACCTGGGGCGACTGGCCTTCGGCGAGCCGGGCGAACTCCTCAGGGCGCTGTCCGAAAGCACGGGCGTTGTCGATGAGGGGCTGCATGATGTGTGATTCCTCCTGGCGCGCCGTGGGGGGCGCGTCGGACGGGCAGGACAGGTGGGGAACTGCTGTTCTGCTCTCTCAGCAGCGGAAGACCTGGAGTGCCGCCGGAGAGTGGCTCGTCGCGAATCTCGACGAGTGGTGGTACGGCGCGGTCGGGCCGGTCGGTCGGCGGGCGGCCGCGGGATCCTGCGCCGACGGGGTGCGCTCGCGCTCCTGGGGCGCCGAGTCGGGCGTCAGCGTGGCGCGGTGGCGGTCGCGGGTGCGCAGGGGGTCTACGGGTGTCCCGGAACGGTCGCACGAGCGGGACGTCACCCTTTCGTCACGCAGGGACATGACGGACGGTTTGATTCCGGTCTCTGTCTTGACCTGGGTGTGACGGGTTACGTGCGCGTGTGCGAAGGAGGAAGAAGGTGTGAAGAAAGGGAGGGCCAGCAGGGCGGCGGCGAGGACCGTGACGACGGTCCGGGCTGTCGTACCTCGCAACATGCGCCCCCCTCCGCGTAGTTCACGCCTCTAGTCCAGACCAACGGTTGGTCAACGACTGGTCAAGAAACACGTTAACCCTGCAAAGTAGTTTGCAGGGTTAACTCGGCGTTGCGAGATGAAGTGCGCCTCAAAAGCGAGGGGTCAGTGGCTCGATCTGACCCTTGATCTTGTGGGGGAGATCGGTTAGTGGGGCTCGACGAGCCGCTGGGCGTCGCGGGCCAGCGCGGTGAGACGGGAGATCGCCCGGAAGTACTTCTTGCGGTAGCCGCCGTTCAGCATCTCCTCGCTGAACAGCCGGTCGAAGGGGAGCCCGGAGGCCAGGACCGGGACCTCGCGGTCGTAGAGCCGGTCGGCCAGGACGACCAGGCGCAGGGCCGTCGACTGGTCGGGAATCGGCCGCACGTCGGTGAGGCAGACCGCCTTCAGACCGTCGGTCAGGGCGCCGTAGCGGCTGGGGTGCACCTTGGCGAGGTGCTCCAGCAGCCGGGGGAAGTCGTCGAGCGAGGCGCCCCGGGTGGCGTACGCCGTCTTCGTCACCTGTTCGTCGGAGAACGGCGCCGGCGCCTCGGGCAGGCCGCGGTGGCGGTAGTCCTCGCCGTCGATGCGCAGGGTGCGGAAGTGCGCGGACAGGCCCTGGATCTCGCGCAGGAAGTCGGCCGCCGCGAACCGGCCCTCGCCGAGCTTGCCCGGCAGTGTGTTGGAGGTGGCGGCGAGCGCGACCCCCGCGTTGACCAGCTTGCCGAGCAGCGTGGAGACGAGGACGGTGTCACCGGGGTCGTCCAGCTCGAACTCGTCGATGCACAGCAGGCGGTGGCCGGAGAGGGTCTTCACCGTCTGCTGGAAGCCGAGGGCGCCGACGAGGTTGGTCAGCTCCACGAAGGTGCCGAACGCCTTGAGCGCGGGTTCGGCCGGTGTGGCGTGCCACAGGGAGGCGAGCAGGTGGGTCTTGCCGACGCCGTAGCCGCCGTCGAGGTAGACGCCGCGCGGGCCGGCCGGCGTCTTGGGCGCCTTCGTCCTGCCGAAGCCGAGGAAGCCGCGTTTGGGGGCGCCGACGGCGTGCGCCCCGCCGAGCCCCGCGGCGAAGCCCTCCAGGACTCCCACCGCCTCGGTCTGGCTGGGCTGGTTCGGATCCGGGAGGTACGTGCTGAAGCGCACCGAGTCGAACCGCGGCGGCGGCACCATCTCGGCGACCAGCCGGTCCGCGGGGACGTGCGGCTCGCGGGCGCACAGGGACAGCGGGGCCGCGTCGGCTATCGGGTCGAGGCCGGGGGCGGGGGAGGAGGACGACACGCTTACCCATGCTAAAGCCTGCCCGCCGGCTCCGGCCTGGCCGGGGCGTACGGCCGGCCCCCTTGCCGGCACGGGCGAAGGGGACCGGGCTGGTCCGACCGGGCAGGTCCGTACGGCGCCGCTGCCGGAGCCGGTGAGCGGAGGCGGCCGGGGCCCGCTCCCGCGCGGGCGCGGCGGGTGGTGGGGCGAGCGTGCCGCCTCGGGACGGGGGAGGGCGTCGTGGTGACGGGCCCCTGCGGGAGCGAGGCCGGGCGCCGGGGCGTCGGCGGTGGGCGGTCGTGGGGGGGGCGTGGGGTGGGCGCGGGCGCCGGGGCGTGGGTGGTCGGTGGTCGGTGTGGTGGGTGGTCGTGGGGTGGGCGCGGGTGCCGGGGCGTCGGTGGTGGGTGGTCGTGGGGTGGGCGCGGGCGCCGGGGCGTCGGTGGTCGGCGAGGCGTGCGGTGGGCCGTCGTGCGGTGGGTGACCGTGCGGTGGAGGCGCGGGTGGACTCCGGGCCCCCGGCCGGTCCCGCCGGGCGGGGACTGGGTGCCGTGCCAGACTGCCTGGTATGCGACGCCTGTTCCCAGTGACCGACCAGACAGCGGCCCGGACCCCGGACGGGGGCGCCGCGGCCCCCGAGGTCCGAGAGACGGACGAGGTTCGCGAGTGGAGCCTCGACGAGATCGCCGACGCCTACGCCTACCCCGATCCCGGGCCCGGGGAGCCCACGCCCTGGCTGCGGGCCAACATGGTCTCCACGCTCGACGGGGCCGCCCAGCACGACGGGCGCTCCCAGCCCATCTCCAACGCCACCGACATGCGGATCTTCGGCACCCTGCGAGGGCTCGCCGATGTGGTGCTCGTCGGTGCGGAAACGGTACGCCGGGAGGGGTACCGGCCCGCACGCGCGCGTGCGGAGTTCGCGCGGCGGAGGGAGGCGGCCGGGCAGGCGCCCGTCCCGGCGATCGCGATCGTCTCCGCCGGCCTGGACCTGGACTTCTCGCTCCCGCTGTTCACCTCGCCGTTGGTGCCCACCCTGATCCTGACCGGCGCGGCGGCGGCCCCCGACCGGATCGCGACCGCCGAGAAGGCCGGGGCGCGGGTGGTGATCGCCGGTGACGGCGTCGGCGTGGAGCCCGTACGGGCCGTACAGGCCCTGGCCGGGCTGGGACACACCCGGCTGCTGACCGAGGGCGGCCCCCGGCTGCTCGGACAGCTCGTGGCCGCCGAGGTGCTCGACGAACTGTGCCTGACCGTCTCGCCGCTGCTCACCGCGGGCGACGCGCAGCGGATCGCCGGCGGACCGTCGGTCGCCGTCCCGCACCGGTTCTCCCTGGTGTCCCTCCTGGAGGAGGACGGGTTCCTCTACAGCCGGTACCGCCGGGTCTGAAGTGAGGAAAGAGGCACGTGTGGTCCGTCGGATCCGGGGCATTCGGGCAAGGCGTTCCGAGTCCCGAATTCGGCGGAATATGCCGTTCCGGTTGACTTCGGGTAGGCAGACTAGGACCGCAGACCCCGTGCGAGCGCGGGGAAGGATGGTTTCCGCAGGGCCAGCCGGACGGCCCACCGACGACTGGGGGCCACGGGAGGTCCCCGCACGAGAATGGGGCGTTGGTGTTCACAAGCGTTTTGATGATCGAGAAGGCCCTGACCTCCGCCGACGTGGAGTTCGTCACCACCTTGCACGGAGACGAGCCGGTCACCTTCCACGTGCTGCTGCAGCCGCGCGGCGAGCAGGCCGACCGGTTGCTGCGGGCCATCGACGACATCGCCCTCGGCGAGTTGGACGAGGCCGTGCGCGAGGGGGAGACGCCCGAGGGGGAGGAGGCCAAGAGCATGGGGCAGAGAGCCCTGGAGGTCTCCCTCACCGCGCTGCACGCGGCGGGCAGCGCGGCGGAGGGGCGGTTGGTCGACGACCATCCGCTGGACGCGCTCAAGAGCGTGGTCGAGGAGGTGGGGGCGGACGAGGTGATCGTGCTGACCGATCCGCACTACGTGGAGGAGTTCTTCCACCGCGACTGGGCGTCCCGGGCCCGGCACAAGGTGGGGGTGCCGGTGCTGAAGCTCTTCTCGCACAGCAAGGCGTAGCCGCCGCGGGGGCCGGGCCGGGGCGGCGCGGGGGTGCGGTGCCTCGCGGGGCCGCGGGCGCGCGCCCGGCCGGTCGCGCCCCGGCGGAACCGCGTGACGGGACCGCCCCCGCGCCCCTCGGGCGGGTGCGGTCCCGTCACGCAATAGGCTGGGGCACGCTCATCGTCTTAAGGTTCCGCACTCTGGGAGAACACGCATGGCACCCGGCCTTCCTACCGCCATGGATCGACCGCACTTCATCGGCATCGGCGGCGCCGGAATGTCCGGGATCGCCAAGATCCTGGCCCAGCGCGGGGCCAAGGTGGCCGGCAGTGACGCCAAGGAGTCGGAGACCGCGCAGGCGTTGCGGGCGCTGGGGGCGACCGTGCACATCGGGCATGCCGCCGGGCATCTCGCCGACGACGCCAGCTGTGTCGTGGTGTCGTCGGCGATCCGGGCGGACAACCCCGAGCTGGCCCGCGCGGCGGAGCTGGGGATTCCGGTGGTGCACCGCTCGGACGCCCTCGCCCGTCTGATGGACGGGCTGCGGCCGATCGCGGTCGCCGGCACGCACGGCAAGACCACCACGACGTCCATGCTGGCGGTCTCGCTGACCGAGCTGGGGCTGAACCCCTCGTACGCGATCGGCGGCGACCTGGACGCGCCCGGCTCCAACGCCGCCCACGGCGAGGGCGACATCTTCGTCGCCGAGGCGGACGAGTCGGACCGCAGCTTCCACAAGTACGCCCCCGAGGTCGCGATCGTCCTCAACGTCGAGCTCGACCACCACGCCAACTACGCCTCCATGGACGAGATCTACGAGTCCTTCGAGACGTTCGCCGGGAAGATTGTGCCCGGCGGCACGCTGGTGATCTCCGCCGACCACGAGGGCGCGCGCGAGCTGACCCGGCGCCTGGAGGGCGTGCGGGTGGTGACGTACGGCGAGGCCGAGGACGCCGGTGTGCGGGTGCTGGCCGTCGAGCCGCAGGGTCTCAGCAGCCGGGTGACCGTGCTGATGGACGGGCAGGAACTCACGTTCACGGTGTCCGTGCCCGGCCGCCACTACGCGCACAACGCGGTCGCCGCGCTGGCGGCGGGTGTGGCCCTCGGGATCCCGGCGTCCGAGCTGGCGCCCGCCCTGGCCGCCTACACCGGCGTCAAGCGGCGCCTGCAGCTGAAGGGCGAGCAGGCGGGTGTCCAGGTCATCGACTCCTACGCGCACCACCCGACGGAGATGACGGCGGACCTGGAGGCGATGCGCGCGGCGGCCGGTGACGCCCGCATCCTGGTCGTCTTCCAGCCCCACCTGTTCTCCCGGACGCAGGAGCTGGGCACGGAGATGGGGCAGTCGCTGGCCCTGGCCGACGCCTCCGTCGTCCTCGACATCTACCCGGCCCGCGAGGACCCGGTCCCGGGTGTCACCAGCGAGCTGATCGTCGACGCGGCCCGGGCGGCGGGCGCGGACGTGACGCCGGTGCACGACAAGGACCAGGTGCCCTCGGTGATCGCGGGAATGGCCGGGCCCGGTGATCTCGTTCTCACCATGGGCGCGGGCGACGTCACCGACCTCGGCCCGCGGATCCTGGACCGTCTCGCGCAGAAGTAACGGAAGTAAGGGGTTGGCCTTCATGTCGTACGACGTCGAAAAGCCCGACGAGCAGTGGCGGGCGGAGCTGACCCCGGCCGAGTACGCGGTGCTCCGCCAGGCCGCGACGGAGCCCGCCTTCACCGGCGAGTACACCGACACCAAGACCGAGGGTGTCTACTCCTGTCGAGCCTGCGGCGCCGAACTGTTCACCTCCGCCACCAAGTTCGAGTCGCACTGCGGCTGGCCGTCCTTCTTCGACCCGAAGGACAGCGACGCCGTGGAGCTGATCGAGGACCGCTCGCACGGGATGGTCCGGACGGAGGTGCGGTGTGCGCGGTGCGGCTCGCACCTCGGGCACGTGTTCGAGGGTGAGGGCTACCCGACCCCGACGGACCAGCGGTACTGCATCAACAGCGTCTCGCTGCGGCTGACGCCCACCGAGGGCTGACAGCGGGTCAGGACGTCCGGTCGGGCGTCCGGCCCGGCTCCCCGCCGAGGGCCGCCACGGTCGGGGGGCGGCGGTCCCGCCGGCGTCGAGCGCCGGGCGGGAGGGAGCGACCGGTCCCCCGGCGAGGTACGCCGTCGGCAACCCGGCGGGCCAAACCCGCCCGTCCCTCCCGGCCTTCCCGCTCGTCCGGCCCGTGCGACGGACCCGTACCGCCGGCCCGTCGCACCGCGCTCACAGCACCTCCCGCTGCACCAGCGCCGACAGCACCAGCATCCCCGGCAGCAGGGGCAGCCAGACGGTCAGGACCCGGTAGCCGATGACCGTGGCCGTGGCCAGGGAGAGGGGAGTGCCGTAGCCGGCCAGGGTGAGGACCAGGGCGGCGTCGACCGGGCCGATGCCGCCGGGGGCGGGTACGGCGCCCGCCGCGGTGCTCGCGGCGAGGAACGCGAAGACCAGCTGGGGCCAGGAGAGCGGGACGCCGAGCGCTGTGCCGACCGAGGCGACGACACAGGCCTGGAGCAGCGGAGCCGCGGCCGCTCCGCACCACAGGGGCAGGAAGCGGCCGGGGCGGGTGTGCAGGTGCCGCGCGTCGGTGAGGGCCGTACGGACGAAGTCCAGGGCGGGGCGGCGCAGGGGGCGGACCAGGACGAGGAGTGCCGCGGCCGCCGCGGGCGCGAGCAGGAGGCCGGCGACGGCCAGGAACAGCGTCCGTCCTCGTGGGAGGAGTGCGACGGGGGGTACGGCGGCGGGGGCGGACAGGACGAAGACGAGCAGTAACGGCGTCTTCGCCACGGCTCTGACCAGGGAGTACAGGGCGATCGAGGCCGTGGCCCGGGGGAGGGGGACGCCTTGGCGCCGCAGGAAGCGGACGGTGACCGCGTGGGCGCCGATGCTCGCGGGCAGGAGGTGGTTCGCGGCGCCCGCGGCGATCTGTGAGGCGAGCAGCGGGCCCCGGGGCAGCCGGTCGGGGATCGCGCCCTGGCGGACGCAGGCGGCGGCGACCCAGCCGAGGCAGGTGAAGACGATCCCGGCCAGCAGCCACCAGGGGTCGGCGGTGGCGAGGCGGGCGGTGCCCTCGCGTACGGCGTGCCAGTCGATCGCCGCCCAGATCCCGAGGAGCAGCAGCGGGAGCAGGCTCAGGACGCGGCGGCCGGGGGCGGACGCCAGGGCGCGGCGGACGGGGGAGGCGGGTGAGGGGCGGGCGCCGGAGGCGGGTGCGGGGTGGGCGGGGGAGGCCTGGGGGTGGGGGTGGTCCGCGCGGGGCAGCGGGGAGGCGGGACCGTCGAGCGGCAGCGGGGACACGGCGCACGTCGTCCTTCCGCGTCACCTCCGCGTGCGGCGGGGTGACGGATCAGGCCCTGGACAGGGGAGGGGACGGGGGAGGAGATTCCCCTCCGGTGTGACGGTGCGGTGTCCGGAAGTCGACGGCGTGCGGGCGGAGGGGCGACCGTCGGTGCGGTGGAGCTGTGAGTGTTCTGCCCGGGTCCCCCGCCGCTCATCCCGCCCCCGGTGCCGCCCTGACCCTCCTCAGCCCACCTCCGCCACCGCCGCCGACACCTCCCGCAGCAGACGTTCCGGCTGTGCCCCCCACCGCGAGCTGATCACCAGGTCGCGGGCCGGGTCGACCCACAGCAGGTGGGCGCCCCCGTTGCCACGGGCGCAGCGGCCCGTGGCGGGGGCCGTGGGCCAGACGGTACGGCTGTCGTTGAGCCACCAGGACAGGCCGTAGTCCGGCTTCACCCGGCACGGCGTCCACAGTTCCTCGATCCAGCGGGCGGAGATCACCTCCTTGCCGTTCCAGGTGCCGCCGCGCAGGCACAGCTGGCCGACGCGGGCCAGGTCCAGGGCGCTGATCCACAGGCCGCCGCCCCAGTGCGCCCCGCCGGACACCACGGGGAGGCGCACACCGGACACCTCGGCGTACGAGGTGTCGTAGCCGTGCCAGGACCAGGACCTGGAGGCCTCGAGGGGAGCCATCACGCGTTCGCGGAGCAGGTCGGGCAGGGGACGGGCGGTGAGCACGGTCAGGGCCAGGGCGGTGAGGTTCACCCGGACGTCGTTGTAGGCCCAGCCCGCGCCGGGCGGGCCGCCCCGCGACTCGGTGCCCGCGCGGGTGCTCTGGGCGTCGGCGGAGACGGGCTTGGACCACAGGGAGCCCTCCCACTGGCTCGTCTGGTCCAGCAGGTGCCGCCAGGTGACCGCCCGCCCGTGGGCGCCGGTGAACTGCGGCAGGTCGAGTGAGGCGGACACCGGCTCGTCGAGGTGCAGCAGGCCGTCGTCGTGGGCGACGCCCGCGACCAGCGACAGCACGCTCTTCGTCGCGCTGTACGCCATCTCCACCCGCGTCGGATCGCCCCACGAGGCGAGGACCGTGCCGCGCCGGACGACGACGCCGCTCGCGCCGCCGCCGTCGAGCAGGGGGCCGATCACGTCACGGTGGGAGGTGTCGGACACCTGGGCGGCCAGGTACACCGCCATGTCCTCGATCCCGGGTACGGGGCGTCGCTCCTGCGCCCGCACCGCACGGGACAGCGCGTCGGGGTCGACGCCCTTCCAGGGGTCGGCGGCCGTGCAGGCGTTCTCCAGTACATAGGGCACGGACGGGACCGTACCCGCGGGCGGAACGGCTCAAAGGTCCCCGTCGCTCCCGCGCCTCCCCCCGTCGGGACCCGGCGGACCGGCCCGGCCGCCCGGCCGCGGGCCCGGTCATCCCCGCGCGGCCCGTCCGAGCGGGAGGGCCAGGGTGAAGACCGTCGGGCCCGCGGCGGCGTCGAGGCCGAGGGTGCCGCCGTGTGCCTCCACGAGGGAGCGGGCCACGGCCAGGCCGAGACCGCTGCCGCCGCGGTCGCGGCTGCGGGCCTTGTCGACGCGGTAGAAGCGGTCGAAGACCCGCCCCCGGTCGCCGGGCGGGATGCCGGGACCCTTGTCGGTCACGCTCACCCGGGCCGTGCCCCCGGTGAGCGACACCGCGACGGACACCGGGGTGCCGGCCGGGGTGTGGACGGCCGCGTTGGTGAGGAGGTTGTCCAGGACCTGCCGGACGCGCTGCGGGTCCAGCCGCAGCCGAACCGACGCCGGGCCCGGCGCCACCGTCAGCGGGTGGTCCGGGTGGCTCGCGCGGAAGGCGTCGGCCGCCTGCTCCACCAGCTCCACCAGGTCGGTGTCCTCCTTCCGCAGCGGTGTCTCGACCTCCGCCGCGTCCAGGCGGGCCAGCAGCAGCAGGTCGTCGAGGAGGACGCCCATCCGCGCCGCCTCGGCCCGCAGCCGGGCCAGGTGCCGGTCGCGTTCCTCGGGGGCGTTGGCGGCCGCGTACTGGAAGAGGTCCGCGTAGCCGCGGACCGACATCAGCGGGGTGCGCAGTTCGTGCGAGGCGTCCGCGACGAAGCGGCGCAGCCGCTGCTCGGCCTCGGCGCGGACGGCGAGGGAGTCGTCGATGTGCTCCAGCATCGTGTTGAACGCGGTGCGCAGCTCCTCCACCTCGGGGCCGCCGCCGGGCCGGTCGGCGCGCAGCGGCAGCCGGGCCGCCGTCTCCGTCAGGTCGTGCGAGGCGATGCCGTGCGCGGTGTGCGCCATGTCGCTCAGCGGCTTCAGACCGCGCCGCAGCAGGGCCCGCCCGAACACCACGAGGGCCAGCAGCGCCAGGACGAAGGTGACCACCTGGATCGTGATCAGCTGCCGGACGGTGTCCTCGATGTCGTCCATCGGCGCGCCGCTGACCAGGACCACGCCGGGTTCGACCTCGCAGGCGCGCAGCCGGTACAGGCCTTCGCCCCGGAGGTGCTCGGTGCGCACGACCTCGGTGTCCGTGGCGGCCTGCGCCCGGGCCACGGCGGTGAGGTCGTCGACGTCCTCCGGCACGTCGGCGGGGTCCTCGGGCCTGCGGAGCACCGGGGTGCCGTCCGACACGTCGTACACGGCGTAGTACCAGCGGTAGTACTTCTTCCCCGCGAGCGTGCCGTGCGTCGCGATGCTCTTGGACTGGGCGAGCTGGGCGAGCTTCAGCTGCTCGTTGAGCTGGGCCGACAGGTAGTCCCGCATGTACGTCGTCAGGGCCGTGCCGACGACCGCGAAGACCACCAGCGACAGCGCGCCCAGCCCCAGCGCGAGACGGGTGCCGAGGCGCAGCCTGCGGTATCCCCGCAGGGCCCGGCGGATCACTCGGCCGCCTGCCGGACCACGTACCCGAAGCCGCGCACGGTGTGGATCAGCGGTTCGCCCGTCGCGTCCAGCTTGCGGCGCAGCCGGCTGACGACCAGCTCGACGACGTTGGAACGGCCGCCGAAGCCGTACTCCCACACGTGGTCGAGGATCTGCGCCTTGGTCAGCACGGTCGGCGACTTGCGCATCAGGTAGCGCAGCACCTCGTACTCGGTCGGGGTGAGGGTCAGCAGCTTCTCGCCGCGCCGCACCTCACGCGTGTCCTCGTCCATCGTCAGGTCCCCGACCCGCAGGACCGACCGCGGGAAGGCGGGGCCCGCGCTGCGCCGCAGCACCGTCCGCAGCCGGGCCATCAGCTCCTCCACGGCGAACGGCTTCACCAGGTAGTCGTCCCCGCCCCGGGTCAGCCCGGCGACGCGGTCGGCGACCCCGTCGCGGGCGGTGAGGAACACCACCGGCACCATCGTCCCCGAGCGGCGCAGCCGGTCCAGGACGCCGAAGCCGTCGATGTCGGGCAGCATCAGGTCGAGCACCACGATGTCCGGCCGGAACTCGGCGGCGCGGCGCAGCGCCTCCTCGCCCGAGTTCGCGGTGACCGCGTCCCAGCCCTCGTAGCGGGCGACCGTCGCCACGAGATCGGCGATCGGCGGGTCGTCGTCCACCACGAGGAGTCGTACTTTTTCCACCCGCTCATAGTGCGGCACGCGCCTCCCGGTGGGAGAACCCGGACCGGTGCGCGGACACATCGATAAGCTCTTGAAAGTTGTACGACAGGATCTCGACAGCTCCGGACAGCGAAGCTCGGTGTCCTGAGGACCCGCATCAAGGAGTTTCCGTCCGTGACGACCGTCCAGTCGCCTCCCGTACCCCCCACGGCGATACGTCCCAAAGTAGTGGCCCGCACCGGTTTGTACGCCGTGCTGGCCGCGAACGCGGCCGTCGTGACCCTCCTCGCCGTGCAGGCGGGGTTCGCCTCCAACGCCCTCGTCGTGCTGGGCCGGTTCACCGGCCTCTACGCCGCCCTGCTCATGGCGTTCCAGCTGCTGCTGGTCGCCCGGCTGCCCTGGCTGGACCGCCGCATCGGCATGGACCGGCTGACCAACTGGCACCGCTGGACCGGATTCGGCCTGTTGTGGACCCTGGTCGGGCATGTGGTGTTCATCACCTTCGGCTATGCCGAGTCGTCCTCGATGGACCCGGTGAGCCAGCTCGTCGACCTGGCCGAGACCGTCGAAGGTGTGTTCCGCGCGGTCGTCGCGCTGGCGCTCATCCTCGTCGTCGGCGCCGTCTCCGCGCGCTGGGCCCGTCGCCGACTGGCCTACGAGACCTGGCACTTCATCCACCTGTACACCTACGTCGCCGTGGTGCTGGCCTTCACCCACCAGGTCGCCGTCGGTACCACCTTCACCTCGAGCTCCGCCGCCACGACCTACTGGTACGCCCTGTGGGCCGTCGCGCTCGGCTCGGTGGCCGTGGGCCGGCTGGCGCTGCCGCTGTGGCGGAACTGGCGCCACCAGCTGCGCGTCGAGGCGGTGGTGCCCGAGTCCGACCACGTCGTCTCCGTGTACATCACCGGCCGTGACCTGGACCGGCTGCCCGCCCGGGCGGGCCAGTTCTTCCTGTGGCGGTTCCTCACCAGGGACCGCTGGTGGCAGGCCAACCCGTTCTCCCTGTCGGCCGCGCCCGACGGCCGCACCCTGCGCCTGACCGCCAAGGCCGCCGGCGACGGCTCGGCCGGCCTGCGCCACATCAGGCCCGGTACCCGCGTCTTCGCCGAGGGCCCCTACGGCGCCTTCACCGCGATGCACCGCACCCGGCCGGAGGCCGTGCTGGTCGCCGGCGGCGTCGGCGTCACCCCCATCCGGGCCCTGCTGGAGGAGCTGCGCGGCCACGCCGTGGTCATCTACCGGGTGGGCACCGACCGGGACGCGGTCCTCTACGACGAGCTGCGCGACCTGGCCCACGCCAAGGGCGCCGAGCTGCACCTGGTGACCGGCCCGCCCGTCCCCGACAGGCTGGCCGCGGGCGAGCTGGCCCGGCTGGTGCCGGACATCGCCGACCGCGACGTGTTCCTGTGCGGTCCGCCGCCGATGATGAACGCGGTGCTGGGCAGCCTGCGCGAGCTGGACGTGCCCAGACAGCAGATCCACTTCGAGCGCTTCAGCCTGGCCGGATGAGGGAGACGGGGAAAACGACGTGAAGCGAGCACTACCTGTCCTGGTCCTGTCCGTGGCGGGCCTCATCCCGGTCTGGCGGTACGAGCCGTCCACGGGGACGTCGACGGCGGAGGCCGCGGCGCCCGCGTCGACGCCGTCCGCCTCCTCGACGGGCTCCGCGTCCGGGTCCACCGTCGTCAAGGGCACCGTCGTCACCACCGACAAGGGCGACGTGCAGGTCGAGGTCACCTTCGAGGGCGGCACGATCACCGCCGTGCGGATGCTGGAGCAGCCGGACCATCCGCAGACGACGGCCGCGGTGCCGAAGCTGATCGAGGAGACGCTGCAGGCGCAGAGCGCGGACATCGACACGGTGTCCGGCGCGACGATCACGAGCGACGGTTACCGGGAGTCCCTCCAGGCCGCCATCGACGCGCGCGCCGCGGCCGCATCGGCCTCCCCGTCCGCCTCCGCGTCCCCGGCCTCCCAGGTCGTCGCGGGTTCCACGGTGAACACCGACAAGGGCGACGTGCAGGTCGAGGTCACCTTCGAGGGCGGCACGATCACCGCCGTGCGGATGCTGGAGCAGCCGGACCATCCGCAGACGACGGCCGCGGTGCCGAAGCTGATCGAGGAGACGCTGCAGGCGCAGAGCGCGGACATCGACACGGTGTCCGGTGCGACGATCACGAGCGACGGTTACCGGGAGTCCCTCCAGGCCGCCATCGACGCGAAGGGCGCCTGAGGTGCACCGCGTCGAACACGTCATGGGGTTCCCCATCTCCCTGCGGGTCGACGACGCCGGCGTCCCCGGTGCGGCCGGGGACGCCGTGTTCGCGTGGCTGCGCGAGGCCGACGAGCGGTTCAGCCCGTTCAAGGAGGGCAGCGAGGTGTCCCGGTACGGCCGGGGCGAGCTGCCGGCCGACGCGCTCGGTGCCGACCTCGTCGAGGTCCTCGACCTGTGCGAGCGGTACCGGGTCGCGACCGGCGGCGCCTTCGACGCGCGGCTGCCCGGCCGGGGCTTCGACCCCTGCGCGATCGTGAAGGGCTGGTCCGCGCAGCGGGCGGCGGAGCTGCTGAGGAAGGCCGGGGCGCGCCGGTTCTGCCTCAACGCCGGAGGTGACGTCGTCGCCGGCGGCGGACCGTGGCGGGTCGGCGTACGGCACCCCGAGATCGCCGACAAGCTGTGCACGGTGCTGGAGCTGACGGACGGCGCGGTCGCGACCTCCGCGCGCTACGAGCGCGGCGACCACATCATCGACGGACGTACCGGGGCTCCCGCGACCGGTCTGCTGAGCGTCACCGTCGTCGCGCCGACCCTCACGGAGGCGGACGCGGTGGCGACGGCCGCCTTCGCGATGGGGGCGGAGGGCGTCGAGTGGGCGGCCGGACAGGCCGGATGCGAGGTCTACGCGGTGGACGCGGAGAGGCGCGTCCTGCGGACCCCGGGGTTCCCGGTGACGGGTGCGGGGGAGGGGGCGGCGGCGTGAGTGCGACGGCCGGGGTACTGGGCGCGGCCCTGTGGGTGCTGGGCTGGGGTGCGGCCGTGCTGGCCTGGGTCTGCTCGCCCCCGGCATCCGGTCGCGGGGCGGCCCCCCGGGGGGGGGGGGGGGGGGGGGGGGGGGGGGGGGGGGGGGGGGGGGCGCGACGCGCCGTGGAGTGATCGGTCACGCGGGCTCCCGGGGACGGCCCACTGCGACGTGGGCGCCAGAACTTCCGACGGTCGTCGATGT